>NZ_KV787849.1:0-96949 GCF_001807145.1 Enterobacter sp. HMSC16D10
CTGAGGTGTCTGTTAAACGCGTGGCGATTCAAAACATCCGACACCGTAGCGCCTCCATCATCATACTTAGTTATGTACAGTGTGACGGAATCAGAGAGTTTCTGTTTGCTGACAAAACTATCGTGAGAAGGTGCGTTAAAAGAGTATTGATATGTCAGAAACCCACAAACAACGAGCAATAGAATCGTTGTGAGTAAGCAATGAAGCCGTTTAATAACCGTATTTCTTTGCATATTCTATACCTTGCCTTATCCAAAACTGATCGTGAGGATCATCCCCATAAGGCGGTTTTTGATACCAGTGCCCCCATTTCTTTTTGGAGGTTTTAGCTCTTTCCTGCGCCCATCCAGCACCCATCAATAGCGTTTCTGAGGGTATCCCGGCAGCATAGCCAGCCGAACCATAATTGAAGTTCCCAAAATTTGCTAACTCCGGGTGTCCTTGCTTGTAATCCCACGGCCCCTTATTTCTTACTTTTTGATAAAACCAAAGATAGGTCGTAGGGATAGCCATGTTTCTACTCATACCATGCGCTCTTGCAATCCTCATGTTTGCCAACACAAGTGCGATTCCTTCTTTAGGCAACAAAGGTATAACAGCCATATTAACCATCCATCCACTGTGGGTATGTGGCCGCGTATCGTACACTTTTGCGATGGTAAAAAAGATATTTGTTTCCAGAGAAATGACGAAAAAATATCCGACTAAGGTATTAATCGCATTAAAAATCAAAGAAATGTAGGCTGCGCCCGGCAAGGCCTCCAGGCAAGCGTTGCACAATGTAGGCCGGGTAAGCGCAGCGCCACCCGGCAAGAAAGACGGCGCGTTTGTTTACTCCAGCGCCAGCAGCGCAAAGCTCGCCAGCCAGTGCCCGCCGCTATAGTGGCTGCCAACCACATGCCCGACGCTGGCGGCCAGATGTTTCGTCACCGCCTCGCGCAATGCCGGTTGCGCCGGGTGGCTGGCAGGAAGCGCTTTCGCTATGTGCTTCATACACCATGCGCGGCTAAGGTTTAATCCGTCCAGATGGGCAATTTTCGGGTCGGTACGATCGCTCACTTCCGCCGGGTTCATCAGTGCCGTAACGGCGCCCACCTCCGGCAGAAACGCGTCAAACCAGGCCGGGAAGTCTTCCGACACCTTGCTCATCAGGAGTGCCTCCGTCAGCGCGCCGGAAATATACTCGTCTCCGCCGGGCTCATAATGAGCCGGATAGCGCGTGTCGGCGAGATAAAACCGCTCCGCCGCTGCCACAATCGCCTGCTCAAGCGCCTTATCGCCCACTGCGCGACCATAATCCAGCGCCAGCGCGAAGGCAAACGCGGTGTTGTAGTGCGTCCCGACGCGGATCGGATAGGTGAGCTTGCCGAGGTAGTCCACCAGCCGGTTGCGAATGTCCTGGGTTAACGGCTCCAGCGTCTGGTACCAGCCTGCGGCCTGCGGCAGCGACGACTGTTTCAGCTCCTGGGCCAGCGCCAGCAGCCAACCGTAGCCATACGGCCGCTCAAACGAGGCGCGGAACGGCGCGGTAAAATAGGCCAGCTCCTTCGCCACGTTCTCTTCGGTCAGGTGCTCGTCAAAAAGCGCGACGATCGCGTCCCGGCACGGTAATTCTGGATAGAGGCGCACGCAGCGCAGCAGCAGCCAGTAGCCGTGCACCGCCGAGTGCCAGTCAAAACAGCCGTAGAAAATGGGATGCAGCTCGCGCGGCGGCAGCACCTCACCATCATCATTCAGCAGGTGCATGATGTGGTTCGGGTATTCCTGGCGCAAATAGGTCAAAGGCATGCGGGCAAACGCGTCGGCCTGATGTTGCGTTAATTCCATGACAGCTCCTTAGCGAAACACGAGGAAATACATTAAGAACACGTTCACCACCAGCAGGGTTAACGCGGTCGGGATCTGTATCTTGATCACCTGATATTTGTCTTTCAGCTCCAGCAGCGCGGCGGGAACGATATTGAAGTTCGCGGCCATCGGCGTCATCAGCGTGCCGCAGTAGCCTGCGTACATGCCAATCGCCAGCAGCGGCGCCGGGTTGCCGTGATGCACGTTGATCAGAAACGGCAAGGCGATCCCCGCGCTCAGCACCGGGAAGGCCGCAAAGGCGTTACCCATGATCATGGTAAACAGCGCCATCCCCACGCAGTAAATCACCACCAGCATGAAGCGGTTATCCGGGTTCACAAACAGGCTCACCACCTTCTGCACCGAGTCACCCGTGTTGGCCACCACGAACACGCCGCCAAGCATGGCCAGCATCTGCGGCAGGATCACCGCCCAGCCGATGGTATCGACAAGACGGCGGGACTGACGAACGGCATGGAGCGGCGTGCCTTTGGTTAGCCACCAGCCGGTGAGGATCGCCGCGACGCAGGCCACGCACAGCGCCGCCAGGGTGAGCTGTTTCTGATCGAGCAGAAACACGCCGCCGATCGAAACGCCCTTCAGGAATAACGTGCCCAGCACCGTCACCACCGGGATCATCAGCGCCGGCAGGAACAGCCAGTTTTTAAGCCGATTTGACGACGCGACGCGCTCCTCCTCGGTGGACATTTTATAGTGTCCTTTCCCGACGAGACCAAAACCCGCCAGCAGCGCGATAACGATAACGCCGCCGCCAATGATCCGGTACGCCAGCGATTTCCCCAGCTCCTGCACCATCAGATCGCCAAACAGGAAGATCCCGCCAAACAAGAACCAGAACAGCGCGGTAGTAAAGCGCCTCGGGTTGGCGCGATCGCGCAGGGTCATGACAACCAGCAGCATTACGACAAAGCCGATCAGGTAGTACACGCGGTTAATGGTGATAAGCGTCATCATTGCGCGGCCTCCTGCGTACCCTGCTCTGCACGCCAGGCCATCACGTCGCGACGGATGCTCGCATCGAGGCGCAGCAGGCGCGTCATATGAATAATTAATGCCGCGATGGCAGTTGGAATGGCCCACAGGCCGATATGCAGCGGTTCAATGCCCGGAATACCGTTCTCTTTCAGGAACGCGTCGATCAGCAGTACCGCCCCGAAGGCAATAAAGATATCTTCCCCAAAGAAGACCGCGATGTTGTCGCACGCGGCGGCGTGGGCTTTGATTTTGTCGCGGATGTGCTGCGGCAGTTCGCCGTATTCGTTCAGCGCCGCCCCTTCGGCCATCGGTGCCAGCAGCGGGCGCACCGTCTGGGCATGGCCGCCCAGCGACATCAGGCCCAGCGCGGCGGTGCCTTCACGCGCGACAAAATAGAGCATCAGAATACGCGCCGAGGTGGCGCTGGCGATCTTCGCCACCCAGGCCTGGGCGCGCTCCTTAAGCCCGTAATATTCCAGCAGACCAATCACGGGCAGGATCAGGATGAAGGTGGCCAGCGATCGGCTATTGACGAACTTCTCGCCAAAGGTCTCCAGCAGCATCCCGAAATCCATGCCGACCAGCAGACCCGTCGCCAGCCCCGCCACCACGACCACCAGCAGCGGGTTGAAGCGCAGTGCAAAACCAATAACCACGATCGGTATCCCGATCAGCGGCAGCAGCGTAGTACCGTCCATAACGTTTACCCTATCGAAAGTGAGCGTTGCGCGCCGACGGCTATTTTTTTAATTTGCGGCGAGCGATGTTGTGTTTTGTTGGCAGGCTTCGCAAAACCTGCGCTAAAAAGCTATATCTGAACCTCAAAAACATGTAAACAAATTATCAATAAAATGTTCTTATTTTATCGATGAGTTTACATTTCTGGCTAAGGAACGTTATGACCTCAGAAAAGAGTGCTTCACCCGATCGCGACGATATCAACGAGGGCCGGATCGTCTCTTCCCGCCATCTGGTATCCGAGCGCTGCGCGGAGTTATCAGAGCTGGAATATGCGCTGATCATGACCGGCAACGCCTTTAACAAATGGATGGTGCGCTGCATGACGGCTGCCGGCGAGCCCGATATGGGCGCCTTTGACGTTTCGCTGCTGCATCACGTGAACCACCGCGACCGCAAGAAAAAGCTGGCCGATATCTGCTTCGTCCTCAACGTGGAAGACACCCACGTGGTGACCTATGCGCTGAAAAAGCTGGTCAAAGCAGGCTACGTGACGAGCGAGAAAGCGGGTAAAGAGCTCTTTTTCTCTACAACGGAGGAAGGGAAAGCGCTGTGCATGAAATACCGGGACGTGCGGGAGGCGTGTCTGATTGCGATCCACGCGGAGAGCGGCATTGCCGGGAAGTCGATTGGCGAGACCGCGCAGCTGTTACGCACGATCTCCTCCCTGTATGACACCGCCGCCCGGGCGGCGGCGTCACTGTAACTAAGGACGGCGGAACAGCGTAATGCTCCGTCCGGCCAGCGCGTACTCAACGGTTTCGGTGATCGCTGTCCCGGTGGCGGCATCATCCGCCGTAGACAGCTCCAGCACCCATCCCCCTTCGCCAAACTGCGGGATCTGGAACGGCACGGTGCCTTCAAACGGATTGAACAGCATCAGCACGTCGTGCCAGATGCCGTCCTCCTGCTGAAGATCCGGCCTGCTGATGGAGACCCCGAGCGTTGAGCCTTCATCCCACTGCTCGGCCTGCTGTGGACCGCCTCCGGCATTGAACCAGCGGATCTCCAGCCCGTCACGCCAGCTTTCACGGCGCAGCAGCGGCTGTTGCGCGCGAAGGGCAATGAGACGACGGGTAAACTCGCGCAGCGCGGCGTCGTTTTCGGAGAGCCCCTTCCAGTCGATCCACGAGATCTCACTGTCCTGGCAGTAGCCGTTGTTGTTCCCCTTCTGCGTGCGGCCAAACTCGTCCCCCGCCAGCAGCATCGGCGTGCCGTGGGAGAACAGCAGCGTGGTGAGGAAGTTACGCTTCTGCCGTTCGCGGGTAGCAATAATATCCGGGTTCTCGGTTGGCCCTTCCTCGCCGTAGTTGTACGAGCGGTTATCGTTATGCCCGTCGTTATTGTCCTCGCCGTTGTCGGCGTTGTGCTTCTCGTTGTACGACACCAGGTCATTCAGCGTAAAGCCGTCGTGGGCGGTGATAAAGTTGACGCTGGCCCACGGGCGACGCCCACGCAGATCGTACAGATCGCCGGAGCCGAGAAGCCGCGCGGCAAAGTCCGTGGAGACGTTGTCCCCCTTCCAGTACTCGCGAACGGTGTCGCGGTATTTGTCGTTCCACTCCCCCCAGCCCGGCGGGAATCCGCCCACCTGATAGCCGCCGGGGCCAATATCCCAGGGTTCACCAATCAGCTTCAGTCGGGATAAGACCGGATCCTGGGTCATGGCGTCGAAAAAACCGCCGCGCGGGTCAAACCCTTCGGGCTCGCGGCCCAGGATCGTCCCGAGGTCGAAACGAAAACCGTCTATGTGCATTGATTCCGCCCAGTAGCGCAGGGAATCCATCACCATCTGCAACACGCGCGGGTGTGAGGTGTTGACCGTGTTTCCCGTCCCGGTGTCGTTGATGTAGTACCGGTGCTGGTCGGGCAGCGTGCGGTAATAGCTGTAGTTATCAATCCCCTTAAACGAGAGCGTGGGGCCAAGCTCGTTGCCTTCCGCCGTGTGGTTGTATACCACGTCCAGAATGACCTCGATGCCCGCGTCATGATAGGCGCGCACCATATCGCGAAAGCCCTGGATCCCCGCCGGGCCGTAGTAGCGCGACGCCGGAGCAAAAAAGCCCAGCGTGTTATAGCCCCAGAAGTTCTTCAGCCCGCGGTCGAGCAGATGCTGATCGTCCGGGAACCAGTGAACCGGCAGCAGCTCCACCGAGGTAATGCCCAGGCTTTTGATGTAGTCGACCGAGGCTTTGTGCCCCATCCCCTCAAACGTCCCGCGCAGCTCGGGCGGAATGGCCGGGTTCATCTGGGTAAACCCTTTCACGTGGCTCTCATAGACAACGGTATGCGGCCAGGGTACCTTCGGCCGGTTGTTGTCCTGCCAGTCAAAGGCGTTCGGGTCGATAACCCTGCATTTCGGCGTAAACGGCGCGCTGTCGCGGGTATCAAAGCTCAAATCCAGCTCGTCATGCCCCAGCTCATAGCCGAAATGGGCGTCGTTCCACTCGATGTCACCCACCAGTTCGCGAGCGTAAGGGTCGATGAGCAGCTTATGCGGGTTAAAGCGATGACCATTTTCCGGGTCGTAGGGGCCGTAGACGCGATAGCCATACAGCGCGCCCGGCTTCAGGTCAGGCACATAGCCGTGCCAGACCTCATGGGTATTCTCCGGAAGCGTCAGCCGGGCGATTTCCGTTTTCCCGGACGGGTCAAACAGACAGAGCTCCACTCGTTCAGCGTGCGCGGAGAACAGCGCGAAGTTAACGCCCTTCCCGTCATAATTCGCCCCCAACTGCTGGCCATGACCGGCCCGAATTTTAAACGTTGTATCCTTTGCCATTTTCGTTCTCCACGATTATTCGCAGGTAAGCAGAACCAGTACACATCCCTTTTCTGACGTTAAATCCAGCGTCTTTTGCAGAATGCGGCTCTCACCGCTGAACAGATCCCGATAGCGCTTCCCGGCCAGTTCGTCGGGTATCGCCACCGTGGTATTGACCCACAGCTGATGATTATCGGTGATGCCAAAAACCAGACGCGGCACGGCGACAATCAGCGCCTCCTCGTCCTTAACGCGCGCATAAACAATCAGGTTCTCTTCCCGCTCGCCGGTGACCTTAAGCGGCAGCCAGTCGCCGTAGCGGAAAAGCGCGTCGTAGTGCGGTCGAAGCCGCAGCAGCGTGGCGGTAACAAACTGTTTGACCCGTCCGTCCCGCCAGCAGGCCGGGTTGTCAAACACCCCGGAATCCGCCGCGCTGAGGTGTTGCACCAGGGCCGGAAAGTCCGGCTCGCGTCGGTTATCCGGGTCGACCAGGCTGAAGTTAAGCGCCTCGCTGCCCTGATAGATATCCGGCACGCCGGGCGCCGTCAGCTTGATCGCCGTCTGGCTGAGGCTGTTCATCAGCCCGGCGCGAATAAAGGGCTGCATCGCCTCGCTGAAATCGTGCAGGAACAGGCTGTTGTCCGGTGAAAGCAGGTGCCGCGCGTAGCTCAACACCACGCTCTCATAGCTCTCGTTGCTGTCAATCCAGTCGGTGCGCTGCTTCGCCTCGCGCAGCGCTTTTTCGAGGAAGCCGAGGAACCGCGTTTCGAGTGCTTTAAGCCCTTCAGCGTCGTCCGGTGACAGCGTGGCGGGCCAGACGCCCGCCAGCGCCTGGTAGATCATCCACGTATCGGCGGCGTTCGGCGCGGTACCGTCATTGAGAAAACGCACCTGGGTCTGGTTCATCTGCCGCCAGCGGGCCAGATTTTCACCCCAGCGTTCCGGGGCTTCCGTCAGGGTGTAAAGGCGCGCCCGGGCATCTTCCCCGCGCTTGGTATCGTGCGTGGAGGTACCCAGCAGCGCGTCGGGCTGACGGGCCAGACGAATGCGCATCTCCTGGTGGAAGCGGGATAAGGAAAACGCGCGCGGCGTCGGGTCGGCCCCCACTTCATTGAGCGCAAGCTCAAGGTTGTGGCGAAAGAACAGCGTGTCTTCAACGGACTTCGCCATCAGCGGCCCGGTCAGCTGCTGGAAGCGGGTCCTGAACAGCGCGGCGCTCTCGCGGCAATCTTCCGGCAGGTCGCCGGCAAGAATGCGCACGATCAGGCTGAGCGCGGCTTCTGACGTCTCCACGCTGGCAACCACGCGGTTGAGCAGCGCCACGTCCGGCGGGGTTAACCCCTCGCGAGTGCCGTAGGTGCGGTAGACCGGAAACGCAATAAGCAGCTCGCGCAGCGCGTGGCGGATATCCTCGCGCGGCAGCGCAACCTCATTGCGGCGGGCCAGATCCTCAGCAAGGTTTAGCAGCGTGGTGAATTCACCCTCAAAATTGCGATCGGTCATCAGGCCTTTGGCATCGCGCAGCTCCGCGTGGCGATCGACCGTCACGCCGAGCGTTTCGTCGTGGATTGTCTCCAGGCGCGACAGGCTATCATCATCGACCAGCACCTCCGCCAGCGAGGCGATAAACTCGTAGCCGGTGGTGCCGGATACCGGCCAGTCAGCGGGGAGCTGTTCCCCTTTGGCGAGAATCTTTTCGACCGTGATGTAGCAGTCGGGCCCGGCGGCCTGCCGCAGGCGCTGCAGATAGCCCAGCGGATCCGCCAGACCGTCGACATGGTCAATGCGCAGACCATCCACCACGCCCGCGTGGACCAGCTCAAGGATCAGCCGGTGCGTATCGTCGAAGACCGCATCATCTTCAACCCGGACGCCGACCAGCCCGGTGATCTCAAAGAAGCGCCGCCATGAGAGCTGCTTCGGCGCCTCCCGCCAGGACATCAGCCGCCAGCTTTGCGCCTCGTGCAGCTCGGCAATGCTCTTCTCCTCGCTGTACGTGCCCGGGTTGAGCGGATACTCGGCGTCATAGTAGACCAGAGCGGCCTTTTCCGTGACAGGGTCACGTTTTAGCGTGATGGCTCCCTTCTCCAGCTCCGCCTCAAAGGTATCGCCAAGAAACGGCAGCGTCAGCGGCCTCGACCAGTCAATGTCAAAATAGTGCGCGTAGCGGCTTTGCTGGCCGTATTCAATCACGTCCCGCCACCAGAGGTTTTCCAGCGAGGTGGACATATGGTTCGGGACAATGTCCAGAATCAGCCCCATGCCGGCCTGCTTAAGCGCCGCGGCCATGCGGTCAAAGCCTTCTCGTCCGCCAATCGCGGGGTCGATTTCATTCGGGTTGGTCACGTCATAGCCGTGGGCAGACCCCGTCGTGGCAGTGAACACGGGCGACGCGTAAAGGTGGCTGATGCCGAGGTCCTTCATATACGGCACCAGCGCCACAACGCGGTCGAAGGTCATGCCGTTACGGAACTGAATACGGTACGTGGCGGAAGGGATCATAACGATGCTTCTCCATCAGCAAAGCGAACGACAATACCGTTCGGGGGTAAAACGTCGTTGACCTCCGGCCAGGCGAAGCGCGTCTCCCCCGCGAGCGCGGGCAGGTCGACGGGCTTCGTTCCAATATTCAGCGCCAGAGAAAGCGTGCCTGACGGGAAGCGCCAGCTCACCGCCACCATGCCGGGCGCGGTCTTGAGCACATGGCCCTCAACGGCACCGCCCGGATGCAGAAGCGGAACGATATAGCGATGGCGCAGCGTCAACAGATGGCGCGTATAGCGCAGCCACGTTTTGCCCTCGTCGGTGGCGATTTTGTTCCAGTCGAGCTTTGAGCGGATAAACGTGTTCACGTCGTTCGGGTCCGGGACAGTTTCATCGTGCCCGGCATGGCCGGTGAACTCTTTCGCGCGCCCTTCCCGCACCGCCTTTGCCAGTTCGCCGTGAAAGTCGGTGAAGAACAGGAACGGATGCGTTTCACCAAACTCCTCGCCCATAAACAGCAGCGGGATATGGGGGGAAAGCAGCAGCGCGGCGAGCAGCACCCTCGTTTTATCAGCCCCCGCGAGGGAGATAAGCCGCTCGCCCTGGGCGCGATTGCCGGTCTGATCGTGGTTTTGGATGAAATCGACGAAGAACTGCGGCGGCTGCGTGCGGCACTCCACGCCGCGGGATTCGCCGGTTTGCAGCGAAATCTCGCCCTGGTAGACAAAGCCTTCCGCCAGCGCCCGGGCGAACTTTTTCTCCGGCTCAAAGGCAAAGTCCTGGTAGTAGGCGTGCGTCTCACCGGTAGCAAACACGTGGGCAGCGTTGTGAAAATCATCGTTCCATTCGCCGGTAAACAGCGGCGTGTGGCCCTGTT
This sequence comes from Enterobacter sp. HMSC16D10, assembly GCF_001807145.1. Classification (NCBI taxonomy): domain Bacteria; kingdom Pseudomonadati; phylum Pseudomonadota; class Gammaproteobacteria; order Enterobacterales; family Enterobacteriaceae; genus Enterobacter; species Enterobacter sp. HMSC16D10. The sequence continues at coordinate 9,708 of NZ_KV787849.1, forward strand.
CATCGCGCGGATGCAGGAAAATCACGTTGCGGCTGTCTTCCGTGGTCAGGTGAACGTGCCGGTGGGGGATCGCCTCGCGGATCTTCGCGGCAATCTCCTCGAGAATGTGCGTCCCGGAGCTGTCTTTAATCTGGTCGATGGCATCAAAGCGCAGGCCGTCCAGACGGTACTCCGTCAGCCAGTAGAGCGGCGCGTCGGTCATGTACTGCCTCACCGGCTCGCGCTCGTAAGCGATGCCGTTGCCCCAGGGCGTCATCCGCTGTGCATCGAAAAACGCGGGCGACAGCAGAGGGAGATAGTTCCCCTCCGGGCCGAAGTGGTTGAGCACGATATCCAGCACCACGGAAAGCCCCAGCCCGTGCGCGGCGTCGATAAACGCGTGAAAATCCTCCGGCGTGCCGTACGCAGAGTGCGGGGCATACAGCAGCACCCCGTCGTACCCCCAGCCGCGGGAACCGCCAAACTGGGAGACGGGCATGACTTCAAGCTGGGTAATCCCCAGCTCCGCCAGATACGGCAGCTTGTCGATCGCCGCCCGGAAGGTGCCCTCCGGGGTAAACGTGCCGATGTGCAGTTCGTAAATGATCGTCTCTTCCCACGGCCGCCCTGCCCAGTCGCGGTTGACCGGCTGGTAACGCCGGGGATCGATCACGACTGAGGGGCCGTTAACGTCGCCCTTTTGCGCCCGCGAGGCGGGATCGGGCACCGCCGTGCCGTCCTGAAGAACAAACTGATATTCTGCACCGTGCCTGACGCCGGGGACGTCCGCCTGAAACCAGCCGTCGCCGGTTGCCGTCATCGGCACGTCGGTGGCGGCAAGACGTAGCGTAAGTTCTTTCTGTCCTTCTGCCCAGACGCGAAAACGTACAACGTCATCGGAAATAAACTCAGCACCCCACTGCTTTTGAAATGTCCTGAATTCCATTCATTGTCCTCGAATGACCCACATTTTACGCGGAACGAAGTACAAGCTTAGTTCAGGATTAAAAGTGCGTGAGCTCAGCGGATTTAACCGCTTCGTCTATTCTTTATGAAATAACTCACTAACGGGAATACTATGCAGATTCGAAAAGGACTCAATACCGACTTCGCACGCCTTGAATGCTGTGACTTTTCTTTCACCATTAGCCACATTGCCCGGGAGCCGTTTATCCACTGTGATTTACATATTGAAGCCGTGGCAGAGCCGTGGATAAAAACCTACGAACTCGACATTCAAACGCTTGAAAATCACTGCGTTAATCCGGACGCCATATTTCTTGTCGCGGAAACGGACGACGGTGAAATAGCCGGATTTATTACCGCGTCAGTCGGCTGGAACAAATTTATTTCAGTGGATTATATTGCCGTTGAGCGCACCAAACGCAGAACCGGCGCCGCGCATAAATTAATGGCCGCCGCGCACGTGTGGGCCCGCAGCGTAAACGCGCCGGGATTACGGCTTGAAACACAAAATGTGAACGTCTCTGCCTGCCTGTTTTACCGTCACTACGGATTTACCCTGGGCGGATACGATCGTTATCTCTACAACGCCCTACCGGAAAAAGACGAGGTCGCTCTGTTCTGGTATTACATGCTGGTCTAGCGGAAACACATTGCCACATCACGGTCATATTTCTGTCACTGAATTTCATTACGCTTTCGGGATTTTAACCACGGTGTTGAGGAAAGAAGTGTGAATTCAATGGCTAAGGCATTACTGCTGGCATTACCGGTTTTGAGTGCAACGGCAGCGGCGACGGCCGCGGAGCACGACCTGTGTGAACCGAAAGCGTACGAAATGGCGCTGCGCTATCAGCAGAAATCGGCAGAGATTATGGCCCTTCAGCTGCAAACCTATCGGTTTGCCACCGAGCGTTTCAACGAAAAGTTAAAGGATCTGAAAACGCCCGAAAATTACGCCGTGGTAATGGACCTGGATGAAACGGTACTGGATAACACCCTTCTGCTGGTGCGCGACATGGAGCAGTGTCACGACTATACGAAATGGGACACCTGGAGCGACTGGGAGAAACAGGGAAAACCCGGCTTAATTCCCGGGGCGAAAGCGTTTCTTGACCACGTGAATCAAAGCAAGGTCCGTATCTACTATGTCTCGGATCGTATGCAGGAAAACAAAGCCGACACGCTGAAGACGTTAAACGCTCTCGGCCTGCCGCAGGTATCTGACGAAAGCGTGCTGCTGGATACGGTCAGCAAGGAAGAGCGCCGTCAGAGCATCCTCAAAAAGCAGCAGATCGTGATGCTGTTCGGCGACAGCCTGCCGGATTTCGCCGTGCAGTTTAAAAACAAAAAGCCGAGCGAACAGCAGCGTGAACTGGTTGAGGCCAGCGCGGAACACTTCGGCAACGACTGGATTGTGCTGCCTAATGCCGCTTATGGCTCATGGTCCAAAGCCACGCCGGACAGCTGGAACGCACCGCTGAAAAAATAATGTCTACGGGCCGGGAAAGCTATCGCGCCCCTTCCCGGCCCTTCGGTTTCCTATCCATCCCGTTTATAGGTCCTATCATTTCTGGGCAGGTTCTTATAATTTTACGGAGCAGTAAGATGAGCACTTTCAAAGGAGACTCGTATGCTTACCGTGAAAAAACTTGCTCTTTCCACGCTGATTTCCAGCTCTCTGCTTTTCTACCCTGCGCTCCAGGCCTCTGCAGAAACGCCGCAGCACGTCGTTAAACAACCGGCGGGCGGTTACAGCGTGCAGGTCGGCGACGTGCTTGTCACCTCGTTTACCGACGGGACCGTCGCGCAGGATCTGCACAAGCTGCTGCGCCGGACAACGCCGCAAAACATTGATGCGCTGCTCGCGAAAAACTTTCAGACCAACCCGGCTGAGGTCTCCATCAACGCGTTTCTGATTGCGATACCCGGACATAAAATCCTGGTGGATACGGGCTCGGGCCAGCTCTTTGGTCCTGATACCGGCGGACGTCTGGTTGAGAGCCTCGCCACGCAGGGAATAAAACCCGAGGACATCACTGAAGTCCTGCTGACCCACGCCCACTCCGATCATGCGGGTGGCCTGGTGAAAGACGGCAAGGTGGTGTTCAGCAACGCGCGCGTTTTCGTTGGCAAACCGGACATCGACTTTTTCTTTAACGACGACAATCAGAAGAAAACCGGCTACGGCAAGAACTACTTCGACGTCGCGCAGAAGACCTTAAAACCCTACCTTGACGCGGGGAAAGTGGTGCCGTTTAGCGGCACATCGGAGATTCTTCCGGGGCTTACCGGCACGGTTCATCCCGGACACACGCCGGGTTCAGCCTTCTACACCCTGACAAGCAAAGGCGAGAAGATCACCTTTGTCGGCGACATCATTCACGCCGCGGCGGTCCAGTTCCCGCAGCCTGCGGTGACCATCACCTACGATGAAGATGAGAACAAAGCGGCAAGTGTACGCGAGCATGCGTTCGCTGACTTTGTGAAAAACAAGGACCTCATTGCCGCGCCCCATCTGCCTTTCCCGGGCATCGGCTATGTGACGAAAGGCGAGAAAGGCGGCTATGCCTGGGTCCCTGTGACCTATACCAACCGGGACGCCAGCAGCGCGAAATAAGATGACGCGGATATCTGACATGGACATAGACCTGCTCCTGACGCTGGACGCCCTGCTTCAGGACAGGAACATCACCCATGCGGCCGCGCGGCTGGGCATCAGCCAGCCCGCGTTATCCGCTCGTCTCGCGCGTCTGCGCACGCTGTTTGGCGAACCGCTATTTATTCCCTCCCCGCATGGACGCGGGGTATTGCCCACGCCGCGCGCGGAAGCGCTCAGGCCGCAGGTGACAGGCGTGCTGCGCGGCATCAGCTCGATGTTTGCGCCCACCGCGTTTGACGCGCAAACCAGCAGCCGGACCTTTGTTATCGCGCTGCATGAAAACCCGGCGCTGATGCTCGGCACCGCGCTGCTTAACCAGGTGGGTACCGATGCTCCCGGTATTCGCCTGCGCTTCGCCCTGCCCGAGATGGCCGAACTGCCGCAGCAGCTGGAGAACGGCGATGTGGATCTCTACATCGGCGTGAGCGCGGGCGCCCATGACGGGTGGGTAAGGCGCAAACTCCTCGACGACGCGTTTGCCACCGCGCAGCGAAAAGGGCATCCGCGCGGAACGGGTGCGTTAGATCTGGAGATCTACTGCGCGCTTTCCCATCTGGTGGTGTCGTCGGCGGGCGATCCGTTTACCGGATTTGTCGACCAAACCCTCGCCGGGCTGGGCTATCAGCGACACGTTGCCATGTCCACCCAGAGCTACGCTATGGCGCCTGCGCTGGTTGCCGGTACCGACCTGGTGTGCACCCTGCCGGAACGGATGCTGAAGCTGTTCGCCAGCACGCTGGATCTCTTTGCACCACCGCTGCCGCTCCAGCCCATTACCATCAACATGTACTGGCACCCGAAAAACAGCCAGGATCCGGCGAACGCCTGGCTGCGCGAGCAGCTCCTGCGGGCAGCAGGACGTCAGGTGTGATCGAGCGTAACCAGAAACTTTTTTAGCACTTCTGAACGAATAATCCGGTGGCAAACCAGGGTGAGTTCGCTCTCCCGCAGCCGGTCAAGGATGTCCACGTAGACGACGTTCTCGACGCTCACCGCCTTTGCCGACGCGGGAAGCAGCGCCAGCCCAAACCCTGCCGAAACCAGGCTGATGACCGTGGGCACGTCGGTCGCGTTTTGCACCACGTCCGGCTGAAAGCCCGCCCCGCTGCAGGCGTCATAGAAGTACTGCTCCAGCCCCATTCCCTCCGGGTCGCGCAGGGAGATCCATTTTTCGTCTTTCACCGACGAAAGCGTCAACGCGGCGGACCCGGCCAGCGGATGCTGACGATACAGCGCCAGCACCGTTTTCTCCGAGGCGAACGGGCGGCTTTGCAGATCGTCCGGCAGCGACGGCAGCGGCGCGCGGATGATGGCCACATCCAGCTGGTTGCTCTGCACGGCGGCGTAGAGCGTCTGCACGTTTCCCGTCATCAGCGACATGGTAATGGCGGGCCAGCGGCTGTGCATCTGGCGCAGCGCGGCGGGCAGCCTGCCGTCAAACATCGCGCTCGACACGCACCCGAGGTTTAACACACCCTGCTCGCCCCGTGCCGTTTGTCTGGCGTCCAGCACCGCCTGTTCGGTCAGCGAGATGGCAAGCCGGGCTTTCACGAGAAATGCTTCGCCCGCGGGCGTCAGGGTCAAGCGGCGGTTCGCCCGGCTGAAAAGCGTGACGCCTAAGCGTTCTTCCAGGGCCTTTATCTGCTGGCTCAGCGCCGGCTGCGCCATGTTCAGACGCTCGGCGGCCCGGTGCATATGGAGCTCTTCGGCCACGACGATGAAGTGGCGCATCTGGCGAAACTGCACGAGACGACCTCCCGAATTGATATTAATTTACTTATCAATTTAACAGTAATGATGCAATTGATGCTATTGGTCATTGCCATAAAAATGGAGGTATTCAACCGAGGGAGGAAAATATGGAAAACCAGATTAACGATCTCCGCAGCGCCATCGCCTTACTGCAGCGCCACGAAGGGCAGTACATTGAAACCGATCGTCCGGTCGACCCCAACGCGGAACTGGCGGGCGTCTACCGCCATATTGGCGCAGGCGGCACGGTCAAACGTCCGACCCGCACGGGCCCGGCGATGATGTTCAACAGCGTGAAGGGCTATCCGCACTCCCGCATCCTGGTGGGCATGCACGCCAGCCGCGAGCGCGCGGCGCTCCTTCTGGGCTGCGAGCCCTCTGAACTGGCAAAGCACGTCGGCCAGGCGGTGAAAAAGCCGGTTGCGCCGGTTGTCGTTCCGGCCTCGCAGGCCCCCTGCCAGGAGCAGGTCTTTTACGCTGACGATCCTGACTTCGACCTGCGCAAGCTGCTGCCGGCCCCGACCAACACGCCGATTGATGCGGGTCCGTTCTTCTGTCTGGGGCTGGTGCTGGCAAGCGATCCGGAAGACAGCTCGCTGACGGATGTCACCATCCACCGCCTCTGCGTTCAGGAGCGCGACGAGCTTTCCATGTTCCTTGCCGCCGGGCGCCATATCGAAGTCTTCCGCAAAAAAGCGGAGGAGGCAGGAAAACCGCTGCCGGTAACGATCAACATGGGTCTCGACCCCGCCATCTACATCGGCGCGTGCTTTGAGGCCCCTACCACGCCGTTTGGCTACAACGAGCTGGGCGTCGCCGGGGCGCTGCGCCAGCAGCCGGTTGAGCTGGTACAGGGCGTGGCGGTCAAAGAGAAAGCCATCGCGCGAGCGGAGATCATCATCGAAGGTGAACTGCTGCCGGGCGTGCGCGTGAGAGAGGATCAGCACACCAATACCGGCCACGCGATGCCGGAGTTCCCGGGCTACTGCGGCGAGGCGAACCCCTCCCTGCCGGTGATCAAAGTGAAAGCCGTGACCATGCGAAACCACGCGATCCTGCAAACGCTGGTGGGACCGGGGGAAGAACATACCACGCTGGCCGGACTGCCGACCGAGGCCAGCATCCGCAATGCCGTAGAGGAAGCTATTCCGGGCTTCCTGCAAAACGTCTATGCCCATACCGCGGGCGGCGGCAAGTTCCTCGGGATATTGCAGGTGAAAAAACGCCAGCCGTCAGACGAAGGACGTCAGGGCCAGGCGGCACTCATCGCCTTAGCCACCTATTCGGAGCTGAAGAACATTATTCTGGTCGACGAAGACGTGGATATTTTCGACAGCGACGACATCCTGTGGGCGATGACGACGCGCATGCAGGGCGATGTGAGCATCACCAATATTCCGGGGATCCGCGGCCACCAGCTGGATCCGTCCCAGTCGCCGGATTACAGCACCTCGATTCGCGGCAACGGCATTTCCTGCAAGACAATCTTCGACTGCACGGTGCCGTGGGCGCTGAAGGATCGCTTCGAGCGTGCGCCGTTTATGGAGGTTGACCCACGCCCGTGGGCGCCAGAGCTGTTTGCTGACAACACGAAATAGAAACAGCACGCGTATGGCCCGCAGGTCATACGCTGATTTTCTTTTCAAGCGTGGCAATATTTTCACCCGCCGCTCGCTCCACCGAGAAACGATCGACGCTCAGCAAAATGAGCATCAGCCCCCTGCCGCTCTCCAGCAGCGGCGAGATTTCACAAAAACGGTCTCGCCTGGCGGCCTCAAGCCGCGCCAGCGGGAACGCGTCGCCCGCGTCGGTAAAAACAATGCAGACGTCGCTGTCGCGGATATCGAAGCATACGCTGAATGCGCGCGTGGCATCCTCATGCAGCGCGTGCCGGATGATATTCGTCGCCACCTCACAGACGGCGAGATCGAGCGCGAAACGCCACTCATCATCTACGGGAAGCGCGCTCAGCCGCGCTTCCAGCCAGCCGGCCAGCGGCGTCAGGGAACCGAGCACCGCCGGAAATTCTGCCTGCACCGGCGTCTGCATCTACTGCCCCAGCTGCGCAAGCGCGCTGCTTTTGTCCGGATAGATGCGGAATATGCGGTCCATGCGGGTCAGGGTGAACATGTTCATGATCCCGGGGTTCAGGGAGCACAGCGCCATGTCGCCTTTCCCGTTCATCAGCTTAAACAACGACACCAGCATTCCCAGCCCGCTGCTGTCGATAAAATCCACTTTGCTGAAGTCGACAATCAAAGCCTTGCGATCGTCGCCAATTTCTTCCGTCACGGACGCTTTAAACGTCGCGGCAACGGAGGCATCCAGCCGCCGGACTGCGGGCGTGAGAATGTTGGCATGCGGTAGTCGTTCAGTATTAATAATCATTCTGTTCTCCCTGACGCTCGATCACGAGCAGTGAAACGTCATCGGTTAAGGCGGTCGGTTCATCACGATTTGCGTTGCGCCAGCCGGTCAGGTGGTCACCGAACCGCGCCAGGAGCTGGTCAACCGGAAGTCGGGCATGGTCATGAAGCCAGCGTTCGAGACGCTGCGGGCCAAACTGCTCGCCGCTGACGTTCTCACACTCCGTAATACCGTCACTGAATAAGCATAAGCGATCCCCCGGATTGAGGGTAAACGCGACGTCCTCCCAGCTGAGGTCAGGCATCAGCCCGACCGGCGGGCCGCCGTTGCCCACGGACGTGACGGCGCTGTCTGCGTTCACAATGACGGGAGTAGGATGCCCGGCCTGACACAACACCCCTCGTCCGCTCTCGGGGTCGATCACCCCGTAGATAATGGTGAAATAGCTGGTAATGTCGCTCCCTTCACTGCAAAAGCGGCTGTTCAGGATCCTGATCACCTCCGCAGGCGACTGAATGCCGCCCTGATCGGTAAACAAAAAACGGTCTACCACCCGGCCATGTAAGAACTGACGCGCCACCGCGAGGGACATCATCGCGGCCCCCACGCCGTGACCGGACACATCCACGCAATAGAACCCAATGTGAGAATCGAGTGGAAAAATATTGAACACATCGCCTGAGACCCACGCAGACGGCAAGAAAAGCCAGTCGGAAAAGTAGTTCCCAAAGCGTAAGCGGTGCGAAGGCAGCACGGAGTGCTGAACGCGCGCCGCGAGTTCAAGATCCTGTTCAATCTGATGCAACGCTTCACTCAGGCGCTTGTTGTGCGCCGCGAGGGTCGCTTCCAGCGTTAAAATACGGACCCCGGCGTGCAGACGCGCCCGCAGTTCATCCTGCTCGACCGGCTTGCTTAAAAAATCATCGGCTCCGGCATCAAAGCCCTGCGTTAAATCCCCGGCATTTTCGCGTGCCGTGAGCAGAATGACATAGACGTAGTGGCCAAACTGACGGTTGCGGATGGTCTGACAGAGCGTGAGTCCGTCCATTTCCGGCATGTCCCAGTCGCTTATCACCATGCTGATCGGCTGGCTGGACAGTATTTCCAGCGCGGCGACGCCATTTTCCGCCTCGCTCACGATATACCCCCACTGGGTGAGCATTCGGGAGAGTAACCGACGATAAATCAGCGAATCTTCAACGATTAACACGTGCAGCGCCGACATACATCCCTCCTAAAGCGGTAAGAACCAGATGAGGCTCACGGTCCCTTCCCTGAATTTTGCATTCCCGTTGCCGTGCCCCGGATAGCGCGTTCCCGCATAGTTCGCGTACTGGATGGAGAACGAACCCGGCGTATAGCCGGCATAACCGAAGCTGTAGCTGTAATCGCCGTTCCAGGGCTGCTGCTGGCTGCTGTCCGGGAACCAGAATGCCGTCGCGCGAACGAAGAAATGTTGTTTGAAGGTGTAGCCGCAGCCGCCGAGCATGACGTTTTTATTTTTGCGGATGTCATCGCTGCTGAGGTCGTAGTAGCGCGGCACCCAGCTGTACCCGACCTGGCAAATGATGGAATCCCCTTTATTAATCAGGAGCGTGTTTTCGACCGGTTTCGGTAGCGAAAACTTGTAGGCCAGCGTGAAGGCGCCCTGTTCGAAATAGGTGTGTCGTCGGCTGCCCGATGTCCAGAAATGGTTATCGCCGTAGTTGCTGTAAACCAGACTGACGGTGTTGGCGTGCCAGTCATCGTAGCCGAAGCTGTAGCGAAAATCGGCGGTGTAGCGGCTGGTGTCTCTGACCGGCAGTCGGGACGTAATGTTGGCAAACCAGAAGCTGTAGGGGGAATACTGAAGGCTGAGATTCAGCGTCTGGTTAATCTTTTTCTTTTCCGTGGCAGTGTCTGAACTGTTAGGAATGCTCATCCACTGCTCTTTCAGTCCCGAGCTAAAGCTCAGCGCACCTGAGAATTTCTTATCGTTACCCGAGAACAGGCGCCCCCAGCGGCTGGTAAAGACGCCAGCCTGAACAGGTTCACCGTTCTTATCGCGCAGGGATTCATTTTCACTGCTTTTCGCCGCCTCTGCGGCGGGGATCGCGGCGAGCAGCACGCCCGCCAGAAGCCATTTTTCGCGCATAACCGCCATCCTTAGTTAGGTATCCAGCGTGCGCCGACGTCGTATTTTGCCATCAGCCACAAAATACCCAGTGCCGCCGCATGCACTAACGTGTTCTCTATCCAGGCGTGACGCCATAAATCGAAGGTGATGAACTGGCTCACCAGCAGCACCACGTACACATGCAAAATAAAGGTATAAAGCGAGTGCTGGCCGAGCGGGATCAGGAACCATCCCAGCAGGCGATTGAGCGGCGTCCAGCAATACGTCAGCACCAGGTAGACGGTGACCATCAGGGCAATATCGTTTAACACCCTCACCGGGCCCAGCCCGTTCTTCGCCGCCCAGGTGTGATAAAACGAATTGAAGCTGTCAGGCGGGATGACGTGCATCAGCAGCGCGGGCGGCATAAACGGGTTAGTATGGTTCTGGGCGACAAATCCCAGCACCAGCGACACCATGACCAGCGCCACTACCACCCCTTTCCCCGGAGGCGTCCGGGCGAAAGAGAGCAGTTCGGCTTTATACCAGCCGCTGGCCATGCCCAGCACAAAGATGAACTGCCAGGCGAGCAGCGGGAAGGCAAATTCGAATTCCGACGGCGTCAGCCGAAGCGGCCAGCGCTGCCACAGGCTGTACACCAGCAGCGACAGCCCAAGCAGCCACCAGACTTTTCCTTTCTGCAGCATCCCCAAAAATAGCGGGCTGAGTAGCAGTAAAAAGATATACAGCCCCAGAATTTGCGTCTGATGGGGGCCAATCTGCAAATAGAGGATAATGTTGAACCAGGTCTCTTTTATTTGCGGCGTAACCGGATAAAGCGACCAGCTTTCACCCGAAAAACGGTCGGTAAAATGGGTGACCTCGAAAACGTTAATATGTGGAATATAGGCCAGAAGAATAAACGACACTATGATAATGATATTTACACGATATATTTTCCATGCCCTGAGATAAAGCCCCCAGGAAACCGTGAGCAAAACCACTTTTTGCAGACGCGCGCGGTTCAGCATGCCAAGCATAAACCCCGAGAGAATAACAAAACCTTCTGCACCGGTTGTTAACCCAAAACGCTCCCAGGAGAATATATTAAATACCGACATCACCTCCGTATGCGCCACGACCATCATGACGAGGGCAATGCCGCGCATAAAGTCGATTCTCAGGTCCCTGGCACCTGCAACGGCATACCGCCATGCTGTTGATTTAGCGTCATCTTCTTGCGCTACCGACGGCGCAACATGGCTCATAGGGTGTCCTTTGCCTGAATACGAAAATTAAGGTCTAAATAAAGTAGATAGCCTAAAGGAATAGTAACCGCAATTTATCGACGGCCGATGAAACATCATTAAGCAGAATTTAAGCTGAATTAACCACCGCTAAATATTAATAAAAACGTGGCTGGACACTTTTATTCGGCGTTCTACACTTATCTTAAATCTTGTTTAATCCCTATTTTCTTTCGCTTTTGGGCAACTGTCTGCGCAGCAGAATTGGTCTGCATTTTCACGGAATCAGGAACGCCGGAACTATGGATTTTTATTTTTCCCGTTTTGAACATCGTCGTCCTCCGGAACCGTTAACAACACCGCGCTGGGTCATGTTCACCTGGCAGGTGTTAGCGGTCGCGGCGCTTATTCTGGGTGCCAATTATATTTACTGGCGCTGGACCGCCTCCCTGAATACTGACGCATTATGGTATGCCATTCCGCTGGTCCTTGCCGAAACCCTGGCGTGGATTGGCACCGTGCTGTTTACCATCAATTTATGGAAAGAACAGGATCCTCCTCAGAGTCCGCCGCCCGGCGAAATTAACGAATGCCTGTCGCCTGAGGAGGCCGTAGAGCCCCGTCCCGTCAAGGTGGATCTGTTCATTGCCACCTACTCCGAAGACACCGAGCTGGTCAGGCTGTCCATTCGCGACGCCCTGAAGATGGCGTACCCGTTCCCGATTGACTACCGCATCCACGTGCTTGATGATGGCCGCCGCCCGGAGATGAAAGCCGTTTGCGAAGAAGAAGGCGTTAACTATATCACTCGCCAGACCAACATCGGCTTTAAGGCCGGCAACCTGCGCAACGGCCTTGAGCAAACCGACGGCGATTTTATTGTTATCTGCGACGCCGACACGCGGGTATTTCCCACCCTGCTCAGCCATACGCTGGGCTATTTTCGCGATCCGGACGTGGCCTGGGTACAGACGCCGCAGTGGTTCTTCGATCTTCCGGAAGGAGAAAACCTGTCGCGCTGGGGCCAGCGAAAAGCCGGAAAAGTGGGCTACGGTCTGGGCTGGCTGATTCAAAAGTGTGTTGGCCCGATCACGATTGGCCGCGACCCGTTTTTTAACGATCCGCGCATGTTCTATGACGTGATCCTGCGGCGGCGCAACTGGGCGAACGCGGCTTTCTGCTGCGGCGCAGCGTCCATTCACCGTCGCGAGGCGGTCATGCAGGCCGCGCTAAGAAGCTATGTCTGGTCCGTCGAAGAGGAGATCCATCGTCATACGCGCGACATTCGCGATGAGGAGACCCGGGACGCGCTGCAGAATGCAATGCGTCCGCACGTGGCGTTTGACACCGAGCTTACCCCCTACAAATTCCACGTCTCGGAAGATATTTACACCTCGGTGCTGCTGCACGGTGACGCCGCACGGCGCTGGCGCTCGGTTATGCATCCGCGGGTTGAGTCGAAGATGCTCTCTCCGCAGGATATGCTCACCTGGATGATCCAGCGCTTTAAGGACGCCGCCGGTTCGCTGGATATTTTGTTTCATGACAACATCTTCAGCCGTCGCCGCTTCAGGCTTTCACTCCCCCAGACGCTGATGTATGCCACCACCTTCTGGTCTTACATGGCCTGCGTGTGGAACACGGTGTTTTTGATTTCGCCCATTATCTATCTGTTTACCGGCATTCCGCCGGTGTCCGCCTGGTCGACGCCGTTCTATCTCCACTTTCTCCCCTTTTTTATCTTCTCTGAACTGGCGTTTATGTTCGGCACCTGGGGGATCTCGGCCTGGGACGGCAGGGCCTCTTACCTCTCCTTCTTTTCCATGAACCTGCGCGCGCTCAATACGGTGCTGCGGGGCGAGCAGATCAAATTTCACGTCACGCCAAAAGAGCGGCAGACGGGCCGTTTTCTCTACCTGGTGAAGCCGCAGATTGCCATCGTGGTGCTGACCCTCGCAGGGCTTATCTGGGGCGGTATTCAGGTGGCGCGTGGGCAGGTGGACGACCCCTCCGGCTACGTCATCAATATTTTCTGGGGAGGGGTGAACATCGCCGCCATGCTGCCGCTGATTTTCGCGGCCATGTGGACGCCCGCTGAAGAGGACGAGGTCACTCAATGAGGATACGTGACGCCCTGCTGCCCGCGCGCAGCTACCTCACCATTTTGCTCGGCTTCCTGATCGGCTTTGCCATTGTGGTCTGGGTGGAGAAACAGATGCCCACGCGCGTGGAAAGCAGCGGCGGCATCGCGCTCAGTAAAGACTTCCCGCCGCTGCCCACAACACGGGCGCTGACCTATGACGAAGCCATCTGGGCGCGGGTCGCCTGGCAATACTACGTGAACAATACCCAGCCAAACGGGCTGGCGAACGCCAGCGACGGTGAACCCTGGCTGAGCCTCTGGAGCGTGGGAAGCTACCTCTTTGCGACCGCTGCCGCAGAGCAGCTCAATATCATATCCGCCGATGAGTTTGACGAGAGGGTCAGCACCGCCGTGTTCACGCTGGGGCAACTGCCGCTCAATGACAAAGGTCTCCCCGCCGCCTATTACCATGCGGACACGCTCAAGATCCTGGGCAAACCTGACGCCTCCGCAATCGGTCTGAGCCGGCTGCTGACGGCATTACAGACCCTGCTGTGGCGCTATCCCCAGCACGCGGCGGCCATCCGCGATTTGTTGAGCGTGTGGCGCACCGCGGCGCTGATTGAAAATAACACCCAAAGCCAGGCTGCGGTGCCGCTCCACCACTGGACGCTGACCGACGATGAACAGCGGGACACTTTTGGCTACCGTCTCTATGCCAGCCATACGCTGCGCCTGATTGACAGCGCGGCAGGACTCGCGGTGACCAACCCGCCTGAAGGGCAAAAGATGATCGATCTGGATGGCGTAATGGTGCCCGATGAAGGGCTTCGCACGCCCTGGGGCAAGCAAACCTCGCTGATCAGTCTCCCCTATCTGTTAACCGGTCTTGAACTGGGCTTTGATGCGCAGAGCGCTGAAATTGCGTGGCGGATTATGCAGATCCAGCAGCGGCGCCACGACCTGCGCGCGCCAAAACCCCCCGTCAGCACGGATTATGCCGAACCCGCGCCGGATTACGTTAACGATCTGCCGGACAGGCAGCCGGTACAGGCGCGCAACCTGCGCGACGAGGTGCCGGAGAAAGTGGCGATGACCTCCACCCGCACCGCGTTTGCCTGGTATGCCCTGTTCCGCAACGAGCTGCCCAACAAGGCCTATAACACCATCAGCGGCCAGAAGGTGGACTACACCAACAAGCCCGGCGAAATTGGCTTCTCGGCGCTGGATATCGGGCGAATGCTGGTCTGGCTGAAAATCATCAAGGAGCGTTACCCGGAATACGGCAACAGCATTGATAACGTGGTGCTCGGCTGGGATTTCAGCCACGCGATCGACCCCTGCGGCACGCTGTACGGGGCCTATCTGGAGAACGGCCAGCCGAAGTACGTTCAGGAAGGTCGACTGGGCTATGAAGAGTACGGCGCGGCCGGTTTCCAGCTGTGGGGGTTTAATACCTGCAAAGCCAGCCGTCCGCAGCCTTACGAGCTGGCCGAGATCTACTGCGTGCTGGTCCCGTACGATACGCGCGACCCGCGCAACACGTCGCAGCATAACTACGTGGTGACGGAATCCTACCTGCTCTACGGGCTGGAGTTCGGCTTTGATAAACCGACCGACCGGGATAACGCCCCGCGCGACTACTCCCTGACGTGGATGAAAAACTTTGCCGACCGCGTTTATCAGGCTCAGGAGAACCGCTATACCATTACCGGCGTCCTGACCGCGCGCTCCGAGCACCAGCTCGATAAGGCCCCTTACTTCGTCTATGACACCGTCTTCAGCGACGGGTACAACTGGAACACCATTACCGATAAAGGCCAGTTCGTCCCTAACGCTGCCGCGATTTCGCTGAAGGCGGCGCTGGGCATGTGGGTGCTGTGGAACTCCCCCTATACCGACCGCCTGCTGAACACCATTGAGAATGCCAACGAAGAGGGAAAAGGCTACTACGAAGGGCTGTATGAAAACGGCGACGGGCCGATCAAAGAGTTCACCGCGAACAATAACGGCATCATGCTGGAGGCCCTGTTGTTCAAAAAAGAGGGGAAACTGCTGGCCTTCAACACCGACAACCCGAAGAGCAAGGATTTTGCCCCGTCTCTGTGGGATCGAAAGCTGCTCGATCAGTTTGAAGAGAATAACGCGCTGCGCAGCCGCCCGTTCCTTGCCAGCACCCCGGCCGTAAAAAGCTGGTGCGACCGGACCGGCGTCACGCAGCGCACCAAACCCGCCTGCCAGGCCTGTCAGTGCGCGTCATGCAGCGTGGACGAGCCCGTTAAACTGCCTCCGGTGACTGCGCAATGCTTAAAACCATAGCCAGAGGGCTTGCGGGATTACTCCTTGCAGGCGCGATCGTCTTTGCGCTGTTTGCCCATCAGGGCGCAGGCTGGCGCTGGCTCATCAGTGGCGGCTGGCACTCCAGCGCGCGCATTGCCGCCCTGACGCCGGAAGAGCAGACGTGGGCGGCGATCGCCTGGCGCTATTTCGTCAATAATACCCAGCCGCAAACCGGGCTGGTCAACGGCAGCGACAAACAGCCCCGCGTCACGCTCTGGCAAATGGGCGATACGCTTATCGCCCTGCTGGCGGCCAAAGAGCTGGGGCTGATTGAGGAGGCCGAGTATGACGCTCGCCTGACGCGGCTGATGGGCACCCTCAACCGCATGATGCTGACCGAGGCCCGGACGCCCGGTCGACTCTATTCCAGCCAGACGGCGACGCCGATCGACTTTAGCGGCAAGCCCGTTAAAAATGGCTGGTCAGCGCGCGACATGGCGCGTCTGATGCTCGCCCTGCGCCTCACCGCAGAGCGGGAACCGCAGTACAGCGAATACCTCGATAAAATCATCCTGCGCTGGAATTTCTGTCCGGTTATCGATCGTGAAGGCGAACTGTGGTCATCTTCCCTGCAAAACGGCCAGCCGGTGGTACGCGATGAGCTGCGCCTGGGCGAGAGCGAATATGCCGCAACGGCGTTTCAGCTGTGGGGGTTTTCCCCGGAGAAAGCGTTTACCCCCCCGGCGCACCACGTCATCATCGCCCAGCGGCGTCTGGCCGTCGATGCCCGGGATCCGCGCACCACGTGGCAGCCCTCCCTGATCACCACCCTTCCCTATATGCTGCCGGGCCTGGAGTTTGGCTGGGAGCCCGAAGGCGTTGCGGCCGATCGGCAAAAGCGTCTGCGCAAGCAGGCCGAAAACGTCTGGCTGAGCCAGAAGAGCCGCTGGGAGACCGATAAAATCCTGACGGCCAGGGCAGATTTCTCGCTCCCGCAGGCACCCTGGCATATCCAGGATACGGTCTGGGGAAATGGCTATGCCTGGAACTCTGTCGGTGACGATGGCCGGGACTACACCCGTTTCGCGCAGGTGTCGACCAAAGCGGTCTTTGCCCTGTGGGCCCTGTGGGACACCCCGTACACCGACGTGCTGATGGCGGTGACAAAGCATCTTAACGATCCGCAAAAAGGCTGGTACGAAGGCCGACAGGAAGCCACGGGCGATACTAACGCTGCGCTCACCCTTTCCACCAATGCCACGGTGCTGGAAGCCCTGTTCTTCAAACACAACGCGGGCCCCCTGTTTGACGCCCGCCGGGCTAAAAAAGAGAGCTACTTTACGCGCCGTGTGGCAGATGACTATACGCCCGTCGGGCACTGTCTACCGGGCGAAAACGCAGTAAGGAGGACGCCGTGAAATTTTACCGCGATCTGTTTGAATCCAGTCTGAACCGCGTCTTTCCGGATAATGATAAAACGGCGTTTTTTCAGACGTTCTATGACGCCTTCGTCCATATGTCACCCGAGACGGAGCAGCATTTTTCTCGCCTGCCGGATACCGAGGGTCAGCAGACTCTGTTTAAGAGTTTCTTCGCCATGCTTGCGGTAGACGGCGCGTTAATCGTGCCTGATTTTCTCGAGCGCCTGGCGCGGGAGCAAAGTGACGACGGTCTCCACCTGCCCCCGCGTTTTTTCGCCCTGTGGCGCGAAGCGATGTTGAACACCGTGAGCCTGCGCGATCCGCAGTGCGACGATGAGATCCTGACGGCCTGGGCCATGGCGATCGCGCCCGGGCTGGAATACCTGCGCCGACAGGCAGAACTGCACTACCGCGCGTAGGAGGATCACGATGAGCGCATTCACGTACGATCTTAACGCGCTGCCGGCCGCCGTCATGATTTATGACGCCGAGGAACGCCTGCAGGCCTGGAATCACAACGTGGCCCTTTTTTATCCGGTCATTACCCCGTGGCTGAAGGTGGGCACAACGCTGGAGTCGCTGGCGGAACGCTTTATCGACGCCGTTTACAACGTCGACCCTGGCCTTCGCCAGACGCTGCGCGAGTCGATCGTGCGCAACTGTCGGCAGGATAAACACTGCGAAGTGCGGCAGGCAGGCCAGCGGCGGATCTTCGTCCAGCACCAGCGCCTTGCGGACGGCGGCATTGTCAGCCTGCACAGCGATGTCACGGAGCTGGATGAAGCGCAGCGGGCGCGTCATCAGCTGCATGACGATTTTCTGCTGACGGCAGAATCCATCCATATCGGGATCTGGGACTGGCAGGTGTCTGGCGACACGCTCCAGGTCAACGATACCCTGCTTGCCATGCTGGGCCAGTCGCGCACCCAGTGGCGATATCCGGTGCGTTTTCTGCTCAATCAGGTCCACGAGAACGATCGCGCTGCGCTGCGCAAGGCGCTGCACGCGTCGAAGCAGGATCATCGTCCGGTCTTTGAATGTGAAATTCGCGTGCATCACCCTACCGAAGGTCTGCGCTGGATGCTGCTCTCCGGCCAGGTGGTCACGCTCTCCATTGAGGGAAACGCCGAGCGCGTGATTGGCACGCTGCAGGATATTACGCGCCGCAAGGAGGCTGAAATTCAGGCGTTCGCCTCGGCCATTGAGGCACAAAAAGCCAATGAGGCAAAAAGCGCGTTCCTGGCGAATATGAGCCATGAAATTCGCACCCCCATGAACGGGATTATCGGCATGACCCAGCTGTGCCTCGATACCTCTCTCAGTGCCGATCAGCGCGATTACCTGACGCTGGTGATGAGTTCTGCCCAGTCTCTGCTGCATATCATCAACGACATTCTCGACTTTTCCCGGATTGAAGCCGGCAAAGTGGAGCTGGAGGCGGAGCCCGTCCCGGTCCGCCCCTTCATTCAGTCGCTTATTCGCCCCCACATGCCGGGGGCGAGCGAAAAAGGCATTGAGCTGCTGGTCGATATTGCGCCCGACGTTCCCGACGTGCTGCTGGTCGACGGCGCGCGGCTGCGCCAGATCCTGACCAATCTGCTGGGTAACGCGCTGAAATTTACCCATCAGGGGGAAGTTATCTTGATTGTTGAGCCCGACGATAGCGCGGATCGATGGCGTTTCCGGGTGTGCGACAGCGGCATTGGCATACCGGCAGATAAGCAGAAAGCCATTTTTGAAGCCTTCAGCCAGGCGGATAACTCAACCACCCGACGCTATGGTGGTACGGGGCTCGGGCTAACCATCTCTGCGCGACTGGTCGCGGCGATGGGCGGCGAATTAACGGTCTCCAGCGAGCCGGGGAAAGGCAGCGAATTTTCCTTCGTGCTACCGCTTGCGACCCAGGCGCCCGGCCCGGAGGAACGCCGGCATAGCCATCGCTTTAACGGGGAACCCGTGCTGGTGGTTGATGATAACGCGACCAACCTGCGGCTATTGGCCGCCATGCTTAGCCAGATGGGGTTGAAACCCACCTGCGTTAATAACGCCAGCGAGGCCATCAACCGGGTTAAAACCGGAACGGCATGGCCCCTGATCCTGCTGGACGCGCAGATGCCGGATATGGACGGCGTGTCGCTGGCTCTCGAACTTTCGGTGCTGCCGCAGGTTGCTGAAAGCCACATCATTATGCTGAGCTCCATGAGCCGACATTTTGATATCAATATGCTGAAGCGGATCGGTATCCAGAACTACCTGCACAAACCTATCGCCCAGAATGAATTGCATCAGGCGATTGCCGCGGCGTTTGAACGTGCACCAAAGACGGTGAGTGAAAGCGCGCCCGCGCCCACCGTCGCGCCGGACACGGCCGGGCTCAGGGTCCTGCTTGCGGAAGATAATCTGGTCAACCAGAAGGTCGCCGCGCGCCTGCTTGAGCGGCTCGGGCACACCTGTCAGATCGTCGATAATGGCGTCGCACTGCTGGAACGCTGGCGCGCGGGCGTGTGGGACGTTTTGCTGATCGATCTTCAGATGCCAGAGATGGACGGTGAGACCGCCATTCGCCTGCTGCGTGAAGAAGAACGCGCCCGGCCCGGACCGGCGCAGCCCACCGTCGCCATGACGGCACACGCCATGCAGGGGGATAAAGAGCGCTGTCTTCAGATGGGGTTCGACGGCTACATTGCCAAACCCATCAGCCAGGAGCGTCTCGCTGAGGAGATTGCTCGCGTGCTCCCGCGCCACGATGACCCTTCCGCCTTCCCGGATGAAGCACGTCTGCTGAAGCAGTGTGCTGACGACCCTGCTCTGGTCCAGGAGCTGCTGGCCTTGTTTGGCGAAGGGCTGGAGGAGGCCATGAAGGCCATTACCCTGGCTATCGACAGCGACGATCGTGAAGCGCTGCGCCGCGCGGCCCACAAGCTGCGAGGAGAAGCCGTCACGCTGGATTTCGGGCGACTCGCCCGTCAGCTGCAGGCGCTGGAGAGCGAGGCGCACACGCTGGAAGGGCAACAGCTTGCGCTACTAAACCAGCAGCTTCAAAAGGAATCGCTGCGCCTGATGGCGTGGCTCAACGCGCGCGGGGTAAACGCATGATGACTCGCAACTGCGCGCTGCTCGTTGCTCTGTTGACCACCCATACGGTGGCGAACGCTGCGCCGGTCAGCTGGTCTCTGGCCGGAGAATGGCAGGTTCAGGACGCCAATGATAGCGCGCATCCTGCCGCATCAGGCTGGCGCCCGCTTCAGGTCCCCGCCAACTGGTACAGCGCCGGGTACGATCATCAGGGCGCGCTGTGGTACAAGCACGCGTTTTCCCTGCCCGTGCAGCCGCCCGACGTAATGAGCACCCTGGTATTTGACGGCGTCGACTACCTGGCCGAGGTCACCCTGAACGGCCAGCCGCTCGGCCAGCATGAGGGCTATTTTCAGCGCTTTTCGCTGGATGCCGGTCAAGCGTTACAACGTCACAACCAGCTCGTGGTCAGGGTGGACAGCCCTTACGAAGATCCCACTAAGGTCTGGCCGCTGCATAAAACGGTCATGAAGGGGATCCTTAACCAGCATGACACGCGTCCCGGCGGGGCCTGGTCACCGCAAGGACAGGACGCCAACTCGGGCGGCATCTGGGCGCCGGTGAGGCTGCATCTTAGCCGGGGCGCTACCCTTGATGAGACCATCCTGCGGCCAGACTGGTCACAGGGGCTGACGCACCCCGCGCTGAAAGCAGACATTCGCTATCGCGCACTCGGTCAGGGCCCGGCGACCGTGCGGCTCACCGCCACGCTCGCCAACTTCAGCGGCAGGCGCTATCAGGCTGACTTTCCGGTTACCCTCGAAAGCGGCGCCCATTCCGTGCAGCTGACGCTGCCCATGCCGAAGGCAAAACTGTGGTGGCCCGTCGGTACCGGAAAACCCCACCTGTATACCATTCGCGTGGCATTGCGGGATGAAAACGGCCTGATGGATACGGCGGTCACCCGCACCGGGCTGCGTAAGATCGTCGAGCAGCCCGACAATAAGGGCTGGCTCATTAACGACAGACGCCTTTTCATTAAGGGCAGTAATTACATCGGATCCCCCTGGCTCAGCACCATGACGCGAGAAAAATACCGTCGCGATCTTCGTCTGGTGGAAGCCATGAATGCCAACGCCATACGCGTGCACGGACACGTTGCCGGACGTGCGTTGTATGACGTGGCCGATGAGATGGGCATGATGATCTGGCAGGATGTTCCGCTGCAGTGGGGCTACAACAATAGTGCGGCTTTCACGGAAAATGCGGTTCGACAGACGCGGGAGATGATCGAACAGTTCGGCAATTCCCCCGCCATCATCGTCTGGGGCGGGCATAACGAACCGCCGTGGAACTCGCCGTGGATGGAAAAACGCTTCCCGGACTGGAATAAAAATCTGAATCGCGAGCTCACGCAAAAGGTGGCGGATACGCTTGCCGAAGACACCTCACGCATCGTGCACCGCTTCTCCGCCGTTGAGGAGCATTACTGGGCGGGCTGGTACTTTGGTACCGTACGCGACCTGCTTGCTCCGGCCAAAACGGAGATCATCACCGAGTTCGGCGCGCAGGCGCTTCCCCGCTTATCGACGCTAAAAACCATCATCCCGGCGGCGTCGCTCTGGCCCAAAACGACCGCCGCTGACGATCCCGGCTGGACCGTCTGGAAATACCATAATTTTCAGCCCTTCCAGACCTTTAAGTTTGCCGGTATTTCGCGTGGGGACAACATTCAGGCGATGATCCGCAATACTCAGGCGTACCAGTCGCAGCTGGTGGCCACGGCGGCAGAGAGCTACCGTCGACAGCGCTACCAGCCGGTGACGGCCCTGTTCCACTTCATGTTCGTGGAAACCTGGCCCTCCATCAACTGGGGCGTGGTGGACTACCTGCGTAAGCCTAAAGCCGGGTTTTACGCCTTAAAACGCGCCTACCAGCCTGTTTTACCGTCCATTGAACCGGTCACCGCGCAGTGGCAATCCGGGGCGGCGGCGACCGTGCGTCTGTGGGCCATCAACGACACCTGGAAACCGTGCCGCGAATGCCGTCTGAGCTGGCGCATCACCCAGCGCGATAAGGTGCTGGCAAAAGGCACGACGACGATGACGATCGCAGCAGACTCGGGAACGATGGTAAAAGCGGTCACGGCCACGCCCGTGGGCCAGGACGACGTGTCGATTCGGTTTACGATTGAAAACAGCGCGGGAAAAATTGTCGGCGAAAATCAGCGCACGGAGTCCGTCATAAAGTGAGCGAGGGGAAAAGGAAAATTGCCGCTTCCCCTGCTTTCTTGGACCCTTTCAGCGTTTACCCCAATCCCCTAAAAATCGAGACATCCGGACGCCTATGACTGCACATATTTCCAAAGATCCTTTGCATGGCGTAACGCTGGAGATGATGGTCAACGCCCTGGTGGCAAAATATGGCTGGAGCGAGTTGGGTGACCGCATCAAAATTAACTGTTTCAGAAAAGACCCCAGCGTTAAATCGAGCCTGAAATTTCTGCGCCGCACCCCGTGGGCGCGCGCGGAAGTTGAAGCCCTGTATCTGGACTCTCTCAGCGATGAGGGAAATACAGAGCAGGCGGCGCCCGCCTTTAATCCCTGGGCTAACAGTCGGATTATCAAGAGCTAATACGCAAATGACGCGACACGTAAAACGGATTGGTGCGCTGGCTGCCTGCGCGCTTTTACTTGTAAGCTGCTCCTCAAAACCACCCAAATCGCTGGTTACCCCTCTTCCCACCGTCAGTAAACCGACGCCGCAGGCAAACGCCCCGATGCGCGGGATCTGGCTGGCGACCGTCTCGCGTCTCGACTGGCCGCCGGTAGCCTCGGTGAATGGCCGCAGCGCGGACCAGCGCATCGCGATGCAAAAGCAGGCGCTGATCGCAAAGCTCGACAACCTTAAGCAACTCGGCATCAACACGGTCTTTTTCCAGGTGAAGCCGGACAGCACGGCGCTCTGGTCATCCAAAATTTTACCGTGGTCAGATATGCTGACCGGCAACATCGGTGAGTATCCGGGATACGATCCGCTGCAGTTTATGCTTGATGAAGCGCACAAGCGCGGCATGAAGGTCCATGCCTGGTTTAACCCCTATCGCGTGTCGACCAACACCAAACCGTCCACCATCGCCGCCCTGAACCGGACGGCATACCAGACGCCGTCCAGCGTTTATGTCCAGCATCCGGAATGGGTCCGCATCTCGGGTGACCGCTTTGTGCTCGACCCGGGCATTCCGGAGGTGCGCGACTGGATAACCAAAGTGGTCACCGAAGTGGTGGCGAACTACCCGGTAGACGGCGTGCAGTTTGATGATTACTTCTATGCCGAATCGCCGGGATCCGCGCTCAATGACGCGCAGAGCTGGCGGCAGTACGGCCAGGGGTTTGCCTCAAAAGCCGACTGGCGAAGACACAATACGCAGCAGCTGATTGTCCAGGTCTCCCGCGCGATCAAGCAGACAAAACCCAACGTGGAGTTTGGCGTCAGCCCGGCGGGCGTGTGGCGCAACCGCTCCTTTGACCCGGCAGGCTCAGACACCCGCGGCGCCGCGGCCTATGATGAATCCTACGCCGATACGCGTCAGTGGGTGCAGCAGGGCCTGCTGGACTACATCGCGCCGCAGATTTACTGGCCCTTCTCCCGGGATGCCGCACGCTACGACGTGCTGACCAGATGGTGGGCCGACGTGGTGAAGCCGACCCACACTCGCCTGTATATCGGCATTGCGTTCTACAAGGTTGGCGAGCCGTCGAAAAAAGAGCCGGACTGGACGGTTCAGGGCGGCGTGCCGGAGCTGAAAAAGCAGCTCGATCTCAACGATTCGCTGCCCAACGTCAACGGCACCATCCTGTTCCGGGAAGATTACCTGAACCAGCCGCAGACGCAGCAGGCGGTAAACTATCTCCGTGGACGCTGGGGTAGCTGAATGACCACCAGGCAGAAACGCCCCGTTTCTGCCTGGTCTTTTACGGCTTCGGCCCGAACATCGCCTCGAGCTGCTGCGCATCCGGCATCCCCACCACCTGCTGCAGCTCGTTTTCCGCATTCAGATAGTAAATTGCGGGCGTGGCGTTAGCGCCGAGGCTGTCCATCAGCGCCTGATGTTTCTGTAGGATCGCAACCGTTTCGCGGGAAGCCTCGCCTTCAGGCTTGGGCAGTTTTTTGCCGCCGGAAAGCTCGTATTCGCGCCAGGCCGAAACCGGATCTTTCGCATTCAGAATGGCGGCGGCGTTGCGTCCGCTGTTGGGGTTGAGGAACGCCACCAGCAGCGTATTGAGCTGCACCTTACCGGCCTTCACCCACGGCTGCGCCTCGGACCAGAACTGCTTGCAGTACGGGCAGAACGGATCGGCAAAGACAAAGACCTTGCGCGGGGCGCTATCCGCCCCTTCCTTCAGGGGATGCGCCGCGTTGAGGTTTTTCCACATCTCGCGTCCCATCGGGGCGTAGATCTCTTTCTGGAAGTAGCCCTCGCTGAGGTTCTTCCCTTTGTCATCATAAAGATAACCTGAGATCACGTGCTTGCCGTCCGGCGTGAGAAAGAGCGTCACGCCCATATCCTGATACTGCCCCAGCCAGGCTGGCGCCCCGCCCGGCGCATCCAGCTTCTTGATGATGTTGATCTGCTGCTGCTCGCTGAAGTGCTTCACCACATCCGGTATGGCTTCAGCCGCCTGTACCAGCCCTGACGTCGCCAGCGCCGAAAGTAACAGTAATTTTTTCATTTCCCTCTCCGGTTTATCGGGGGCATTTCGCCCCCTTCAGGTTAGCGGTTTTTCAGTGCGTCACTGACCATTTCGTCGAACTGTTCGAACGGCACCCAGCCGGGAAGCAGCCCCTCGCCGATAAGCGTGGCAGGCGTGCCCTGGATCCCCATTTTTTCCGCCACAATGAGGCTGCGCCTGATCGTCAGAAAACTCTCCTCGTCCGGCGTCGTCACGCTGACGCCCGCCCGCTTTTGCGCCTCCTGAATGCTGGCGTCATCGTGGTACCCCTTTTTCGCCATCAGGGTGTGGTTCAGCTTCATAAACTGCTCAGGATGCGCACGCCAGACGGTTAACGCGTCTCGTGCGGCAGTCAGCGAACTTTCCGAGCGGAAAGGTAAAAACTTAAAGACCACCGCCACGTCCGGGTGTTTTTCGACAATCTTCTCCAGGTACGGATCGAATTTTTTACAGTACGGGCAGTTGTAGTCGGTAAACACCACCAGGGTGAGCTTTGGGTTTTTCGCGCCGATGCGCGGGGAGTTTGGATCGTTAAACAGGAAATCAGCGATCGTCTTCTGCGCGCGCTGCTCCTGGCCCGGCGTCAGCGGCTGCGCGGCGAATACCTGAAGCGGGGCCAGCAGGAGCAGAAGCGTAATAAGGAATTTTTTCATGACACAGTTAGCCTTTTGCGTTGTTCAGGGTGGTGACCAGGGTGCGCTTGTCCAGCAGCGGCGAGAGGATCTCGCCATCAGGCAGGCCGGGGCCATACACCGCGTTAAACGGAATGGCGTAGCGGTTTCGCTTCGCCAGAAAATCCGCGATAAACGCGGACGGCTGGCTCCAGTCCCCGCGCAGGGCCACCACGTCCGGCTGGCGCAGCGCGGCAATCACGTCCGGCTGACTGAGTACGCGGTGCTCGTTAACTTTGCACGTCACGCACCAGTCCGCGGAGATATCCACAAACACCCGTTTCCCCTGCGCCAGCGCGTTCTCGATAGTCTCTTCACTGAGCGGCTGCCACGGGATAGTCTGCGCAACGTTTTGTGCCGGAGCGTCAGGCGGCGCGTTAAGCAGACCGCGCACCTGATACCCGCCGAACGCCGACAGCGCGATGACCACCAGCCAGAAAAGCGGCGAAGATTTTTGCCCCTTTAACGCAAACAGCACCAGCGCGACGGCAGTCAGCCCCAGCATCACGATCTGGCTGACCTCCTCGCCCAGATGCACGCTCAACAGCGTCGCCAGCCAGAGGCTGGAGGCCAGCATCATCAGGCCAAGGATGACCCTGAGCGTGTTCATCCAGCGGCCGGGTTTGGGCAGCAGCATGGCCGTTTTCGGCACCAAGGCAACGAACAGCCACGGCAGGCTCATGCCCACGCCGAGCATCAGGAAGATCAGCCACAGGGCGTGCAGCGGCGCGCCAAGGGCAAAGGCGACCGCCGTACCGAGGAACGGCGCGGAGCACGGCGTTGCCAGCAGCGTGGCGAACATCCCTTCGCAGAAGCTGCCGCCGATCCCCGCTCCCCCTGCCGTCGCCAGCCGTCCGGCGGCCGAAGAAGGCAGCAGCATTTCAAACGTTCCAAACAGGTTCAGTGCAAACAGGAAGGTCACGGCGACCATCAGGCCGATAAACCACGGGTTCTGAAACTGAATGCCCCACCCCAGCGACGCCCCGGCCAGCTTCAGCGCGGTGACCATCCCGGCCAGCAGCATAAAGGAGGTGAGGATCCCGGCGCTGGTGGCGAGGAAGCGCAGCCGGATGGCACGCCTGTCCGAGCCCGCCTGCAGGATGCTGTTAAGCTTCATGCCCATTACCGGCAGCACGCAGGGCATCAGGTTGAGGATCAGCCCGCCTAATAGCGCAAAGAGCACCATTTTTCCCGTCCCGTCCGGTGCGGAGGTCTCTTCGGGCGTTGCCCCAACGGTCATGGTGGTTTGCTGCGCCCGCTCGCCGTTGGTCAGCACAAACGACAGCCTCTTGCCTGCCAGCGAGGCGGGTTTGTCTCCCCATTCGTCGGTCACGGGCACCGTCACCCGAAGCCCAGTGCCGTCATGTTTAATAACCGGCTCGCCGGGCAGAATATCGCCCTCCAGCGGGTCAAAGTAGATCCCCGGATTGTCCCATTTCCCGTCCGTGGTGGCGGTAATCACCAGATTGCCGTCGGAAAGCCAGGCGGACAGATTGGAAGACACGCCCGACGTGCCGGGCACGGCGCGCATCGCTTGCTCGAAGGCGCTGCGTAAGCCCTCATCCACCGGCTGGGTAAAATCGAGATGCAGCGGGTAGTCCGTCAGCAGGCAGACGTTGCTGCACGTGGAGAGCGTCAGCGTCCCGTCGAGCGTGTCGCCCTTCACCCCGTCGAGAACGATCGGAATAGTGACCTTATCGTGATAGCCCTGCGTGGTCATGCCGGAGATATCGAAACGCGACGGGACCGGCCAGGACCAGCTGTCCGTTATGCCGTCCGGCCAGCTGATTTTCGGCGCCACGCCGCCCTCGCCCGGCGATCGCCAGTAGGTTTTCCAGCCGGGCTTTAGCTCAACGGTGAGCAGGCCTTTAACGTTCGTTTGCTCCCTCTCCGCCTGAAAGCGGATGCGGGCGTGATCGTTTTGTGGGGAGACCAGCCAGCCGGTGTCCGCCGCATGGACAATGCCGATGCAGGACAGCCACAGGAAGACGAATCCCCTGAAGAGGTTAACCATGTTGTACTCCGTGAACAGTGAAAAATTATCGTGTGAGGACGATGTTTTTCATTCACGGAAAACGCAGTTTTTCAGGTGTATTCGGGGAGGCGGTGCCTGAACGGGCTGTTCCGCGGGAGCCAGTGCCCGCCCTTGCGTAAACAGCTGCAGCAGCGCGAAGAAGATAATAATGGCCGGCAGCGCGCCGTCGAAGAACAGCGGCTGCGCGCAAAGCAGCGAGTGCGCGCCGAGCTGACACGGCGACGGGCCGGATTGCTCAGTGGTGCTGGTTTGAGCCGGGGCATCTACACTCAGTGAAATCTGCGGTTCCAGTCCCTGTAAAAAATGGTTGAGCATGACAGCACGCTGCACGAGGCAAAGCGCCATCGCGAGACAGGTGATAATCAAAAGCCATTTTCCGAGGAGCTGACGGTTGCGCATAACATTCCAGAGTGACAAGACGCCCCGATCATAAACGATAGTGATGAATCTACAAGTGCCGGAAGTGTAAGGTTTTGTCTGTCGCCGCTATACGCCCGTCAGCGCGTCATAGACGTCCCGCAGCCGCGTGCGCAGAAACAGCACCGCCTTGTGCTTGCGGGATAACAGCGCCTGTTCGCTGGCGCCGGTCTCCTCTGCCAGCATTTTAATGCTGTAGCCGTGGAGTTCGGTCTTTTCAAATACCTCCCGCTGCGGCGGCGGGAGTTCTGACAGCGCCTGGCCCAGCTCTTCCCACAGCAGCGTCTTGAGATACTCCTCCTCCGGCGTGTGCGGTACGCCGAACAGGGTTTCGGCCAGCTCGTCTTCCGGAAAATCCTCGTCGTCATCGCCCGTAAAATAGCCGGAGAGCGACACCTCGCGCTTTTTACGCGCCCGGTCGGTCATCTCATTACGCGCCGCGCGGAACAGCCAGGCGGCGACGTTTTCGACCGGCTGCTCCACTTTCATCAGCTGATACGTCACTTCCTGCAAAATGTCGTCGGCATCATCGCGCACGGACGTCCGTCCGCGAATGAAGGCTTTCAGCCGGGCGCGACAGGCGTTTAGCGCCGACATCAGCATGGATCCGCCCGCCTCCCCGGCTTTCATCTCGCTCACTCCGCGTCCGGCGCTTTTGGCGTAGCGTCATCGCGCTTATCGTCACGATGGCCGTGCCAGCCGCAGTGACCGCGTCCGTGGCGACCAAACCCTTCGCGACGCTGCTGAATAAACGCCTCACGCTGCTCGGGCGTCATGTTCATCCAGCGCTCGTGCATCCGGCGGTGCGCGCCAAACATCCCCGGGCGGAACCCCAGCCCACCGAACAGAATGCGGCTCAGCACCAGAATGCCCAGCGCCTGCCAGAAGCCGATGGCCTTCACGCCCAGGATCGCCGGGAGCAAGGCGTTCCACAGGGACATCACCAGCAGGCCGAGCACGATGAAAATCACCGCGCCGATGATTAAACCTTTGCCCATACGGTGGCGACCAAATCCGCGCCCGTGACCTCTGCCGTGCAGTTCAAAATCTCTCATGGTGTTTACCTCGTTTATCGTAACTGATTATGGCGTGTGATGAGGTAGACGGATGAGGGAGGGAAATATTGCTGGGGTGAATGAAAATTTTGTGCTGACGGTTTTGGACTCATAGCGGTAACGGCTGGCGGGTGCTATGAGTCGCTCGAAAGCAAATCATCTCGTACGAAGAAGTCGCTTAACCAATGCGATAGCAATGACGGCCAGTATGATTGATAACAATGTCAGGAAGATGAGCAAGGATAAGAGTGGATTTAACAAGCCACCTAAACTGGTGAAGTCGCTGAGACGGCCAAGTTGCTCGGACGTGCATACACGCAGAATGATCTCAGGGATAATAAGCAAAAAAATAATGACGGTCAGGACATAAACCAGAGCACTCTTGCGCTTCCCCATTTTCGATGTTGCCCCTATGTTCATGTTGAGAATTAATTCTTCCAGTGCGCGGTTTCGATTTCTGATTACGCTGCGGTTTACGTTGTCGATAAAAACGAAGCTTTTTATTTCCTGAAGCCAATTATGCTGAATTCAGGCGAATCCTCAAAGTAGCTAAGCCATTGCAGGCGCTTGTCCATCGTTTAAGATCGGTTTAGCGCAATCTTATGCCCTATTTCCAGGATTTTATCTGCACACTCTGCCGCTGATAACGCAGCGGTGTCCAATATGAGATGTTCTCTCTCCCAGGGTTCATACTCACGGTTTTTTACCCTTTCCCAGTCAGGAGGCGTGAGTCCCGGGATATCAGATATTCTGTTCTCTACGCGATAACGATGTTCTTTTTCGTCTGAGCAGACAATTTCAACTTCCAGGAAAGGGACATTTAACGACAGAGCAATATTGCGGAAAGCATCTCGCACAAGGTTGATATCATTAACGGAATCGGTCACAACGGTGGAGCCCAGCTTAAGATTTTCACTCGCTAAACCATAGAGGGCAAAATAGCCCTCCGGACCCGTTTTCTGACCGGTTTCAGAAACTGAACGAATGGTCTGCTCAACGGTATCAACCCGCAGGTAGACCGCTCCCAGCCTTTGGGCAACTATTTTTGCAACGGTGCTTTTACCGCTGCCGGGTAGCCCACTAAAAATAATTAACATAATTTTCCCTGGTGATCGTTATATTAGATTTGTACTGCCCGTAGAGACGTTCTGAATTATACAGTTACGGTTACGCCAGGTACAAAAAAGGCTCCCTGCGGAGCCCCCTCATACCATCAAGCCTGCACCGGCAACCTAAAACTCGAAATACTCCGCGAAAGCTGCTGCGCCTGCTCTTCCAGCGAGGCCGCTGCGGCGGCGGACTGCTGCACCAGCGCGGCGTTCTGCTGGGTCACGCCGTCCATCTCGGTCACCGCCTGCCCGACCTGACTGATCCCGCGGCTCTGCTCTTCGGAGGCGACGGAGATCTGCTCCATCAGCGTATTCACTTTGTTCACCGACGAAATGATTGCGTCAATCACCTCGCCCGAGCGGCTCACCAGCTCCGCACCGTTTTTCACGCTGGAGACCGACTGCGCGATCAGGCTTTCGATATCTTTCGCCGCCACCGCGCTTTTCTGCGCCAGGGTGCGTACTTCGCTGGCCACGACCGCAAAGCCGCGTCCCTGGGTACCGGCGCGCGCCGCTTCAACCGCCGCGTTCAGCGCCAGGATGTTGGTCTGGAAGGCGATGCTGTTAATCACGCTGGTGATGTCTTCAATGCGCTTCGAGTTCGCCGCGATGGTATTCATCGTGTCGATGACTTCACGGGTTACCGCTTCACCGGTGTGGGCATTTTTCACCGCGTCCTGCACCAGTTTCCCGGCCTGATACACATTGTCGGTATTGTTCGCCACCGTCGCGCTCAGCTCTTCCATGCTCGCTGCCGTCTGGGTCAACGCCGAAGCCTGCTGCTCGGTGCGTGACGCCAGGTCGATATTCCCGGAGGCAATCTCCTGGGCGGCGTGCGTCACGGTATGACTCGCATCGCGCACCTGGGCGATGGTCGCCAGCAGCGCCTGACGCATCTGCTCCATCGAGCCCATCAGATGGTCGATTTCGTTGCCTGTACTCCCCTTCACCGGCACCGGAATGTCCAGCTTGCCTGCCGCAATCTGACTGCAGTGCTCGCGCGCCAGGTTGATCGGCGCAAAGACAAAGCGCTTCATCAGCAGGCTAACGGCGATAATCACCACCACAAACAGGCTGGCGATAGCAGCAACGATCGCCAGGCCGGAGACGAAGCTACTGCTCGCATCTTCGTTCAGGCTTTTGGCGTATTTCTGGTGGACGGAAAGCACCTGGTCGAGAACGATCTCGTACTGGCGGTCGAGGCGGGAGACTTCCGGGATGAGCGCGTTAAATTTGACGACATCGTGCGCCTCGGCGGCGTCGATCAGCGGCGCCAGCCCCTGGTTGCGGTAGTTTTGCCAGGCATCCTGATAGGCAGTGACCAGCGGCGCTTCATCGCTCAGGCGCGGCGACGCCATAAAGGCCGCAAAGGCGTGGTCCGCTTTGGTCAGCGCCTCTTTCACGGCGGTCAGCTTTGCAGCGCCGTCCGCCGCGTTGCCCGCTTCCACCATCTTCACATACTCCATCACCCGCACGCGCAGCGTACGGCTGTGGTTGATGGGGTCAATAATGGACAGCACAACCTGGATCTCTTTGTTGACGTTATCCAGGGAATTATTACTTTTAATGATGATGCCAACGCTGGTGACGGTGCTGACAACAAAGAAGAAAAGCAGCGAGAACAGGACTATCAGGGACGACTTTTTCAACGACATAAACCAATACCTCAAGGAGAATTATTCCTTATGGTTATCGGCCATTCCAAAACTTAAATTAATTAAAGTTATTGATGTATCGGTCCGGGCTATATTGCTCACTTATAGCGCCGCTGCAGGGTGGCCGCCAGCTTGCGTTGCAACGGTTCCGGGGTCTCGCCCTCGATCAGTTTGCTAATCAAATCAAAGCAGTGCCACGCCAGCTGGCGGTTATCCTGGCGGATGGTATCCACCGGGATCGTCAGCGAATCGTAGAGATAGTGATCGTCAAAACTGGCTAACCTGATATCGCTTTGCAGCAGGTTATGCTGGCCCATATAGCGCAGCACCCCTTCCAGCAGCCCGCAGGCGGCGGCGAAGAGCGCTTTCGGCGGACGCCCTAGGCGGGCGCAGAGTTCAGCAAACATCTCGTAACCGGAGCTCGGGTGATAGTTGCCGTGAATGATCCACTCGGGGCGCAGCGCCACGCCGGCCTCTCGCAGGCCTTGCTTAAAGCCTTCAAGACGATCGCGCGTCGGGGATAAACGGGGCTGGCCGCCGAGGAAGTAGAATTCATCCGGATGCTGGCGCGCAATGTCCGCCACCAGTTCGGTCGTCGGGGTGATGGAATCGGTGATCACCAGCGGCAGCGCGCTGTCGTTGATGTGACGGTCAAACAGAACCACCGGCAGCTGCTCGCTCAGCTTATGGTAGTCCGCGTCGTTGAGCATGCTGGAGGCCACAATCAGCCCGTCCACCTGACGCGCCACCATGTTGTTCACCACCACCGTCTCCTGCCCCGGATTTTCATCGCTGCAGGAGATCAGCAGCTGAACGCCCGCCTCGCGGCACAGCGTTTCCAGCTCATGAGAAAAGACGGCAAAACCGTAGTTGGTGATCTCCGGGACCACCAGACCAATGGTGTGGCTGCGGTTATCGCGCAGCGACCGGGCGTGAATGCTGGGCTGATAGTGGTGCTCTTTTGCAATTGCCAGCACGCGCTCGCGCGTCTCCTCCGCCACGCGAAGCTCTTTGCTGCGACCGTTCAGAACCAGGCTGGCGGTGGCTTTTGACACACCCGCCAGCTCCGCGATGTCTTTAATGGTGACGCGTTTTGTTTTTCTCACAACGACTTAGATCCGGCTGCCAAAACCCTCATTCTATCATGCAGGCGCGTAGCAACCAGTAGCGTAATGTGATATCGGACGCACCTTCGAATCGCACCCGGGCCGGATGGTCAGGAAAATAGCGGCTGCTCATCACCCCTTCGCCGTGGTTAATGAAGATTTCGACGCTGGAGCGGTCGCACAGGACGCGCAAATGACGGACGTCGCCCTGCCAGTAGCGGGCCAATGTTTCACCGGTTTTCAGGCTCGCGCGCTCCAGGCGCACGCCCTGCTCATCGAGAGTGAGGCGCAGCGCGCCGCCAAAATCGACGCTCACGTGCGCGGCGCCCAGCTCAAACTCCAGGCGCGTCGCGTCCAGTTCGGGCGCGTCGCTGGCGCGCCCCTGCCAGTGCTGCTCATCTTCACGCAGCGCCGCCAGCTCGCGCGCCGGGGTCTGCCAGAGCCTGCCGTCGCGGAAGCGCAATTCTCGCGGGCAGGTCATCTGGTGCATCCAGCCGTGCGCCCGCGTGGGCTGAAGCATCTCTTCCCCGTCCGGTACGCCCATCCAGCCAATCAGGATGCGGCGTCCATCTTCCGCCAGCGTGGTTTGCGGGGCGTAGAATTCAAAGCCCGCGTCCAGCTCGTGCAGCTCGCCGTGATCGAACGTCGCGCGGGCATAGTCAAACGCCCCGCTCATCCAGGTAGCCGGATAGGTATTGAGGTAGCGATGCGGCTCGCGCGCCAGCCCCTGCGGGCAGCAGATCAGGACGTGCGTCCCGTCGAGGGCAAACAGGTCCGGACACTCCCACATATAGCCCGCGTCCGTCAGGCCGTTAACCCCGTGACCGGCGATCTCCCCGCAGGATGTCCAGGCGTGCAAATCGGCTGATTTAAACAGCAGCACCTTGCCGCGCTTCTGCACATCCTGCGCGCCGAGCACCATGTACCACATCCCCTCGTGCTGCCACACCTTCGGGTCGCGCACGTGGCCGGTGTAGCCTTCCGGCAGCGCCAGCACCGGCCCCAGCTTCGTAAAGGTTCCGTCCGGCTGCTCCACGGCCAGGCACTGCCAGGCGGTGCGGCTGCCGTCATCGAACTTGACGTTGCCGGTGTAGCACAGGGTCAAAACGCCCTCGTTATCCACGGCGCTACCGGAGTAGCAGCCGTTGCGGTCATACGCTTCGTCGGGCATGAGCGCCAGCGGCTCATGCTTCCAGTGCACCAGGTCCGCAGAACTCCAGTGCCCCCAGCACTTAAAGCGGTGCTCGCAGTCCAGCGGATTCCACTGATAGAACAGGTGATAGCGGCCAGCAAACCAGATAAACCCGTTCGGGTCGTTCATCAGCCCCGCCACCGGCGCGGCGTGCCATTGTGGATAGTGGCTGTCCGCCAGCGCCCGCGGCTGACCTGTCATAACGGCCTGCAGGATCGCAGGCCAGCGGGAAGGTAACGTCATTATTCAGAATCCGTTTTATATTTCAGCAGCAGTGAGACGGTAAACGCCACGCCGAAGGCAATCACCATGCCGATAATATAGTTCAGCAGCGAGCTGGCCTGCACGATGGCCATGCCCGGAATGGCGGTCAGCCCGACGGCGGTCATGTACACGTGCACGGAGACCACCCAGGCCCCGCCCACCGCACCGCCAATCAGCGCGGCGATAAACGGCTTAACGAAGCGCAGGTTGATACCAAAAATGGCCGCTTCGGTGATGCCCAGCATTGCAGAGAACGCCGACGGCAGGGTAATGGCTTTGATTTTGGCATCTTTGGTTTTGAACCACACCGCCAGACAGGCGCCACCCTGCGCCACGTTCGCCATGGCCCAGATCGGCAGCAGGAAGTTAACGCCAATCGACGGATTCCCCAGCAGCCCGGCTTCAATCGCGTGGAAGCTGTGGTGAATACCGGTGATCACAATCACCGAGTAAAGTCCGCCGAACAGCAGCCCGGCGAGCCAGCCCGCGTGGGCGATCAGCGTGCTCAGAATAAAGGAGATACCGTCCCCCAGAGCGCGCCCCGCCGGACCGATAATCAGCAAGGCGATAAAGCCGGAGATGACGACGGTGAGGAACGGCGTCAGGATCAGGTCTAACGCATCCGGGATCGCGCGGCGCAGGTTTTTCTCGACGATGCTCATAAACCAGACGGCCAGCAGCACCGGGAATACCGTACCCTGATAGCCAATCATCGCGATCTCAAGGCCGAAGAAGTTCATGGTGTGGAAGCCCGACGCCACGCCCCAGGCGTTGGTCAGCGCCGGGTGGGTCAGAATGCCGCCCAGCGTCGCGCCGAGGTACGGGTTACCGCCAAATTCGCGCGCGGCGGTAAAGCCAATCAGAATAGGCAGAATGATAAACGCCGCCGAGCTGCACATGTCCAGCATGATGTAGATGGCGTTATCCGCATTGACCCAGCCGTAGGTTTTCACCATGCCGAGCAGGCCCATCAGCAGACCGGACGCCACAATCGCGGGAATGATCGGCACAAAGATGTTGGAGAGTAAGCGGGCAATGCGCTGGAACGGGTTCAGCTTGCGTGCCGCCAGATCCGCGGCTTCCGATTTGCTGGATTCGCTAATCCCCGCCGCCTGAATAAATGCGGCGTACACCTTGTTGACCACGCCCGTGCCAAAAATCACCTGCATCTGCCCGGCGTTACGGAAGCAGCCTTTCACGCCGTCAACCTTGCCGATGGCCTGCTGATCCGCCAGCGCGTCATCAACCAGCACCAGACGAAGACGCGTTGCGCAGTGCGCCGCGCTGGCGATGTTTTCCTTGCCACCGAGCAGCGGAATAAGCTCGCGGGCGATTTGATTAAAATCCATAAATACCTCTGCCTGACTCCTTTTTATGATGTGCGAAACGCTCCCGCCTGGCGGGAGCGTGATGGGTTAAAACCAGGTTTCCATCTGGACCCCAAAGTTCCATTCCCCGCCGGCGTTGAAGCCGCTGCTGCCAAAGGCATCATCGCTGGCGTAATTATCCAGTTTGCTGCTCCAGTCCATCCAGGTGGCAAACAGGCGCAGTTCAGGACGGCTGAAGAAATCGCCGATTTTGCTCGCTTTTAACGTCGGCGCAAAGGTCAGCTTGTAGAAACTGCCGTTCACGGCGTTGCGGTCCTTATAGCCCTCCGGGTTTAAATCCATGTACTGGTAGCTTCCCTCAAACGCCAGCGCGAAATTCTGGGTGACCTCTTTGATCAGGCGGGTGTTGAGCGTTACCCACTCATAGCTATCGCCCTTGACGTAGCGATCTTTACTGCTCTGTGCCAGAACGGCGGGCGCAACGCTCCAGCCACCGCCGATTGGCGTGACACCGTAACTTGCGAAGCGCCAGGTATCCGCCTCAGACAGCAGCGCGCCGTCGGAGCCGATGCTTTTTACCTCCGCACCCAGCCCGTGACCATAAAGCAGCGCCGTTTTGGCGGTCCCTTCACGCAGGCCGTAGAAGCTCTCATTATGCAAGCCTACCAGGGCATGAACGCCGTGATTGGCGGCATCCGTTTTAATCAGATCGCCGTTAGTGTCTTTACGGTCGTCGTTATCCTTCGCCCGCAGGCCGCTCACCATCAGCTGGAACGGGCCGGCGAAGTGGTTCATGCTGAGGATATAGTTCTGAACGTTGTTGTCGGTCTGCTCCACGCTGCCAAAGTTGCGGCCGTAAATGGAGAAGTTGCTGCGCAGCGAATCGTTCCACTTCACGTCGTAAACGCCGCCGCCGGTACCGGCCAGGAACACCACGTCGGAATCCAGCCAGTGGATGTCAAAGTTGTCGCGGTCGAAGCGTTTACCCGCCCAGAAGGTGCTGCCCTTCAGCGCGCCGGTAAAATCAGGCAGGTTGCCCAGCTCCGCGAAGGCCTGACGAATATTGAGATCGCTGGTATCGGCTGACCAGTCGTTATAGGTTCTCTGACCGTCGGCCAGCATCGCCTTGAAGCGCGTGGTCGCCCCGTTGTCCAGGGTTTGCTTGTGCTCCAGGTTCAGCTCGACGTAGGTATCTGCTTCGTTACCCAGACGCCCTACCGCACCACCGGTTTCACCGGCTGGGGTCAGGTAAGGGCCGCTTTTGCTGCTGGAGGCGGCATCGTTCATCAGCAGTCCAGAGCGGGCATAGCCGTGGAACTCAAACCCGCCGGTCTGATCCGCCTTCTTCTCCAGCGCGGTGGTGCGCTGCGCCACCTCCTGGGTTGTCGTTTGCGCCTGCTGCTGAGCGGCAACCAGCTGCTGCGTTTTTTGTTCTGCTGCCGCGGCGCGCTTCTCAGCCACCTGCGCGCGCGTTTCCGCGTCCTGAAGGCGCTGCTCCATCGCGGCAAGACGCGCTTCAATACTGGACATATCCGTCTGGGCAAAAACAGAGGTACTTCCGGCCAGCATGCCTATCATCACGGCAAGTCTGCGTTTTTTATACATTTTGTCGCATCCCTAAAAGAAGTCATTAAACGTGCTAAATTGCTAAACCGGTTTAGGTTGCTGATACTAAACCTGTGAATTTTGGATCGGCAATCTTTTTTGCTAAACCGATTTAGTAAGTGTGATCGAGGCGACAATTCAGGCCGCCGGATGGCGGCCAGGAGAGGAGAAATTACAGGTCGTGCTGCCAGGGCAACGCGGTCATCGCCCCTTTGGCGGTGGTGGCCAGCGCGCCGCAGCGCTGGGCGAGCGCGATAACCGGCATCAGGTCCTGTCCGGCGGCCAGCCCGTAGAGCAGCCCCGCCACAAAGGCATCGCCCGCACCGGTCGTATCGACGCACTGCACAGGCGTTGCCGGGTAGTGTTTTACGCTACCTTCATGCCACGCGGTTACGCCCGCTTTTCCCTGGGTAACCAGCACCAGACGCGCCGGGCAGCGCTGCATCAGCACCTCCAGACCAACGTTGACCTCCGCGCTGCCGGTGAAAAAGGCCAGCTCTTCTACCGAAAGTTTCACCACGTCGGCGCTTTGCAGGGCCTGCTCCAGGCAGCCATGCAGTGCGTTCTCATCCGGCCAGAGGTCCGGGCGAATATTGGGGTCGAAGCTGACGTAACCGCCCGCCTCACGAATGGCGGCCATCGCCTGAAACGTCGCAGTCCGGCTCGGCTCGGCGCTTAAGGCGATGGAGCAGACGTGCAGCCACTCCCCGGCGCTGAACGTCGGCAGGTCGTCGGGTTCGAGAAACAGATCGGCGCTCGGGCGCACCATGAAGGTAAACGAGCGCTCGCCGTGGTCGTCGAGAACGACCACCACCGTTGAGGTGCGGTGCGCCGGGTCAAGGCGCATCCACGTCACGTCAACCCGCTCGTCAGCGAGCGTTTTCGCCATAAAGCGCCCAAAAGGATCGTCGCCAACCCTGCCGATAAAGGCGCTCTGGCCGCCCAGCCGGGCAATACCGACCGCGACGTTCGCCGGCGCGCCGCCGGGACACTGCAGTAATCGACCTTCTCCATCCGGCAGCAAATCCACTACCGCATCGCCAAGTACCCAGATTTTCTTCATGTGATCCTCGTAGCTAAACTATGTTAAACCGTTTTAGCTATTTAAGCACAGGCCGGGCAAAGGGGAAATAACGGGAGGGAAAATTGGCTTACCGCACCAGATGCGGCCAGTGGATATCGCCGACGCCATTAAGCTGCGGCCGGGCAAACAGGAAGCCCTGGAAGCGGCGGATTCCGGCCGATTCGAGCCAGCACCACTCCTCAATTTTCTCGATGCCTTCGGCCACCAGGGTGATTTCAAGATCGGAGCAGCAGCTGATGATGGAGCGCACAATCGCCTGTTTGGGGCCGCTCAGGTGGATGTTGCTGACAATCTCACGGTCGATTTTAATTTTATCCGGCTGGAAGCGGGTCAGCAGCGAAAGCCCGGCATAGCCCGAGCCAAAATCATCGATCGCCAGGCCAATCCCCTCACCGCGAAGCTGCTTGATGGCGCTGTTAAACTGGTTGAGCCCGGAGATCATCTCGTTTTCAGTGACTTCAATGACCACCTGCTCCGGCTGAAGGCCATGTTTTTTAATCTGATCGACCAGAAATTCCACCGCGCCTGGGACATTTACCAGCGACATGGGCAGCAGGTTGACCGCGATTTTATGGCTACCAATGCCCAGCTTTTCCGCCAGCGCAAAGGCATAGGCTTTTGTCTGGAGATCGACTTCGTAGACGTTGTCCGGGTCGACGGTGCTGAAGAAATGCTCCGGGCTGCCGCCGTCGTTGCCGCGGATAAGCGCCTCAAGGGAGCTGATTTTCCCTTCCGAGGGCTCGACAATAGGCTGCAGCGCAAACTGACAGGTTTGTCCGGCAATCAGGCCCAGATGTTCGCCAAAGGGTAGCGCTTCGGTCGAGAGCGTCCATTTGTCCGCGGTGTAGCGTGCCCCCGACGGGGCCGGACGTTTACCGGTTATAAAGGTCTGAATAAATTTGAACACCCGATCGTCGGAGGTCAGATAGCTGTCCAGCTTGCTGTAGCGCAGCACCGACTGCAGCACCTCTTTCGGCGACTGCGTTTGCAGGTCGAACAGCAGCATACCGACGTTTTCGAAGCGTCTGCGCGGACCATAGTCCCGCAGCAGTTCTACTACCCCGCTGTGCCGCTTGTCCTCGCGGATTTTATGGAACAGTTTGACCACACTCTCTTCCGACCCTTCGAGGATCTGCAGAACGTCGTTGCCTTTAGCAAGGAGGACGCCGGTAATGTCCAGTTTTACGTTGCGGCCCCTGGCGCGCTCCACCAGCTCCCGCAGTTCGGTGGACGGGCGGGATAAATTCAAGTGGCTTCGGTAGATCAGCGTCGTCAGCACAAAAAGGGGTTCCAGTGATAAAGAGAGGTGCCTTGAAGCTACTATGTAACATACTTAATCAATGCGACCTAACATATTCACGCCACAAGGGAACATTACTTTTTCTGGTCCCCGATCCGGCTGTAAATCCTCTCCTGCATATAGTCGTAGAACGGGTTCGAGGTGACCCGCATAAGCGCCTCTTTCCCGACGCTCAACACGGACGTCTCTCCCCACAGCGCAATCGTCCCCAGGCTGATGCCATATCGGTTTTTCACGCGTGGTTCACGACCATAGAGATCGTCATCCGGCGGGAACGGCACCGCAACGTGCGACAGGGAATAAACATCCTGCGGCCAGGACTGGGCAAGCGGCACGACCGTCTCCTGCGTACTGCCTGCCGGCGTGATTTTCGCCACCGTCGAGAAACTGTGCTCGCCGGCATTGGTGATAATCGTGACACTGTAACGCCTCTGCGCGACCGGCAGCAGCGCCGTGGTGGCCGTCCAGGACGACGGTTTAAAGAGTGGACGGAAGCTCGCCGCCTGGTTGATATCAAACACTACCAGCTCGCTGCCGTTTGCCGGAAGCTGGTCAAACAGGCCGCTGACCACCGCGCGGGTGCTGACCGTAGAATCCATCACCGACTGGAACGCCAGCACCGGCGGCAAATTCGCCAGCCTGTTTTCCCGCGCCTCACGGCCAATCTGCTCCTGCAGGGCCTTCGTCAGCAGCCACGACTGGCGGGCGGCGTTCACCGGGAACGAGTTGTATTTATACGGATTATATTCCGGGGAGATATTCAGCCAGGCCGCTTTGGCAAACGGCGGCAACAGCGCCGGTAGCCCGGCGAATCCGGCGAACCGCGCAAAGGACGTCACGCCGATCATCGGTGAGAGCAGGATCATCTGCTGAGGCTTACGCAGCGCAGGGTCTTCCAGCGCATCGAGGGCATACTTCATCGCCAGCGCCCCGCCGTTGGAGTAGCCCACCAGATGCAGCGGCACGTTATTCCCCGTCAGACGCGTGGCTTCCCGCACGGCAAGCCGCGTCGCTGCCAGCCACATTTCCCAGTCCACGTCCGTCAGCGCACCGGGCGCGGTGCCGTGTCCGGGAAGACGCGGGACCACGGCCACAAAGCCGCGCTGCTGATAGTTCACGGCAAGGTGCCTGAGGCTGTAAGGCGAGTCGGTCAGGCCGTGCAGCAGCACCACCGCGCCGCGCGGCTTCCCGGCTGGCATCCGCACAAAGGAGCGGTTGGCATCGGGGGCAAACTGGCCGGGCCACACCAGGCTCTGGCGGTAGTAGCGGTTTAACGGAGTTTGATCCTCGCCCACTGTTTTCGCCGTCACCGCGTTATCCAGATCGGTGAAAATCGCCTTTTCACGGGCGAGGTACCCGGCGAAATCGGCGTTATCCAGCTCGCGCACGGACATCTCATCTCCCCGCCAGGTGTGCCACGGGTGCAGTTCCGGCCCCTGCTGCGAGAGATAGACCCGCACCGCCAGCAGGACGACCAGGACGATCCCCACGACCATCCCTGTTTTCTTTGCAAGCGCCACCAGGCGCACGCTGACTCGCCAGGGCCAATTCGCCATGCCGGGATCCCTTTTATGTTCACTGTCTTTCTATCTTATCAAAAATGTGAACGGGCTGACGTATTCACCAAATTCATCCCTGCCAGGTCAGCCAGTGCACCAAAAGTGAACTACGCTGCACAAATGTTGATCATTGGTTAACCAAATATTGCATGAAGTTTATTGCGCAGCGGGTTTTCGCCCTTCTGTGAACATGGCACGCGTCATGCATTGTTAACCCGGTAACACATATTCAGCTTTTGACAGCCTGTTAACAGCGAGGCGGTATGACGACGAAACCCGAGATGTTAAGCCGTATCGAGGCGACCTTCAGCCAGCTCACGCCCAGCGAAAAGCGGGTCGGAAGCTGGCTGCTGGCGCACGCCGCGCAAATCCCGTTTGAAACGGCGGAGAGCGTCGGGCTGGCAAGCGGGACCAGCGGGATCACCGTCGGACGCTTCCTGCGCAAGCTGGGATATCGCAACCTGGAAGATGCCAAAAAGAGCCTGCGCGATCCGTACCAGCCCTGGGGCATGAACGAGCGCCTCGACTCCTGGCAGCAGCAGCGCCCCCTGCCCAACCGCCTTCAGCACGCCCTGTCGCTGGAAGTGGACGCTATCACGCAGGTGTATCAGCTGGCGCAAACGGACGCCTTCCGCCAGGTGGTACACCATCTGGCCCACGCGGACGCGGTCTTTGTGCTGGGGATCCAGTCCACGCGCGGGATCGCCAACGCCTTCTTCAGCCACCTTGAATACCTCCGCCCGCGGGTGAGCTATGCCGAAGGCGCTTCCGGCAGCTGGGTGGAATCCCTTAACTCCGGGTTTGCGCACCCTTATGTCGTGCTGACCGATACGCGTACCTACTCCACGATGGCCCGACAATACTGCCGCGTCGCGAGCGAGAAAGGCATTCCGCTGGCCTTAATCACCGACATCTGGTGCCCGTGGGCGCGGGATTATCCGATTGATTTACTGCAGGTGAAAACCGATACCGGTCATTTCTGGGATTCACTTGCCCCCGTGAGCTGTCTGTTCAACCTGCTGCTGTCGGGCGTGGTGGAAGCGCTGGGTGATGCGCTCCCGGCGCGCCTGGCGGTAAACCGACAATTACAACAAGAGTTTGGTCAATTCGAACGCTAAAGGAGCGGAGCTATGCCCGTAGAGAGTGAACTGATTGATGTGGCGAAGACGTTCCCCACGCTGCATATCGATCTGAAGTACGCCACCGCCGACAACATCACAGGCCGCCCGATCTATCAGGAGACGCTGTGCCTGCTGCATACCGATGCCGCTACCGCGCTGGCTAAAGCCATCAGCATTGCCACGCTGGCCGGGCTGAAGCTGGTGGTCTACGACGCCTATCGCCCGCAGCAGGCGCAGGCCCAGCTGTGGGAGGCCTGCCCGAACCCGGAATATGTGGTCGACGTGGCAATTGGCTCCAACCACAGCCGCGGCACGGCCATCGACGTCACGCTGATGGACGAGCATAACGCCGTGCTGGATATGGGCGCCGGTTTTGACGAAATGCATGACCGCTCGCATCCGTATCACCCTTCCGTGCCGCCGCACGCCCAGCGCAACCGTCTGCTGTTGAACGCCATCATGTTCGGCGGCGGTTTTGTCGGGATCGGCAGCGAATGGTGGCACTTCGAACTGCCGAACGCCGCCAGCTACCCGCTGCTTGATGACCGTTTTGCCTGTTTTCCCCTGACGCACACCTCTCTTTGAACCTGGAGCACTGCCATGAAAACATCGCTTCTCTCGACCGTCATTGCCGCCACGTTGGCCCTGAGCGCCCCGCTGGCGCTGGCTGCCGTCCCGAAAGACATGCTGGTCATCGGTAAAGCCGCCGACCCGCAAACGCTCGACCCTGCCATCACCATTGATAACAACGACTGGACCGTCACCTATCCGTCCTACCAGCGTCTGGTCAAGTACAAGCCAGGCTCTACCGAGGTGGAAGGCGATCTGTCGACGGGCTGGAAAGCGTCCGACGACCAGAAAGAGTGGACCTTCACCCTGGCGGATAACGCCAAATTCTCCGACGGCACGCCGGTCAACGCCGAGGCGGTCAAACTCTCCTTTGAACGCCTGCTGAAGCTCAGCCAGGGGCCGTCTGAGGCCTTCCCGAAAGATCTGAAAGTGGAGGCCGTTGATGAGCACACGGTGAAATTCACCCTCAGCCAGCCGTTCGCGCCTTTCCTCTACACCCTGGCGAACGACGGCGCCTCCATCATTAACCCGACGGTGCTGAAGGCCAATGCCGCGGACGACGCGCGCGGCTTTCTGGCGCAAAACACCGCCGGCTCCGGGCCGTTTATGTTGAAAAGCTGGCAGAAAGGCCAGCAGCTGGTGCTGGTGCCAAACCCGCACTGGTCGGGCGACAAGCCGCACTTCAAGCGCGTCTCGGTGAAAATTATCGGTGAGAGCGCGTCGCGCCGTCTGCAGCTTTCCCGCGGTGACCTGGACATTGCCGACTCCCTGCCGGTCGATCAGCTGTCGGCCCTGAAGCAGGAAGGGAAAGTCGCCGTCGCCGAATACCCGTCTCTGCGCGTCACCTACCTCTACCTCAACAACAGCAAAGCGCCGCTCAATCAGGTCGATTTACGCCGCGCGGTCTCCTGGGCGACGGACTATGAGGGGATGGTGAAAGGTATTCTGAGCGGCAACGGCAAGCAGATGCGCGGCCCGATCCCGGAAGGCATGTGGGGATTTGACGCCTCGGCAATGCAGTACAGCCTCGACGAGGCCAAAGCCAAAGCGGCCCTGGAGAAGGTCAAAGACAAGCCCGCCAGCCTGACCTTCCTCTACTCGGACAACGATCCAAACTGGGAGCCTATCGCCCTTTCGACTCAGGCCAGCCTCGGCAAGATCGGCATTAACGTCAAGCTGGAGAAACTGGCCAACGCCACCATGCGCGACCGCGTCGGCAAAGGCGATTACGACATCGCTATCGGCAACTGGAGCCCGGACTTTGCCGACCCGTACATGTTCATGAACTACTGGTTCGAATCGGACAAGAAAGGGCTACCG
Organism: Enterobacter sp. HMSC16D10; assembly: GCF_001807145.1. Taxonomy (NCBI): domain Bacteria; kingdom Pseudomonadati; phylum Pseudomonadota; class Gammaproteobacteria; order Enterobacterales; family Enterobacteriaceae; genus Enterobacter; species Enterobacter sp. HMSC16D10. The sequence continues at coordinate 53,696 of NZ_KV787849.1, forward strand.
GGCAACCGCTCGTTCTATGAGAACAAAGAGGTCGATTCCCTGCTGCAGGCCGCGCTGAAAACCACGGACCAGACGGAACGCACCAAAGATTACCAGCAGGCGCAAAAGGTGGTCATCGACGAGGCGGCCTACGTTTATCTGTTCCAGAAGAACTACCAGCTGGCGATGAACAAAGAGGTCAAAGGCTTCACCTTTAATCCGATGCTCGAGCAGGTGTTTAACATCGCCACCATGAGCAAGTAACCGTTTCGCCGGGGGAAAGTGTATGACGTTCTGGAGCATCGTGCGCCAGCGCTGCTGGGGGTTACTCCTGGTGATGGCCGGTGTCTGTATTATCACTTTTATTATTTCGCACCTGATCCCCGGCGATCCGGCCCGTCTGCTGGCCGGCGACCGCGCCAGCGACGACATCGTGCAGAACATTCGCCAGCAGCTGGGGCTGGATCAGCCGCTCTACGTTCAGTTTGGCCGCTACGTGGACGCCCTGGCCCACGGTGATTTAGGCACCTCCATCCGTACCGGACGCCCGGTTGCGGAAGACCTGAAGGCCTTTTTCCCCGCCACGCTGGAGCTGGCCTTTTGTTCCCTCCTGCTGGCGCTGGTCATCGGCGTGCCGCTGGGAATTTTATCGGCGGTGTACCGCAACCGCTGGCTGGATCACCTGGTGCGTTTGATGGCGATGACCGGGATCTCCACCCCGGCCTTCTGGCTTGGGCTGGGCGTCATTGTGCTGTTCTACGGGCACCTGCAAATCCTGCCGGGCGGCGGCAGGCTGGACGACTGGCTCGATCCGCCGACGCACGTCACTGGCTTTTATCTGCTGGACGCGCTGCTGGAAGGCAACGGCGAGGTCTTTTTCAATGCGCTGCAGCACCTGATTTTACCCTCGCTGACGCTGGCATTTGTGCATCTCGGCATCGTGGCGCGTCAGGTCCGTTCCGCGATGCTGGAGCAGCTTAGCGAAGACTACATCCGCACGGCCCGCGCCAGCGGCCTGCCCGGCTGGTATATCGTCCTGCGCTACGCCCTGCCGAATGCGATGATCCCGTCAATTACCGTGCTCGGGCTGGCGCTGGGGGATCTGCTTTACGGTGCCGTGCTGACCGAAACCGTCTTTGCCTGGCCGGGCATGGGCGCCTGGGTGGTGACGTCCATTCAGGCGCTCGATTTCCCCGCGGTGATGGGCTTTGCCGTCGTCGTTTCGCTGGCCTACGTGCTGGTTAATCTGGTGGTCGATCTGCTTTACCTGTGGATTGACCCGCGAATCGGGCGCGGAGGTGCCGAATGATGTTAACGCAGGAAACGCCCGTCCCGGTGAAAACCGCCAGACAACGCATCAACTGGGCAAAGCTGTTCTGGATGCTGCGCCAAAGTCCGCTCACGATGGTTGGCGGCATCATTATGCTGGTGATGCTTTTCATTATGGTGGCCGCACCGTGGATCGTGCCGCACGACCCGAACGCGCTGGATCTGACCGCGCGCCTGCAGGCGCCGTCCGCGCAGCACTGGTTTGGTACCGACGAGGTGGGCCGCGATCTGTTCAGCCGCGTGCTGGCGGGCAGCCAGCAGTCCATTACCGCCGGGCTGGCGGTGGTGGTAATTGCGGGCGGCATCGGTTCACTGCTGGGCTGTCTGTCCGGCGTGCTGGGCGGGCGCGGCGACGCCGTCATCATGCGGGTGATGGACATTATGCTCTCGATACCTTCCCTGGTGCTGACCATGGCGCTGGCCGCCGCGCTCGGGCCGAGCCTGTTTAACGCCATGCTGGCAATTGCGATTGTCCGCATTCCGTTTTACGTCCGCCTGGCGCGCGGCCAAACCCTGGTGGTGCGCCAGTTTACCTACGTTCAGGCGGCCCGCACCTTTGGCGCCTCCCGCTGGCATGTGATCCGCTGGCACATCCTGCGCAACGCCCTGCCGCCGCTGATCGTGCAGGCGTCGCTGGACATCGGTAGCGCCATCCTGATGGCCGCCACGCTGGGGTTTATTGGCCTGGGCGCGCAGCAGCCGACCGCCGAATGGGGCGCGATGGTGGCCGTCGGCCGTAACTACGTTCTGGACCAGTGGTGGTACTGCGCGTTTCCCGGAGCGGCGATTTTGATTACCGCCGTGGGCTTTAACCTGTTTGGGGATGGCATCCGCGATCTGCTGGATCCGAAGTCAGGAGGTAAACAGTGATGACCGACCCGGTTCTCAAGATTGAAGACCTGCATCTGAGCTTCCCGATTTTCCGCGGCGAGGTCCACGCGCTGAACCACGTCTCGCTGGAGATCGGCAGGGGTGAAATTGTCGGCGTGGTGGGCGAATCCGGTTCGGGAAAATCCGTGACCGCCATGCTCGCCATGCGTCTGCTGCCGGAAGGCAGCTACCGCATTCATCATGGTCAGGTGAAATTACTCGGCGAAAATGTCCTGACGGCGTCCGAGAAACAGCTTCGCCAGTGGCGCGGCGCAAAGGTCGCGATGATTTTTCAGGAGCCCATGACCGCCCTCAACCCGACGCGGCGGATTGGCAAACAGATGGTCGAGGTGATCCGCCAGCATCAACCGCTTTCCCGGCGTGAGGCGCAGCAGAAGGCGATTACCCTGCTGGAAGAGATGCAAATCCCGGACGCGAAAGCGGTCATGGCGCGCTATCCGTTCGAGCTGTCCGGCGGGATGCGCCAGCGGGTGATGATCGCCCTTGCCTTCTCCTGCGAGCCGGAGCTGATCGTCGCCGACGAACCAACCACGGCGCTGGACGTCACCGTTCAGCTGCAGGTGCTGCGCCTGCTGAAGCACAAGGCGCGGGCCAGCGGCACCTCGGTGCTGTTTATCAGCCACGATATGGCCGTGGTGTCACAGCTCTGCGACAGAGTGTACGTGATGTATGCGGGCAGCGTGATCGAGAGCGGCACCACGCAAACGCTGATCCACCAGCCCGTGCATCCCTACTCTATTGGCCTGCTGCAGTGCGCGCCGGAAAACGGCCAGCCGCGCGCCCCGCTTCCCGCCATCCCCGGCACGGTGCCCAACCTCAGCCAGCTTCCGCAGGGATGCGCATTCCGCGAGCGCTGCTTTGCCGCCGGGGCGAAATGCAGCGAAACGCCGCGCCTAGCGCCCACTGGCGCAGAGGGCCAACAGGCCGCCTGCTGGTATCCACAACGGGAGAAAGCCCATGTCTGATGTACTGCTGGAACTGGATAGCGTGCACGTGAACTTTGCGGCGCGCAAAAACTGGCTGGGCCGCGTGACGGAACGGGTCCATGCGCTCAACGGGCTCGACCTTGAGATCCGTCGGGGAGAAACGCTTGGCATTGTCGGGGAATCCGGCTGTGGGAAAAGCACGCTCGCCCAGCTGCTGATGGGCATGCTTAAGCCCAGCACCGGCGCCTGCCAGCGGGCGCACCACGCGGGCGGCATGCAGATGGTGTTTCAGGACCCGCTCTCCTCGCTTGACCCACGCCTGCCGGTCTGGCGAATCATCACCGAGCCGGTGTGGGTGCAAAAGCGCAGCAGCGAGCGCGACCGCCGCCAGCTGGCTGAAAACCTGGCGCTGCAGGTGGGCATTCGCCCGGAATATCTCGACCGGCTTCCGCACGCCTTCTCCGGCGGGCAGCGCCAGCGCATTGCCATCGCCCGGGCGCTCTCGTCCGATCCGGATATCATCATGCTCGATGAACCCACCAGCGCGCTGGATATTTCCGTGCAGGCGCAGATCCTCAACCTGCTGGTGACGCTACAACAGCAGCGTAATCTGACCTACGTGTTGATCTCGCATAACGTCTCGGTGGTCCGGCACATGAGCGACCGCGTGGCGGTGATGTACCTTGGGCAGATTGTGGAGCTGGGCAGCGCCGCGCAGGTGCTTGGCGAGCCGCGCCATCCTTACACCCGCCTGCTGCTCGATTCGGTTCCGCGCACCGGTGAACCGCTGGATGAAACGCTGGCCTTACGCAAAACGGAGCTTCCCGGCAACCGCCGTCTGCCCGAAGGCTGTTTTTTCCGCGACCGATGCCCGATGGCCGCGCAGGGGTGCGAGCGTCCTCAGCCGTTACAGCCCTCTCGCGAGGGCCGTGACGTCCGCTGCTGGCGCAGTCTGGGTTAGATTTGCGCCATCCCGCCGTCCACGAACAGCTCGGTGGCGTTAATAAAGCTGGCCGCATCGGAGGCCAGAAACGCCACCGCTTTACCCACCTCACCCGGCGCGCCTAAACGGCCCAGCGGCACCTGAGCGGCCAGCGCGTCGTACAGCCCCTGGCGGTGTTCTTCCGGCACGAGGTCGCCGAGGCCCGGGGTTTTGATTGGGCCCGGGCTTACCACGTTGACGCGGATCCCGCGGCCCTGCAAATCCAGCGCCCAGGAGCGCGCAAAGTTGCGCACGGCGGCCTTGCTCGCGCTGTAGACGCTAAAGTTTGCCGTCCCCTTAATGGACACCGTCGAGCCGGTCAGAATAATCGACGATCCGGCGGAGAGCAGCGGCAGCGCCTTCTGTACCGTAAACAGCACCCCGCGGACGTTAGTGCCGAAAATCCGGTCAAACTGCTCTTCGGTAATCGCGCCCAGCGGCAGCATATCGCCGCCACCCGCATTGGCGAACAGAATATCGAGGCGGCCTTCTTCTTTGGCTATCCGGGCATAGACCTCGTCCAGGTCCGCCAGTTTTGACACGTCAGCGCGAATGCCCACTGCCGTTGAAGCAATTTCAGCCACCGCCGCGTCCAGCTCGGCCTGACGTCGTCCGGTGATGTACACCTTCGCGCCCTGTGCCGCCAGCTCCTGCGCCGTGCCAAGACCGATGCCGGTGCTGCCGCCTGTGACCAGTGCGATTTTTCCTGAGAGAGTCGTGTTCATGTCATTTACCTTTTGTTGGGTTTGCGTTGGACAAACTTTAGCCCTTGCGGGATTAGTGAAAAACCAGCAAAAATGAAAATGACTATTCACATACAGAAATAATAAGAGGGAGTCTCATGGATCAGCTCATGGCGATGCGCGCCTTTACCCGGGTGGTGGAAACCGGCAGCTTTACCCGCGCGGCGGACTCGCGAACATGCCCATCGCCACGCTGAGCAAGCTGGTGAAATCGCTTGAGACGCATCTGGAGATACGCCTCCTGCACCGGACGACTCGCCGGGTGGTCGCGACGCCGGAAGGGATGGAATACTATGAAAAAGCGCTCAGGGTCTTGATAGATATCGAAGACATCGACACCGCGTTTCGCGTTTCCCGCGCGACGCCCAAAGGGCATTTGCGGGTTGACGTGGGCGGATCCACCGCCCGGGACGTGCTTATCCCCCTGCTGCCGGATTTTATGCAGCGCTATCCGGATATCCGCATCGATCTTGGCGTGGCCGATCGTCCGGTGGATCTGATCAGCGGTAACGTAGACTGCGTGATCCGCGGCGGCCCGCTGGACGATTCGACCCTTATCGCTCGCCATATTGGTAACGCCGAAATGGTGACCTGCGCGACGCCGGGCTACCTGAAAAACCATGGCGTTCCAGCCTATCCACAGGAGCTGTGCAACGGCCACAAGCTCATTAGCTACCTCTCGCCCGTCACCGGGCGTGCGTTTCCCTTTCGCTTTAGGCGGCATGGCGAGGCGATGGAAATCAATATCCCCCATTATCTCGGCATAAATGAAAGTAATGCCCACCTGGCGGCGGCCGTGGCAGGATTGGGGATCGTGCAGACGTTTGAGTATTCGGCAAAGCCGTATTTACAGGCGGGAACGCTGGCGCCGATCCTGGGCGACTGGCGCCCTGCCGCCTATCCGTTTCACGTGGTATACCCTCAGAACCGCCATCTGACGCACCGTCTGAAGGTGTTTATTGCCTGGCTGGCGGAGGTGTTTCCCGCCGCGCTGAAGGGATAGCCGGGCGCCAGCCCGGCTGAGGCTTAGTTAAGCGTATAGTCCAGCGTAATTTCGGCTTTCAGTAGCTGCGAAACCGGGCAGCCCGCTTTGGCTTTCTGAATAATACCGTCGAACTGCTGAGGGGCGATGCCGGGAACGGTCACCTTGCTCTTCAGGGCAACCTTGGTGATGGCAAAACCACCGTCCGTTTTATCGAGGGAGACATCCGCGGTGGTATCAATAGCGTCGGCGGTATAGCCCGCTTCGCCGAGCATCAGCGACAGCGCCATCGAGAAGCAGGCCGCATGTGCCGCGCCGATCAGCTCTTCGGGGTTGGTCCCCTTTTCACCCTCAAAACGGGTATTAAAGCCATAAGGCTGTTGATTGAGAACGCCGCTCTCGGTGGAAACCGTTCCTTTACCGCGCTTAATGTCGCCAGACCAGTGTGCCGAACCGTGCTTATGAATAGTCATTCTTGCTCTCCTTTTGGCTTACAAAGGGTTAAGTATAGACTACGCATCTGACTGCCCCTGGAACACAGACGATTCCGGGACTTACACCTGCTGGACCGACAAAAGGATAAACCTATGGCGCTAAAAATCAGGATGGCCGTTGCGATCGCTACCCTCGCTCTATCGTTGTCTTTGCAGGCGAAAACGCCCGAGAACTTTATCTATACCAGCTCCGGCGAGCTCGACGCGGCGTTCCCGCTCGTTATGCGAAGCGATATCGGCGGCGTACAGATCGTCTACAACTGGCGCGCGCTTGAGCCTGAGAAGGATCGCTACGATTTCTCGCGCATTGAACGGGATCTCGCGCGTCTTAAGGCTGCCAGGAAAAAGCTTTTTATCCAGATTCAGGACCGTTTCTTTGAGGCGGACGCGCGCTACGTGCCGGATTATCTGATGCACGATAAGCAATACGGAGGCGGGATTGCGCCGCAGTTCGATAACCCCGGCGAAGGCAAGCCGGTCGGTTCAGGCTGGGTGGCGCGTCAGTGGGATCCCGCGGTGCGCCAGCGCTACCAGGCGCTGCTGGCCGCCCTCGCGAAACGCTTTGATGGCGAGGTATATGGTGTAAACCTGCCTGAAACCGCCATCGATCTTGACGAAAAAAATCCGCCCGCCGGATTTACCTGCGACAGCTATTTTGCGGGAGAAATGGAAAACCTGGCCTTTGCGCGCAAGGCTTTTCAGAAATCACACGTGGTGCAATACGTGAACTTCTGGCCGTGCGAATGGGATAATGACCACAACTACATGGGGCGTCTTTTTGCGTATGCCAGCGCCAACAGTGTCGGCCTCGGTGGGCCGGACATTGTTCCCAACCGCAAGGCGCATATGAAGAATGCCTATCCTTTCTTCCATAAAAATAAACAGACGCTGCCGCTTATCGCCATGGCGGTTCAGGAACCGACCCTGACCTATAAGAACCCTGAGACCGGCAAGCCCTTCACCAAAGCAGAATTTGATCGGTTCGCGGAAAATTATCTCGGGGCGGATATTATTTTCTGGAGCACGGCCTCCCCCTGGCTAAAGGCTAAATAAACGACGGCAAACGCCGCGCTCATGCCAGATAGCGGGCCAGCTCATCAAGGAACGCCCGCAGCGCGGCAGGCTGGTATTCCCGGGACTGATAAATACCATGGATGGCCAGCGGCTTCGGCTCCAGCGCCGCCAGTACCGGCACCAGCCATCCCTTCTCCAGCGCGGCACGCGCTTCACGCTCCGGCAGCATGGCGATACCGCAGTGCTTAATCGCCGCGTCCATCAGCAGCGAAGAGATGCTGGCGCTCAGGTTGCCGCTGACGGCCACGCTCAGGCTTTCGCCCTCCGGCGTCAGGAAGTGCCAGGACTGCCCGGCAAAAAAGCTGTAGTGCAGGCAGTTATGCCGGGCTAGCTCTTCGGGGCTGCCGGGCGTGCCGTGCTGCGCCAGATAGTCCGGCGAGGCGCAAAGGACCGAGCGACACTCCCCCAGCCGACGGGCAATCATGCCGGGTTCAGGGTTATCGGTAATGCGTACGGCAACATCAATGCGCTCTCCCACCAGGCTGACAGGATGGTTGTTCACGTCCAGCTCAATGCGCAGCTGCGGGTAGCGCGAGAGCAGACCGGGCAGGACCGGCGCAATCAGGTGCATGGCGGTAAAGTGCGCGCAGGCCACCCGCAGGGTGCCAGACGGGAGATCTTTTTCCGACTGGCCTTCAATTTCCTGCGAGATCTGCGAGAGCGTTCGCGTTTTTTGCAGCACCTTTTCGCCTGCCGCGGTCAGCGTCAGCTTGCGCGTGGAGCGGTTTACCAGCCGCGTGCCCGCCCATTTCTCCATCTGCTCAAGGTAGCGGCTCACCATTGGGCGGGAAATACCCAGCGCCCGGGCCGCCGCGCTCAAACTTCCCAGCTCGCATATGCGGTTGTAAACCTGAGCGGCAATCACGCGATCCATATCAACTCCATCTGCTCGATTTATGAAACTAAGCATGTCTTGTTTCAGGAATTCTGGCAAATGCGAATTTCCGTACAATAGAGACATTCCTGAACAACAGAGACAACAGCATGAAATTCACTCACCTTGCCCTGCTTTCCACCCTTTTCACGCCGGCTGCTTTTGCCGCGCCGTTAAGCATTGATACCTATAACCCGCAGGAGAAAGGCATTTTCGCGGTCTCCTCCACGCTGGTCTCCGGCCCGAAAGAAGCGGTGCTGTTTGACGCGCAGTTCAGCGTGAAGGATGGCGAAGCGCTGGTAGAGAAAATTCGTCAAAGCGGTAAGACCCTGAACAAGATTGTGATCACCTCCGGCGATCCGGATTTCTATTTTGGCCTGCAGCCGCTGGTCAAAGCCTTCCCGAACGCCAAAGTGGTGGCCACGCAGCACGTGGTTGATCACATCAAGGCCACTAAAGACGCCAAGCTCGCCTTCTGGGGTCCGCAGATGAAAGACGGCGCGCCAACGGAGCTGGTCGTCCCGCAGGTGCTCGCCTCCACCACGTTTATGGTTGACGGGGAGAAGATCGACATCGAACAGCCTGACAGCTATGCGGCCTATGTATGGATCCCGTCCGCAAAGACCATCCTCGGCGGCACTGGCGTAGCCTGGGGGATTCACGTCTGGACGGCGGACACCCAGACAGCGGAAAGCCGTAAGCAGTGGCAGGAAACGCTGGTGAACATGGCGGCGCACAAACCCGAGCGCGTGATCCCGGGTCACTATCTGGGTACCCCGCCAGCCGGGACGGGTGCGATTGATTTTACCCGAGACTATCTCCAGCGCTTTGAAAAGGCCTTGTCCGTTCATAAAGATTCTGCGGGCGTCATCAGCACCCTGAAAAAACAGTATCCGAATCTGGCTGAAGAGAGCTCGCTGGAATTAAGCGCTAAGGTGAATACCGGCGAAATGAAGTGGTAATTTAAACGCTGCTCCTGCTATATTTTCGAGATAGCAGGAGCACCGTCATAATATCCACTCAACGCCACGTCGATTTACCCCCGCATTTCAAAAGCACACAAAAGCATACACTTATGTCATTTTTATTTCTAAGATGAATCTGAGCCACAACCGGGAAAATATTTGCCATTCTGTTTGTGAATTAAATTTTTTGCGAGCCGTACCATTAAACAGACAACGACACGGAGGCAGCATGTTTACTTATTACCCGGCAAATACCGCAGCAGCACAACCTGAACTCGTTAACGCGATTGCACAGGGTCTTCACGCCGAGCACGGTGCTGTGACTGAAGATGACATTTTGATGGAACTCACCAGGTGGGTGGAATCGACAGATAATGACATCCTCAGTGACATCTACCAGCAGACCATTAACTACGTCGTCAGCGGGCAAAACGCACCCTTGTAAAAACCTGCTAAGCTGGATCTGCAACCTAAGGGGTTACATTTCGTTTGCGTAAGCAAACTGGTCCTTAAAACTATCAACAGGATTGAGGAGTTAATATGAAATCGAACCGTCAGGCACGCCATATTCTGGGACTGAACTACAAGCTTTCTAATCAGCGCAAAGTGGTGATTGAAGGCGACCACGAAACCCAAGTCACTCACGCCACCGGCAGAAAACGCCACGCCGGCAAGTAAGTTCCAGACTGAGATCCAGAACACCATCGGTAATCCCGATGGTGTTTTTGTTTATGTGTTGCGGTAATTAATATTTAGCTCCTTTATAATACCGCCGGACCGCACCCCATCGCACAGGCCAGAAAGATGACAAACAGCAGTGTCAGGGACGGATCTTCATAAAAAGAGTGAGTGACATGGACAACAAACTGAAAAAACATCGTTCCTTATACATCCCATACGCCGGACCGGTTTTACTCGAATTCCCCCTGCTCAACAAAGGCAGCGCCTTCAGCATGGAAGAGCGCAGCAGCTTTAACCTGCTGGGTTTACTGCCCGAAGTGGTTGAAACCATTGAAGAACAGGCAGAGCGCGCGTGGATCCAGTATCAGGGTTTCAAAACGGAAATCGACAAACACATCTACCTGCGCAACATCCAGGACACCAACGAAACCCTCTTCTATCGCCTGGTGCAAAACCATCTCGAAGAGATGATGCCGGTGATCTACACCCCGACGGTGGGTGCCGCCTGCGAGCGTTTCTCCGAGATCTACCGTCGCTCCCGCGGGGTATTCATCTCTTATCAGAACCGTCACAACATGGACGATATTCTGCAGAACGTGCCGAACCACAATATCAAAGTCATTGTGGTGACCGACGGCGAACGTATTCTTGGCCTCGGCGACCAGGGCATTGGCGGGATGGGGATCCCTATCGGTAAACTCTCTCTGTATACCGCCTGCGGCGGCATCAGCCCGGCGTATACCCTGCCGGGGGTGCTGGACGTCGGCACCAACAACCAGCAGCTGCTCAACGACCCGCTCTATATGGGCTGGCGCCATCCGCGTATTACCGACGACGAGTACTATCAGTTTGTCGACGACTTCATCCAGGCCGTGAAGCACCGCTGGCCGGACGTGCTGCTGCAGTTCGAAGACTTCGCGCAGAAAAACGCGATGCCGCTGCTGAACCGCTATCGCGATGAGATCTGCTCCTTTAACGATGATATCCAGGGCACCGCAGCCGTCACGGTGGGTACGCTTATCGCCGCCAGCCGTGCAGCGGGAAGCCAGCTGAGCTACCAGAAAATCGTCTTCCTGGGCGCAGGCTCCGCGGGCTGCGGTATTGCCGAGCAGATTATCGCCCAGACCCAGCGCGAAGGCTTAAGCGAAGAGCTGGCCCGCTCCCGCGTCTTTATGGTGGACCGTTTCGGCCTGCTGACCGACGGCATGCCGAACCTGCTGCCGTTCCAGACGAAGCTGGTGCAGAAACGCGAAAACCTGAAAAACTGGGATACCGACAACGAAGTCCTTTCCCTGCTGGACGTGGTGCGCAACGTGAAGCCGGATATTCTGATCGGCGTTTCCGGGCAAACCGGTCTCTTCACCGAAGAGATTATTCGCGAGATGCACAAGCACTGCGAGCGCCCTATCGTGATGCCGCTGTCTAACCCGACGTCCCGCGTGGAGGCGACGCCGCAGGACATCATCGCCTGGACCGAAGGTAATGCGCTGGTGGCCACCGGCAGCCCGTTCGATCCGGTGGTGTGGAAGGATAAAACCTATCCGATTGCCCAGTGCAACAACTCCTATATCTTCCGGGGCATTGGTTTGGGCGTTATCGCCTCCGGCGCGTCCCGCATCACCGACGAAATGCTGATGTCCGCGAGTGAGACCCTGGCGGGCCACTCGCCGCTGGTCAACGACGGCGAAGGTCTGGTTCTGCCCGAGCTGAAGGACATTCACAAGGTGTCGCGCGCTATCGCGTTTGCAGTGGGTAAAATGGCGCAGCAGCAGGGCGTGGCGGTGAAAACCTCTGCCGACGCGCTGCAGCAGGCCATCGACGACAACTTCTGGAAGCCTGAATACCGCAGCTATCGCCGTACGTCGATTTGATCCGCTTTGACCGTTCCCTCTCCCGGTGGGAGAGGGTCGTATAAGACAAATTTAAAACAAAGGCTTATATTTTTAATCACTTACTCGAATAATAGTCATTGAAAAAAATTGAATGGCTGCTGTTGTGGATGTTGTAATGCCTCATTATCGTATGCATTCATCTTAGTGAATATTCATTCTTCTTGCTGGAAGAAGCAACAAACAATTAGTGTACATAAATCGGTAAGTCCCCACTGCAACGGTTTACTAAATGAGCATTATGATTGCTTATGATGTGGAAGTGTGGAGTTCAAAAGAGCTTTAAGCAATGATGATGTTGAGAAGTTAAAGCTTCTATTAAAAGTTAAAAAAATAAAATCCCGCCAAAATGGCGGGATTTTTATTAACCTTCAACCTGGCCCGTTAAAAAAAATTTCTGATACTCATCTTCACGCCAGCCCAGGAGTGTTCCCTGCTGCGTCCTTACGGGGTTAGTGGCTTGCTTCCGGCAGCTACGTATGGCTGGATTGCTGAACCAATATATGGTGCGCTGGAATAAAATAGCAAAGGGACTCAATAGAGTCCCTTTTTATTTTCAAAGTTCTGTCGTTCTAATTATATACTTCAGAATGCCGTTGAATTCAATGAATGATTCTAGAACGCCAGGGGCAATCTTATCTCTAATTTCAAAGGTTTTACATTCCATATTATATAAAAAGTATGACATACTATCTTCACCAATAACAATGTTATCTTTTAAGTCCGGATCAATGAATATTTCATTATCTCTATTATAAAAGTTCATTGTATAGATATTTGACCACAGCATTTCCCCATCAGCAATCTGACTGAACCCATATATCGTCGCTGCATTAAATTCTAAACCATCAATTTTTGTATAAAAATATTTAACCTCCTCCACTTCGTCAAATAATGTTTTTATGTCTTTGTGTATATTTTTCTTTATTTCATTCCAGTCTGCGGGAGGCACGTCGCTTTGAATAAATTCCTGTATTTCTTGAGGAAGCGGTTTTGCAATATTATAATGATATTTAATCATATTGTTTTTTAAAATTTCAACTGATTTATCAATATCTTGAAAACTTATATTTTCCATTCCCATCACCTATTTACTGAAAAATGTTCCATTTGGCATAGGCCATAATGTATCAATGCTTTGACCTGGCATCAAATATTTAGTAACGGATTTTTGTGCCCCAGTTAATGCATTATGATATGGCTTTGTTTGTATTAGTATCAAATTTCCAAAACTGTTGTCGCCCCCATCATCAAGAGGTAATTTATGATGAACCTGCCAGGAATCAGGAACACCTCCATGTGCCATTAATTCAATTTGAGAAGTATTAAAGTAATGATCAATACCTGGTTCGACTGATAAGCTTTTCATAAAATTTTTTCTGACTGTATTATCAAATTCTTTTCTAAGTGATAAATATTCATCACGTGGTCTGCGTAAGTAATTTATTTGTTCAACTTTTACATTCTGTAAGAAGACTTTTGTATTTTTTGTTTTCCCTAAAAATCCTGTTAGTTCTTCAGCCATCGCAGGATTTTTTACCAAAAGAATTGATGCAGCAGCTATACCCATTCCAATGTTAGTATCGGTCATAACGCCTTTATAACCTTCTAAAGCTTCTCCACCCAGTTGTTCAGCAGTCTTTCTAAATCCCTCAACGTTACCATTATAAACGCCGCCAGCGGCTAACAGACGCCCTACATTCTTGTTATTTATGGTCTTTGCTGACTGAGCATGTTGCTCAGGTTCAACATATCCAGGTGCGCCATACTGTATTTTCTGTGTAGGACGTGGTTTGATACGTTGATTACGCTCCAGCACTACATGATATGCGCTCAACACTGAATCACGGAATGAACATTCCCAAGAACCAGGCATAAACGGCTCGTAAACTATTTCACCGTTATCATCAAAAGAAAAAGGGTTATTATACCAAGTCCAATGTTTATCTGTATCTACAGCAACTATTCGACCGAGCAACAACTCCCTTTCTAAATCATCATAAATCGGATCATAGTACGTTAAAGGTTGCCTTTTAAATTTCTCACCAAAATGCCTATCGCCATTCCATTTTCTATTAGGTATATCAAAATATAACCTTGACTTATACGCGCTGTAGTCTAACACATAGTAATAACATGCCAATTCCAAGCCCCGCTTTGGACTCACTATATTTTCGAAGTCCAAAAGAGTAGCATCTCGCTCAAAGTCATAGATCTCACATAATCTGAACATAGTATCCCTCTATTTTTTAATCGTTATAAATGACTACAGCAATAGAGGAAATAAATATCAGCTTTATGATGCATATCATACTGGATTAACTTAAATTAAATCCGAATTGTTGAATTTTGCAATCCGGAATTTATATACTTCAAAATGCTATTTTTAATCTTCTTTTTAATCAGCGTGTTACAACAATTCTGCGATTAAATTATAGCCAGCGAGTTTGCATATCTCTCTCCCTGTGGGTTAGGGTGAGTGCAACAGACCGCACCATCAAATACCCCCTAGCCAAACCCCTTTTCCCCCGCTACACTCCTTTCATCCATTAACCCACTGAATATATAAGGAGGCCAATTATGCTGTATCGTGAAATTTTCAATGTTTCACATACATTTGGTGATCGCACCCGCTCAAGCGTTATCGGTATCGTGCTGCGATAACTTCGGCTTGAGCGAAGACACCAACCCCTGAAATCCCTTCTCTCGGGCTTACTGAGTTATCGTCAGCGATGTTTGACGAGGCATAAACATGCCTGTAACTCTTGGGTAAGCAACAATGAGCACTTTACTCACTGCACAATCTTTACGCGTTGATACGGCGTTTGGCACGCTCTTCGACTCACTCTCCTTTACGCTGAAAAAAGGCGACCGCATTGGCCTGCTGGGCGACAACGGCTGCGGTAAAAGTACGCTGCTGAAGGTGCTGGACGGCACGGATTCCCCTGCTGCCGGAACGGTCTCGCTGGCCGGGCATTGCCTGATGGCGCGCGTGGAGCAACATCTCCCGAACGCTATTTTACCGCTCACCATGCTGGATGCCGTCCTGGCCCAACTGCCCGTAGCGGAACGGGAAAGCCTGCGCTGGAAAGCCGAAACGCTGCTGGCAGGCATGGGCTTTACGCCGCAGGATATGATGCTGTACTCCGCCACGCTGAGCGGCGGGCAGCACACCCGCCTGCTGTTGGCCCGGGCGCTGATTCACGAGCCGGACCTGCTCCTGCTGGATGAACCCAGCAACCACCTTGACCTGCCGACCATGCTCTGGCTGGAACACTTCCTACAGAACTGGTCGGGCAGCTTTGTGCTGGTCTCGCATGACAGACAGCTGCTGGATGCCGTCACCAACGGCAGCTGGATCCTGCGCGATAAAACGCTGCACTACTTTGCCCTTCCCTGCACGGCGGCACGTCAGGCGCTGGAAGCCAAAGATGAGACCGACGCGCAGCGCCACAAAGCGGAGCAAAAGGAGATCGACCGCGTGACCGCCAGCGCCAAACGTCTGGCGACCTGGGGCAAGGTTTACGACAACGAAGACCTGGCCCGAAAAGCCAAGCAGATGGAAAAACAGGTTGAACGGCTCAAAGAGAGCCAGACCGCGCTCACGGCGGGCAGCCCGTGGACGCTAACCCTTCGCGGCGACGCGCTGCGGGCGGACCGTCTACTGGAGATGGAAAACCTCGGCGTCCCGCCCGCGCCTGGGCTACCGCCGCTGTTTAACATCGAAACGGCGCGGCTGAAAAGCGGCGATCGCGTGGCGATTGTCGGTCGTAACGGCTGCGGTAAATCGTCGTTGATGAAGCTTATCTGGCGACATTTTTCCGATGAACCGGCGGACAGTGGGCTGAAAATCCATCCGCGCGTCTCGCCGGGCTACTACGACCAGACGCTGCATCAGCTGCCGGACAACGCCACGCTGCTCGACGCGCTGGAGCCTTTTGCACCGGATCCGCAGAACCGCAAAATGGCGCTCATCAGCGCCGGGTTCCCGTGGTCCCGCCATGGGCAGAAAGTCAGCACGCTCAGCGGCGGCGAACGCTCGCGCCTGCTGTTCGTGGGCCTGACGCTTGCCCGCTACAGCCTGCTGATGCTGGATGAGCCCACCAACCACCTGGACATGGAAGGCAAAGAGGCGCTGGCGCAAACCCTTCAGCAGTTCGAAGGCGGCGTGCTGCTGGTCAGCCATGACCGTCAGTTAATTAGCCAAAGCTGCAACCGTTTCTGGCTAATTGAGGACAGTACGCTGAGCGAATGGCACGATGCAGAAGCGGTGTTTGAGCGGCTGCGTGAACGCGCGGGGCTCGTGACAGCCACTGCGCCCGCTGTCGCCGCGACGGTTCACCCCTCGCCGCATGACGATCTGCTTGAGCGGCTGATCGCGCTGGAAACGCTGCTGGAAGACGATCTGGCGCGCAAGCCAAAGCATCAAAAGCCGCAGCTCCAGGCGCAATGGCGTAAAGAGATTGAGGAGATAGAAGCCCAGCTGTAAGTCTGCGCCCGGCGAGCGCCTCGCCGGGCCAGCATTTTCCCCCCTTAATTCTTAGAGGATCGCCGTATTCTTAATCTGAAATCGAATCAAATGATGACATTATGTTGCCGCAGCCTTGCATTACCAGGCTAATGTATTAATCCTTAAGGGGTATTACACCTGCTATGCAGATTCTTATCATGAACAAGGAGATACACATGAAGGCTGCTGTTGTCACTCAGGACCACCAGGTCAGCGTCACCGAAAAAACCTTACGCCCGCTTAAGCATGGGGAAGCCCTGCTGAAGATGGAGTGCTGTGGCGTATGCCATACCGATCTTCATGTGAAGAACGGTGATTTTGGCGACAAGACCGGGGTTATCCTGGGCCATGAAGGAATTGGTATCGTGAAAGAAGTCGGCCCTGGCGTGAAGTCGCTGAAAGTCGGCGACCGCGCAAGCGTGGCCTGGTTCTTTGAAGGCTGCGGCCACTGCGAATACTGTAATTCCGGCAACGAAACCCTGTGCCGTGACGTGAAAAACGCCGGTTACTCCGTCGACGGCGGCATGGCGGAAGAGTGCATCGTCACCGCGGATTACGCGGTAAAAGTGCCGGACGGTCTGGATTCGGCGGCGGCCAGCAGCATTACCTGCGCTGGCGTGACCACCTACAAAGCGGTGAAGGTGTCGGGTATTAAACCGGGCCAGTGGATTGCGATTTACGGTCTGGGCGGGCTGGGCAACCTCGCGCTGCAGTACGCCAAAAACGTCTTTAACGCCAAAGTCATCGCCCTTGACGTTAACGACGAACAGCTTAAGCTGGCGGCCAGCATGGGCGCGGACCTCACCATCAACTCCCGCAGCGAAGATGCCGCTAAAATTGTGCAGGAAAAAACCGGCGGCGCGCATGCCGCCGTCGTCACTGCCGTCGCAAAAGCAGCATTCAACTCTGCCGTTGATGCCGTGCGTGCCGGTGGCCGCGTGGTCGCGGTTGGCCTGCCGCCGGAAGCGATGAGCCTCGATATTCCGCGTCTGGTGCTGGACGGCATTCAGGTGGTGGGTTCGCTGGTCGGCACCCGCCAGGACCTGCAGGAAGCGTTCCAGTTCGCCGCTGAAGGTAAAGTGGTGCCGAAAGTAACGATGCGTCCGATCGAGGACATCAACGCCATCTTTAAAGAGATGGAACAGGGCCAGATCCGTGGCCGTATGGTGATTGACTTACGTTCGTAATCGTTCACCGTTCATCACCGCTCCTCTCCGGGGCGGTTTTTTTATAGCCATTTTCCGGCAATCCTTATCTTAATTCCTTTGTTCCCTTGTTTTCCCCCGCGCCCGATGATGAATCCGACGCTAACAAGAAGATAACAAAGGAATTCACCATGCAAACCCCAT
Source organism: Enterobacter sp. HMSC16D10 (assembly GCF_001807145.1). NCBI lineage: Bacteria > Pseudomonadati > Pseudomonadota > Gammaproteobacteria > Enterobacterales > Enterobacteriaceae > Enterobacter > Enterobacter sp. HMSC16D10. Next base: position 71,364 of record NZ_KV787849.1, read on the forward strand.
TTCGTCTGCCGCTGCTGACGGCGCTGATTCTGACGACCACCGCAGCCTGGTCCGCCGATGCGCCGGTCAAAGGCGGCACGCTGATTTATCTGGAACAACAAGCGCACACCAACCTCTATCCGCCCGCCGGCGGCTTCTACCCGAACGGCGGGATTCTGAACCAGATCACCGACAAACTGACGTGGCAAAATCCAAAGACGCTGCAGGTCGAACCGTGGGTGGCCGAAAGCTGGACCACCAACGCCGATAAAACCGAATACACCTTTAAAATTCGCCCGGGGATCACCTTCTCCGACGGCACGCCGCTCGACGCCAACGCCGTAGCGAAAAACTTTGATACCTACGGCCTAGGCAACAAAGCGCAGCGCCTGCCGGTGTCAGAAGTGATCAATAACTACGATCGCAGCGAAGTGGTCGACCCGCTGACCGTGAAGTTCTACTTCAAAAAACCGTCGCCGGGGTTCCTGCAGGGCACGGCCACCATCGGGTCGGGTTTGGTCTCGCTCAGCACGCTGAAGCGCAACTTTGAAGAGCTGGGTGACGCCCGGCATATCATTGGCTCTGGCCCGTTTGTGGTGAAGGACGAGAAGCTGGGGCGCGAAGTGACGCTGGAAGCGCGAAAGGACTACCAGTGGGGGCCCAAAAATCTGGCGCAACAGGGGCCAGCCAATCTTGATGGCATCAAGTTTATCGTGACTCAGGAAGACAGCGTGCGCGTCGGCGCCCTGCTGGCCGGTCAGGCCGACTTTATTCGCCAGGTGCAGGCGTATGACGAAAAGCAGGCGACAGACCAGGGCTATAAAATCTACGCTGCCCCAACGCGCGGGGTGAACGACAGCATCAGCTTCCGCCCGGATAACCCGCTGGTCTCCGATATCCGCGTGCGCCAGGCGCTGCTGCATGCCACCAATGCAAAACAGGTGGTTGAGACCCTCTTCTCGGCTAACTATCCGCAGGCGAAGTCGGTGATTGCCGATTCCGCCGCTGGCTTTGTCGATCTCAGCGACAAATTGTCCTTTGACCCGGCTAAAGCTAACCAGCTGCTGGACGAGGCGGGCTGGAAAGCGGGCAGCGACGGCATCCGCGCCAAAGACGGCCAGCGGCTGGCGCTGACGGTGTATGAATCCCTGCCGCAGCCGCAAAACAAAGAGGTGCTGCAGCTGGTTGCCCAGCAGTGGCGTCAGGTGGGCGTGGCGCTGAGCGTGAAAGCCGGTGACGCAGGCAGCCGCACGCTGGATAACCTTGACCCGCTGAAAACCCCGTTAACCGTCTCCGAAGTAGGCCGCGCCGATCCGGACGTGGTGAAAAGCATGTTCTACCCCGCTAACCGCGACGCGCTGCTGCAAAAAGGCGGCTCCAGCGACAAGGTCAAAAGCTTCCGTGACGACAAGCTGAATGCGCTGCTGGTAAATATCTCCTCAGAGGTCGATCCGCAAAAACGCCTGCATCTGACCGGCGATGCCCAGCGCTACCTGCTGGATAACGCCTACGTCATTCCGATCTTCGAGGAACCGCAGGTCTTTGCCGGTGCGCCATGGCTGAAAGGCGTGAATTTTGAAGCGGTCGGCCGCCCGTCGTTCTACGGCGCGTGGCTTGAGAAACACTGAGGAGCTGACGATGCGCCACGCACTTCTTCAACGCTTTGGGCACGGGCTGCTGGTGCTGTGGGCCGCCTTTACCCTCTCGTTCGTGTTGCTCCAGGTTCTGCCGGGCGACGCGGTGCTGATTAAATTTCAGAACCCGGACCTGGGGTTGAGCCCGGCGCAAATCGAGGAGATGCGCGTGCCCTACGGCGCGGACAGCCCGCTGTGGCAGCAATACGGCCACACGCTGCTGGCGATGCTGCGCGGGGATTTCGGCTACTCGTTACAGGCCGGGGTGCCGGTCAGCGAACTGATTGCCAGCAATCTGCCGGATACCCTGAGCCTAGCCCTGCCCGCCTTTTTACTCGCGGTTCTGCTGGCGTTTGCGCTGGCCTTTGCGTCGCGCCTGCCGGGTCTGCGCTGGCTAAGTAATACCCTCCAGTCGCTGCCGGTCCTGTTTATCTCCTTACCGACGTTCTGGCTGGGGATTGCCCTCATCCAGCTCTTTTCTTTCCAGCTGCGGCTGATCCCGGTGATTAACCCGACGCCGCTGCAGGGGCTGATCCTGCCGATCGTGACCGTCGCGATCCCGATCTCCGCCCCGCTGGCGCAAATCCTGATGCGCAGCCTGGACCAGGTGGCGACGCAGCCGTTTGTCGCCGTGGCCCGCGCCAAAGGGCTGAGTGAAACCGCCGTCCTGTGGCGCCACGTCACCGGCAACGCCCTGCTGCCGGTACTCAATATTGCCGGGCTACTGCTGGGCGAGCTGATTGCCGGAGCGCTGATCACCGAAACCGTTTTTGGCCGCAGCGGGCTCGGGCAGCTAACCCAGCAGGCGGTAAATAACCAGGACATCGCCGTGCTTCAGGCGGTGGTGATGATTTCCGCCCTCGGCTTTGTCCTGATCAATCTGCTGGTGGACCTGCTGATGCCGCTGCTGGATCCCCGTCTGCAAACCGTTACCGGAGGTGCATCATGAGCCTGGTCGATTACGCTGCCGCGGCGCGAAAACGCGTTCCCGGCTGGCAGGGCGTCGCATGGCAGCCGGGACTGTGGCTGGCGTGGGCGGTGATTATTCTCGCGGTTTTTGCCGCCGTGGCGCCCGGCCTGTTAACCCACTACAGCCCGATTGAGGGCATCGCCGGAGCGCAACGTCTGGCGCCGCAGGCGGGCCACTGGCTCGGCACCGATCAGCTTGGCCGCGATGTTTACACCCGTATTGTGTACGGTGCGTCCCACTCCCTGAGCGCGGCGCTCGCTGCCGTCACGATGGGGCTTGTGGTGGGCACCGGTCTCGGGGTGATCGCCGGGGCGTTCGCAGGACGCGTCGAGTCTTTCCTGATGCGTTTTGTCGACGTGCTGTTGTCCATTCCGTCTCTGCTGCTCTCGCTGACGGTCATTATTCTGCTCGGGTTTGGCACCGTTAACGCCGCCATTGCCGTCGGCGTGGCCTCCATTGCCAGCTTCGCCCGCCTCGCGCGCGGTGAAGTGGTGCGCATCCGCCATACGGATTATGTCGAGGCGGCGTTCGGAAGCGGCGGGACGTTCCTGGCGGTGCTGTGGCGACACATCCTGCCCAATGCCTTAACCGCCGTCCTTGCCTTTGCCACGCTGCAGTTTGGTCAGGCCATTCTGGCCCTCTCCACGCTGAGCTTTCTCGGCTACGGCACCCCGCCGCCCGTACCGGAATGGGGCTTATTGATCGCCGAAGGGCGTAACTATCTCTCTACCGCCTGGTGGTTAACCACCTTCCCCGGCGTGGTCGTCATCGCCGTCGTGCTTGCCACCAACCGTATCAGCCAGCAGTTCAGCGGAGGCCTGAAATGACCATACTCTCGGTAGAAAACCTGACCATCAGCTACCGTACCGCGCGCCGGTGGCGCGAGGTGGTGCATAACGTCAGCTTCGCCCTTCGGCGGGGGGAAATGCTGGCCTTTGTCGGCGAATCCGGTTCCGGCAAAACGACCACGGCGCAGGCGATCATCGGCCTGCTGGCGGATAATGCCCGTCGGGATGCGGGGAAAATCGTGCTCAACGGCGAGGAGATTAGCCGGTGGTCAGCGAAGCGTCTCGATACCCTTCGCGGGGCGCGAATCAGCCTGGTTCCGCAGGATCCGGGTAATTCACTCAACCCGGTGAAGACGATCGGCGCGCAGGTCGGGGAAATTATTCAGCTGCACCAAAAGGTAACGGCACTCCAGCGCGACGAGCAGGTGCTCGCCCTGCTGAAAAAGGTCGGCCTTAGCCACCCCGAACAGCGCATGACGCAGTATCCGCATCAGCTCTCCGGCGGGATGAAACAGCGCGTGCTGATTGCCATCGCCATTGCCCTGAGCCCGGACGTCATCATTGCCGATGAGCCCACCAGCGCGCTGGACGTGACGGTGCAAAAACGCATTCTCGACCTGCTGGATATCCTGCGCCGGGAATCGGGTACTGCCGTTCTGTTTGTCACCCACGATCTGGCCCTGGCCGCCCAGCGCGCGGACAGGCTGCTGGTGTTTCGCAACGGCGAGGTTCAGGAGCACGGCGACACCGCCGATATCGTCCGCACGCCGCAGCACGCCTACACCCGTCAGCTGCTGAGCGATCTTCAGGGCCAGCGCCTGACCATCGCCCCGGTAGCGGGTCTCCCGCTCGCGTCACCGGCCATTCGCGCCCGCGCCATCAACAAACGGTTCTCGCTGGGTAAAGGTCATCAGCTTCAGGCGCTGGATCGGGTGACGTTTGACGTCAGGCGCGGCAGCACGCATGCGCTGGTCGGTGAATCCGGCTCCGGGAAAACTACCCTCGCCCGTATTTTGCTGGGTTTTGAACAGGCGGACAGCGGACAGGTCATTATTGACGACATCGATGCCACCGACCTCAGCCGCGAGGCCCGCCGTCAGCTGCGCCAGAAGATCCAGTTTGTTTACCAGAACCCGTTCGCCTCTCTCGACCCGCGTCAGACGCTGTTCGAGATCATCGAAGAGCCCCTGAAGAACTTTTCTCGCCTTGCCAAGGCGGAGCGAAAGGCCCGGGTGGAGACGGTCGCGCAGCGGGTTGCCCTGCCCGTCGAACTCCTGACCCGTACGGCCAGAGAGCTTTCAGGCGGTCAGCGCCAGCGCGTAGCCATCGCCCGGGCGCTGATCCTGGAGCCGACCATTCTGGTGCTGGACGAAGCCACCTCCGCGCTGGACGTCACCGTCCAGGCGCAGATTCTGGCTCTGCTTCAGCAACTGCAGCAACAGCTGGGATTAACCTACCTGTTCATCACGCACGATCTCTCCACCGTTCGCCGGATCGCCCACAGCGTCACGGTGCTGCGCAGCGGTCAGGTGGTCGAACACGGTGACGTCGAGACCTTATTCACGTCACCGCAGAACGACTATACCCGCGAGCTGATTGCCGCCATTCCCCATTTTTCACCCGCTACGGAGGAGTTCGCATGACGCGAAAACGCCTGGGATTTTTCACCCGCCTGCTTGACGACGCCACGCCGAAAGAGCGCTATCGACTGGCTACAGAACAGATCCGCCACGCCGAACGCCACGGTTTTGACAGCGCCTGGATTGCCCAGCACCACTTCCACGAAAGTGAAGGCGGCCTGCCGTCGCCGCTGCTGTTTCTGGCCCACGTGGCGGCGCATACCGAAACCATCCGGCTGGGCACGGCCATCATCACCCTGCCGATGGAAAACCCGCTGCGCGTGGCGGAAGATGCGGCGGTGCTGGATTTACTCGCCGATGGACGTCTCGAAGTCGGCTTTGGTTCGGGCGGCACGCCGACCTCTTTCCTGCCGTTCGGACTGACGTTTGAACAGCGCGGCGCGGCCTTTGCTGACCATTTGCATGTGATCCAGAGCGCCTGGCGCGGGGATTCGCTTACCCATCCGGATAACCACCTCTACCCGCCAGCGCCACAGCTGGCTGACAGGATCTGGATTGCCACCTTTTCCGTCGACGGCGCCGTTCGCGCCGCGCGGGCCGGACACGGGTTAATGCTCTCCCGCACGCAGCCGCGTCCGGCAGACCAGTTGGATCTCACGCTCGACGCGATCCAGAACCCGATTGTGGATGCCTACCTTGAGGCCCTGCCTGCCGGTATCGCACCGCGTATTCTGGCCTCCCGTACGGCATTCGTCGCCGACAGCGATGACTATGCGCTGAAGGTTGCGACGCCGGGTCTCACCAGACAGGCCCAGCAGCATCGCGCTGCCGGACACGCGGTTAAAGGTGACACCGTCACCGATTTTCGTCGCCAGTTCGACGCCCACATCGGTTCGCCCGAGACGGTGCTGCGTTCGCTGCAGGCCGATTCCGTTCTCCGGCGCGCCACGGACATCTCATTCCAGGTCCATTCGGTCGAGCCCACCCATCGAGACACGCTGCGCTCTATCGAACTGATCGCCGAACATATTGCCCCCCAAATCCTTTGAGGAGACACTTATGTCATTAAGTCACGACATTCTCGCCGAGCTGGCGGAAATCAAACCCGGTTCCCCTCTTGCAGAGGCGCGCGCCACGCGGGACGCCGCCACGCGCCACGCCCAGGGCAGCTATGAAATCTTATTCACTCAGCAGGATAGCGATTTTGCGCTGGACGAGCGCTTCGCCGTCGCGGCAAAAGTTGCCAGGTGGCACAACGCGGAGGCGCTGGCCGCGCACTATGCGGGGTTTGGCCTGGCAGACCCGACCTCAGACCGTCTGACGCCGGCGCTCAATTTCGCGCGCCTGCTGACCTTCTCCCCCGTTGAAGCCACGCCGACATCGTTAAGGGCGCTGACCCAGGCGGGATGGAGCAAGGAAGGCATCGTGACGCTGGCGCAGCTTATCGCCTTTGTCAGCTTCCAGAGCCGACTGATTGCCGGGCTGCGGCTGCTGAACGACAGGCCTGTCGCCACAAGCGATGCGCCGTTGGCGGCAGGCGTCTGGCACACGACCGCCACCACGGCCACCGGAAAGGCGGCTCCCGTCGCCTTCACCCAGCAGGAGCTGGGCTGGGAGCCGTGGATCGCCGCCAAACCGCTGGCGGATTTTCGTGATGGCGAGGTTGCTATACTGGCGAAGTTTGGCCACACCGATTCCGACTATTTCCGCCTGCTGGGGCGCAACCTGCCGGTGCTTGAACAGCGCACGCTAACGGATAAGGGGATTTTTTATACGCCGGGGGGGTTGCCGCGCGCCGAGCGCGAGCTGGCGGCAACGGTCGCCAGTAAAATCAACGGCTGCATCTACTGCGCATCTGTCCATGCGCGGAAAGCCAGCCAGCTGTCTAAGGATGACGCGGCGGTAGAGGCCCTGCTGGCCGTGCGTCCGGGACAGTCCCTGAGCGAGGGGCAGTCTGCGCGCTGGCAGGCGGAGATTAATTTTGCGGCAGCGCTGTCGGTTACGCCGCCGGCCGCCACGCCGCTGCACCTTGCCGCGCTGGAAAAAGAGGGGCTGGACACCTTAGCCCAGCTTGATCTGGTGCAGTCCGCCGCGTTCTTCGCCTGGGCCAACCGCCTGATGCTGACCCTGGGCGAGCCCTGGCTTGCCTGACTTCCATCAGGCTAGCGCGCGAGCGTTAGCCTGAGCCTGTCTGGCACGCAGGTAACCGTAGATCAGTAATGCGCTCATGGCCGAGAACGAGAGTAACGCCGCAGGCAGCGTGACGTAGCGCCAGCTAAAGCCGAGGGTAATCATCATCCCACCAAAGTACGCCCCGATCGCGCTGCCGAGATTAAACGCCATCTGCCCGCCCGCGGCCCCCAGCATCTCGCCGCCCTTCGCATTTTGCAGAAGCAGGATTTGCAGCGGTGCAGAGAGCGCAAACAGCCCGGCGCAGCAGATAAAGCCCATCACCAGCGAGGCCGTTTTCAGTTCACCGCAGGCAAAAAGCAGCAGCAGCGAGGCAACAATCACCATGTCGGTGGTGGCCGCAATGCGCAGCGGGCTAAAGCGTCCCGAGAGCTTGCCGCTCAACAGATTGCCCAACACCATGCCAAGGCCCATCAGCATCATGATGATCGTCATCATGCCTTCGGAGAAGCCAGAAACGTTGACCATAAACGGTTTGACGAAGCTGAACCACGCGAATACACCTGCGTTACCAAACATGGTGGCGGCAAAAATCAGCCAGGGCTCCGGTTTCTTCAGGAACTGGAACTGCTCGGTCAGTTTAATTTCTGATTTGTCATGAATGTCCGGCACCCAGATCAGCACCGAGAGGATCACCAGCGCATCGAACAGGGCTATCAGGAAAAAGGTATAACGCCAGCTGAACTGGTGCCCCAGCCAGGTGCCGAGCGGGACGCCCACCAGGTTGGCGACGGTCATTCCGGCGATCATCCCGGCCACCGCGACCGTCACCTTCCCCGGCGGCGCAATTTTAGACAGAATAATCGCCCCGACGCCGAAAATCGCGCCGTGCGGGAAGCCGGAAATCAGCCGCCCCAGCGCCAGCCAGAAATATGACGTAGAAAACGTAAACAGGGCGTTGCCAACAGCGCACATCGCCACCAGAAACAGCAGCGTGGTTTTTAACGAGAACTTGCCGGAGAAGAGCGCCACAATCGGGGCGCCAATCACCACGCCGAAGGCATAAAACGAGATCATATTCCCGGCGGAGGGAATCGAAATACCGGTGTCATGCGCCAGCTCGGTTAACACGCCCATGATGCCAAATTCAGCCATGCCCAGGCCAAATGTGCCAAGCGCCAACGAAAATATTGTCTTTTTCATACCTCAACCACGGGTTAATCACTCGCAGCGGGCATTATTGAATAATCTTGTATGGTGAGCCAGTTCAAATCAGATGGCTGACAGGTTAATCCATTGATTCAGGAGTTTTCTCCAACTGCTACGCGGTGGGATTGGCAAACAAAAAGCCCCGGCAGGCGTCAGGGCTTTAAAGGGTTTAAGGTCTGGCTTTTACGGTGTGCTTTCTGCCGCCGCTTTAGCGCGTGTAATCGCGCCAGCATTGAAAATTGGGTGCTCGTGATTGTTCGTTACGTCACGAACGCGGTAGATTTTCCATTCATCATCTTCACGACGAAGAAATACCTCAAGATGGATGCTTCTCCCGTTACCCGCCCCTTCAATGACGTGGACTACTTCACCGTTTAAAAATGGTCTGGCGTTTTCCACTCGTAACGCAGGTATCCATTCACGGGAGTAATCTTGGGTATACGTAAAATAGTCAGACTCTATTAACTCTTGTTCAGAGATTTCCTGAATAGCATTGATACGAGCAATAGTATCAGCAGAAACATATTTACGCAGTTCGTCGGCAGGATAAGGCCTGGTTTCATCGCTGCCGAATACGGAAAGATAGGATTTATAAAATGATTCAGTAGCGTCTTGTGCGCTACGTTCTTGATTGGCAGCCGAACTACATCCCACCAGCAACATAACGAATGATAACAATATCCTTTTCATCAATGCATCCTGTAAATTTTAAAGGATGGTTGCATTTTGCGGTATCCAGGCCCCGGATACATACTTTTTTGAACGAAATCAGAAATCCATTGTGTACCGTCATACATAGTCATGTGACCTATGCCATTTCCACCAGGGTATGGCTGTATCACGGCCACATCACCAGCAATTAACGTTGAACCGGGCGGCAGCTCACTGAATCCAGCACGTAATAATTCAACCCCATAATCTTTTGCATAATCTGTGTTCGCTACCTTAACACCGCCAGCCAGAATGGCAAGGCGGGTAAACTTAGCACATTCACTATGAGAGCGCCCCAGAGCGTGTGAACGGAGATACGAAACCGCAGCGTCTTTATTCCAACTCATTCTTAGTTCCTTTAAGTAAATAAGAATGAAATTATCACATTAACCACACATAGAGTGCGGGGTTAAATGTGCTGATTTTATTACATCTGCATAGGGAAACAGGTGCTTAGCACCTTCGTTAATACCTCTGTATCTGCTTAAAAAAGTGTCGAGACATTAATTACCTAAAAACAATACGCATAATATCAGGTGGATTACACTTCATAGTGCGGCCTCGCTTTTTCCGCACCGGACAACCTGAGGATGACAATCATGGGAAGCAAAAAGAAAACCCCTGTCGCTGTTGATGTCGTATCGAATGCACCGCTTAAGACCAAAGAGTATGAAAAAGAGCTCCGCCGCCTGCACGTCGAACTGGTTAAGCTCCAGCAGTGGGTCGTCGCCAAAGGGTTAAAAGTGTGTATTGTTTTTGAAGGACGCGATGGTGCTGGCAAAGGCGGCACCATTAAAGCGATCACCGAGCGCGTCAGCCCGCGCGTGTTTCGCGTTGTTGCGCTCCCTGCCCCAACGGAAAAAGAAAAAAGCCAGCTCTACTTCCAGCGCTATGTGCCCCACCTGCCTTCGGCGGGTGAAATCGTGATCTTCGATCGCAGCTGGTATAACCGCGCGGGCGTGGAACGGGTGATGGGGTTCTGCACGGAGGAACAGGCGGAGAAATTTTTAGACGGCGCGCCGGTTATGGAAAAAGCGATGGTCGATGCCGGGATTATCCTGCTGAAGTACTGGCTGGAGGTGACGCCGAAAGAGCAGGAGCGCCGCCTGCGCGACCGTATTAACGATGGGCGTAAGATCTGGAAGCTGTCGCCGATGGATATTAAATCCTTTAACCTCTGGGATGAGTATACCCTTGCGCGCGACGCCATGTTTGAAGCCACCGATACCGCCTGGGCGCCGTGGTTTGTGGCGCGTTCAGAGGATAAAAAACGCGTGCGCCTGAATATTATTTCGCATCTGCTTTCGCAGATCCCGTATAAAGAAATTCACGTCGACAAGGTGGATTTACCGAAGCGCAAAATCGGCAAGGTCAAACCCACGAAATATCCGTTCCGGTATGTGGAAGAGCGGTTCTGATTTGAAGAGTAGGCCCGCGCAAGCGCAGCGCCGCCGGGCAAAGCCGACGGCGCAGGTTTTACTTCATCCCTTCCGTACTTTCCTGTTTCGCTTCCAGCCGTTCCACATCACGGTACCAGCGCGGATGGTGTTTCTGCGCCCAGCGGCGGCTCACCTTCCCTTCAATCATGCCTTTAATCGATCCTTTCACCCAGAACGCCATATACATATGGATCAGGATGGCGTGAATCAGAATGATGGCCGACGTCGCGTGGATCAGCAGCGCGTAGCGAATCACCTGTATCGGGAAGTAGTGTGCAAAATACGGACGCCAGATAATCACCCCGGTCACCAGCAGCACAAAAATCATGCTCATGATGGTCCAGAACATCATCTTCTGCCCGGCGTTGTATTTCCCCACCTTCGCGACTTTGTGCTCGTTACCCTTCAGGACTTCAACGATCCCTTTCACCCACGGGATATCCTGCTTGTCCGGGATATTGTGATGGACGAAGCGCACGAACATAAACATCAGCACCACGAAAATCAGCACGCCGAAGAACGGGTGCAGAATGCGCCCCATCTGCGGCGTACCGAAGGTTTCGGTCAGCCACTGCAGCGTCGGGAAGAAGAACGAAATTCCCGATACCGCCACCAGGAAGAAGCAGATCACTACCGTCCAGTGACAGGCGCGATCGACAAATTTGGTGCGCACTATCATTTTCGACTTACTCATGATGCTCCTCCTCGTCGTCATCCGCCTCTTTGTTTGGCCCGATACCGATGTAGTGATAAATCAGCCCGGCAAAGGTGGCGATAAAGCCCGCCGCGGACAGCGGCTTGAGCGCCCCTTTCCACAGGTTGATGGAGGTATCGATCGCCGGATCCTTCGGCAGATTGTGGTACAGCTCCGGCTGGTCGCTATGGTGCAGCACATACATGACGTGCGTGCCGCCCACGCCCTGCGGGTTGTAAATGCCCGCTTTGTCGTAGCCCCGCGCTTTGAGCTTATCGACGCGTTCCTGCGCCACCTCCAGCATCTCTTTTTTGGTGCCGAAGTGAATGGCGCCGGTTGGACAGGTCTTCACGCAGGCAGGCTCCTGCCCGACGCTGACGCGGTCCACGCACAGGGTGCATTTGTATACCCGGTTATCCTCTTTATTGAGGCGCGGGATATTAAACGGACAGCCCGCGATGCAGTACCCGCAGCCGATGCAGTTGTCCTGCTGGAAATCGACGATCCCGTTGGCATACTGGATAATTGCCCCGGCAGACGGGCACGCCTTCAGGCAGCCCGGATCTTCACAGTGCATGCAGCCGTCTTTGCGGATCAGCCACTCCAGCCTGCCGTTCTGGTCGGTTTCGCTAAAGCGCATCACCGTCCAGGATTTGGCACTCAGATCCGCCGGATTGTCGTAGACCCCAACGCAGTGCCCCACCTCGTCGCGAATATCGTTCCACTCCGAACAGGCCACCTGACAGGCCTTACAGCCCACGCAGGAGGAGACGTCGATAAGCTTGGCGACCTCTGCCTTGTAGTCCCGCGCGCGAGGCGCGGGAGTGATCGGGTTGGTCGCGGAGCGTTTAATTATGTCTTGTGTTTCCATCGCCATTTAATCGCTCCTTACGCTTTCTCGATGTTGACCAGAAACGCTTTGTACTCCGGCGTTTGCGAGTTGGAATCGCCGACGTTTGGCGTCAGGGTGTTGGCGATATAGCCTTTCTGCGCCACCCCTTCAAAGCCCCAGTGCAGCGGAATACCGACGGTTTCCACCTGCTGGCCGTGCACGTTCAGCGACTGCAGGCGGCGGGTGACCACCGCCACCGCTCGGATAAAGCCGCGCTTGCTGCTCACCTTCACGCGGTCGCCGTTGGCGATGCCTTTCGCCTTCGCCAGCGTTTCGCTTATTTCCACAAACTGTTCCGGCTGCGCGATGGCGTTAAGCCGCGCGTGCTTGGTCCAGGTATGGAAATGCTCGGTCAGGCGGTAGGTCGTCCCTACGTACGGGAACTTGTCCTTTTTGCCCAGGCGCAGCACGTCGTCTTCGTAGATCCGCACCACCGGGCTGGAGACCACGTTCGGGTGCAGCGGGTTGGTGCCGAGCGGCGTTTCCATCGGCTCGTAGTGTTCCGGGAACGGCCCTTCCGCCAGCTTGTTGAGGGCGAACAGGCGCCCCAGCCCTTCCGGCTGCATGATAAACGGCCCGGTGTTGCTGCCCGGCGCGGCGGTGCTGTAGTCCGGGATGTCGTTCCCCGTCCACTTCGTCCCGTTCCACTGGATCAGCATCCGTTTCGGATCCCACGGCTTGCCGTTCACGTCGGCGGACGCACGGTTGTACAGCACGCGACGGTTCAGCGGCCACGCCCATGCCCAGCCCAGGGTGTTGCCCAGACCTGACGGATCGGCGTTGTCGCGATTCGCCATCTGGTTACCCTGCTCCGTCCAGCTACCGGTGTAGATCCAGCAGGACGATGCCGTGGTACCGTCGTCACGCAGCAGCGCGAAGCTGTTCAGCAGCTGGCCTTTCTTCGCCACCAGATTGCCGTTTGCGTCATACAGATCCGCCAGCGCCACGCCGTTGTTCTCTTTCGCGACCTCTTCGGATTCAGGACGATCCGGCTGCTTGTAGTGCCAGCTCATCTTCAGCAGCGGCTCAGCGCCTTTGCCGCCTTCAGTGCGGTACATTTCGCGCAGACGGTGGTAAATCCCGGCGAGGATCTCGCCGTCGTTTCGCGCTTCGCCCGGCGCGTCCTGGCCTTTCCAGTGCCACTGCAGCCAGCGGCCGGAGTTGGCAATGGAGCCGTCCTCTTCCGCAAAGCAGGTGGACGGCAGGCGGAACACTTCGGTCTGAATCGAGGCCGGATCGACATCGTTCGATTCCCCGTGGTTCTGCCAGAAGGTGGAGGTCTCGGTCACCAGCGGATCGATAACCACCATGTACTTCAGCTTGCTCAGGCTGCGAACGACTTTGTTCTTGTCCGGGAAGGAGGCCACCGGGTTGAAGCCCTGGCAGATATACCCCGTGACGTCGCCCTTATCCATCATGTTGAAATACTTGATGACGTCATAAGCCTGATCCCACTTCGGCAGCCACTCAAAGCCCCAGTCGTTCTCTTTCTGCGCCGCATCGCCGTAGAAGGATTTCATCAGGCTGACGTAGAACTTCGGATAGTTGCTCCAGTAGTTCACCTGATCCGGCAGCGTCGCTTTTGGCGTATTGGCCTCAAGATATGCTTGCAGATCGGCCTGCTTTTCAGACGGCAGCGTCAGGTAGCCCGGCAGGCTGGTGGAGAGCAGACCGAGATCGGTCAGGCCCTGAATGTTTGAGTGGCCGCGCAGCGCGTTCACGCCGCCCCCCGCCATGCCCATGTTGCCGAGCAGCAGCTGGATCATCGCCATGGTACGGATGTTCTGCGCGCCCACGGTGTGCTGCGTCCAGCCCAGCGCGTACAGGAACGTGGTGGTTCTGTCGGCGGCGCTGGTGGAAGCCAGCACTTCACACACCTTCAGGAAGTCCGCTTTCGGCGTGCCGCAGATGTTCTCCACGACGTCCGGCGTATAGCGGGAGACGTGCTGCTTCAGCAGGTTCCACACGCAGCGCGGATGCGTGAGCGTTTCATCGCGCATCGCATAGCCGTTTTCATCGAACTGATAGTTCCAGGACGTTTTATCGTACTGGCGTTTTTCGGCGTCATAGCCGCTAAACAGCCCGTCTTCGAAGGCAAAATCATCCCGCACCAGCAGGTTCGCGTTGGTGTAGTGCTTAACGTAGTCCGCGTTGATTTTGTTGTTTTCGATCAGGTACAGCAGCACGCCGGACAGGAACGTAATGTCCGTACCGGAGCGGATCGGCGCATAGATATCGGCCACCGATGCCGTACGCGTAAAGCGCGGATCGACGACGATAAGCGTCGCATCGTTGTTGTTTTTCGCTTCCATCGCCCAGCGGAACCCCACCGGATGGGCTTCAGCGGCGTTACCGCCCATCACCACCACGACGTTCGCGTTTTTGATATCAACCCAGTGGTTGGTCATCGCACCGCGACCAAATGTTGGAGCAAGACTTGCTACCGTTGGTCCGTGTCAGACGCGCGCCTGGTTGTCTACCGCCAGCATGCCGAGCGAGCGCACAAATTTTTGCGTCAGCATGCCGGTTTCATTACTGGCTGCCGAGGCGCATAGCATGCCGGTGGAAAGCCAGCGGTTGACCGTCACGCCCTGCGCATTCTTTTCAATAAAGTTGGCGTCGCGGTCGGCTTTCATCAATTTCGCAATACGGGAGAAGGCCTCATCCCAGGAGATACGCTGCCATTTGTCGGAGCCCGGCGCGCGGTATTCGGGGTAGCGCAGGCGGTTTTCGCTGTGGACGTAGTCCAGCAGCCCCGCCCCTTTCGGGCATAACGCCCCGCGGCTCACCGGATGATCCGGATCCCCTTCAATGTGATAAATCGCTTCTCTGGCGTTCTTCGCGCCATCGCCCAGGCTATACATTAAAAGCCCACAACCCACGGAGCAGTATGTGCAGGTGTTACGGATCTCTTTGGCGCGCAGCAGTTTATAGTTGCGTGCCTGAGCCAGCGCCATTTTGGGAGCAAATCCCAGCATTGCGGCTGTTGTTCCGGCCATACCGCCCGCGCAGATTTTAAAAAATTGTCTGCGGCTGACGTCCATTGCTGTCCTCGTTATCTGAAAAGACTTCGCGCCGCAAACTAACAGCAAAGCCCCTGATTTTTTTGCGTCAAATCAAGGTCATCAGCCTTCCCCCCCTTAATAGTCACCTCCGCAACGTTTCATTACCCCTTTTTGATTAACGGCTTAAGAGAATAATTCACGACAGCGACAGGCGTAATGCGATACATTTTTCCTTTAATTTTTATTGTGATGGCGAGTAATGGACAGAAAGAGAGCAACGCTTCTTGGGCTGGCGGCAATACTGTTATGGAGCACCATGGTCGGCCTTATTCGCAGCGTGAGTGAGGGATTGGGCCCTGTTGGCGGTGCCGCGATGATCTACACCCTCAGCGGATTACTGTGTCTGGTGACGGTAGGATTTCCTGATATACGACGGTTTTCTCCCCGCTATCTTATTGCCGGCAGCGTTTTATTTGTCAGCTACGAAATATGTCTGGCGCTGTCGCTGGGCTATGCCGCAACACGATCGCAGGCGATTGAAGTGGGCATGGTCAATTACCTTTGGCCGAGCCTGACGATCGTATTTGCGATTTTGTTCAATGGGCAAAAGTCTACCCTGTGGGTGATCCCCGGCTTGCTCATTTCTCTGCTGGGCGTGTGCTGGGTATTGGGCGGCGAAGAAGGATTACACCTTGAGGAAATAACCCGGAATGTCGTTTCCAGCCCTCTGAGCTATGCGCTGGCGTTTGCCGGGGCCTTTATCTGGGCCGCCTATTGCACCGTCACCAGCAAATTTGCGAAAGGGCAAAACGGCATCACCCTGTTTGTTTTGCTGACCGCGCTGAGTCTGTGGGTGAAATATGCCCTGAGCGATCAGCCCGACATGGTGTTCACGCTTCCGGTAGCAGTGAAGCTGGTTATGTGCGGTATCGCGCTTGGGTTTGGTTACGCCGCCTGGAATATTGGCATCCTGCACGGTAACGTCACGGTTCTGGCTGCCGTATCCTATTTTACCCCCGTGCTTTCTGCCGCGCTTGCCGCCGCGGTGCTAAGCTCCCCCCTGTCATTCTCGTTCTGGCAAGGCGCGCTGATGGTCTGCGCCGGGTCGTTGCTCTGCTGGTACGCCACACGAAAATAACGCTGCTCGACTGGCCGGGGGAATTTCAACCCGGCAACATAATTAACATAAATTTAAAATGTGATCAGACATCAGAATATTTATCATGATAATAGAGCATCTGTTTAAGTTCGGTTTATATTGAACGCCTTCTGTAAAGCCACCTGAAGCGAGCTGACACAAACTGACAACCCAATGAAATTAGTGAGTAATGAATATTAACGCTCAGGATAGCATGGCGCGCAATAATTCAGCTCTGACAGTTTTATGATAATATGCGGAATAGACGCTGAAAAATCAAATAACCCATTGTTTTTAAAGAAAAGCAGCAATACCACCATCATTAAACCCTCGGAAATTGCGAAATTTAACGCGATAAACAAAAACCATCAGAAATTATAGTAAAAGCAATAATCCCACTGACTAAATAACTATTAATCGTATAAATTCCGACCATATTGTTTGAATGATCGCCTTCTCACACGATCGAGATCACACTAATTGAAATTATCTCTAATATTTTGAAACTTATTATTGAAATAAGACTACGAGATTTTTAAGAATAGCATGCCATTGACGAACAGCCTCGTTTAGAAATCGTTCAAAGTGGTTCAGGAAATACCGAAAAAAATTATAAGGAACATTTAAGATGAAACTTAAATTAGTTGCAGTGGCAGTCACTTCCATGCTGGCAGCAGGCGTTGTTAACGCTGCCGAAATTTACAACAAAGACGGTAACAAACTGGATCTGTACGGTAAAGTGACAGGTCTGCACTATTTCTCTGATGATGCTGGCGCAGATGGCGATAAAACCTACATGCGTATCGGCTTCAAGGGTGAAACCCAGGTTAACGATCAGCTGTCCGGTTACGGCCAGTGGGAATACCAGATTCAGGGCAACAAAGACGAAGGCGACAACCAGTCCTGGACTCGTGTGGCGTTTGCAGGTCTGAAGTTCGCGGAAGCAGGTTCATTCGATTATGGTCGTAACTACGGCGTGATTTACGACGTGACCTCCTGGACCGACGTTCTGCCAGAATTCGGCGGTGACACCTACGGTGCCGACAACTTCATGCAGTCTCGTGCTAACGGCGTGGCAACCTACCGTAACCAGGACTTCTTCGGTCTGGTTGACGGCCTGAACTTTGCTCTGCAGTATCAGGGTAAAAACGGCAGCGTAAGCGGTGAAAACACCAGCGGCCGCAGCCTGCTGAACCAGAACGGTGACGGCTATGGCGCATCCCTGACTTACGATCTGGGCGAAGGCTTCAGCGTAGGTGGTGCAATGTCCTCCTCCCGTCGTACCGCTGACCAGAATGCGGCTGGCGTATACGGTGAAGGCGACCGCGCAGAAGTATACAGCGGTGGTGTGAAATACGACGCGAACAACATTTACCTCGCGGCGCAATACTCTCAGACCTACAATGCAACCCGTTTCGGTACCTCTAACAACAAGCGTACCGACATTTACGGCTTTGCAAATAAGGCGCAAAACTTCGAAGTTGTGGCCCAGTATCAGTTCGACTTTGGCCTGCGTCCGTCTATCGCTTACCTGCAGTCTAAAGGCAAAGACATCGAAAACTTCGGCGACCAGGATCTGGTGAAATACATCGATGTTGGCACGACCTATTATTTTAACAAAAACATGTCCACCTACGTGGATTACAAAATCAACCTGCTCGATGACAACAAGTTCACTCGCCAGGCAGGCATCGGTACCGACAACATCGTAGCGCTGGGTCTGACCTACCAGTTCTAAATCTTGTCTCTCCAAAAGCCAGCTGAACAGCTGGCTTTTTTATCGCCCTCTTTTACCCGCCAGACGACTCCCCGCCCGCTGCCCGTCGCAGCCAGTTTTGCAGCAGCTTGCCGTCCTCGGTCATCTCTGAATCTGAGCGCACGCAGAGGTAGTAGTCGCGTCCGTCATCAATCGGTAGGTCAAAGATCTTCACCAGCTCGCCGCTCTCAAGATACGGCGCAATCAGCGG
Organism: Enterobacter sp. HMSC16D10; assembly: GCF_001807145.1. Lineage (NCBI taxonomy): Bacteria > Pseudomonadati > Pseudomonadota > Gammaproteobacteria > Enterobacterales > Enterobacteriaceae > Enterobacter > Enterobacter sp. HMSC16D10. The sequence continues at coordinate 89,500 of NZ_KV787849.1, forward strand.
CTCCCGCATCAGCGCGCACCCCAGACCCGCCTGTACGCCCGCCAGCGTCAGCAGACCGTCCTCAAACATTGGACCGCTGCGGCGAACGGGACGCTTCACCCCATGCTGTACAAACCACTGCGCCCACGTCGTGCGCTCCTCATCGTGCAGCAGCGGCATCTGCAGCAGTTGCTCAGGCGTGTCGATATGGCCGTGAATGCGCAAAAACGCGCGGCTGCACACCGGCACCATCTGTCCGGAAATCAGCTTTTCACTCTGATAGCCCGCCCACTGGCCGTTGCCAAAACGAATCGACATATCCGATGCGTCGCTCAGATAGTTACGATGGTTGGCATACACCACGTTGATCTCGGTCTGCGGGTTGGCGCGCATGAACGCAGGCAAGCGCGGGATAAACCACCCCATACCAAAAAGCGGGATCAGGCTGATGGTGACCTGACGCGTTTGCGCCTGCTCCGCCAGGTGCTCCGTCGCCTGGCGCAGCACGTTAAACGCAGCACGGATCGAGCGGTAGTATTCACGCCCGTGCTGGCTCAGCACCAGCCTGCGCCCCTGACGCTCCGTCAGCGGCATTTGCAGGTACCCTTCGAGTACCCTGAGCTGATGGCTGACGGCCGACGGAGAAATGTCCAGCTCCTGCGCGGCCAGCGTGACGCTGCCCAGCCGGGCGATGGCCTCAAAGGCACGCACAGCCCGAAGCGGCGGATCGTTTGCAAGGCGACTTTCTGCATACGCAGGCAGGCCAACTAATTGTTCTGTTTTATTCATATGTTGATTTCTTTAGGCTTTTCACCCAAAAACAGGTCTTCATTATATTTATATAAATCATAAAGATAGAACAATATCTATTTATCATAAGAAATAATAGATGCGTATTTTACAATTTTATTCATTTATTGGATGGTAGCCGCAGAACGAGCACTTAGCGGGTACAGACGTTGGATACACTCATACAACAACTGATCAACGGTGTGATGCTGGGAAGCATCTACGCGCTGATCGCGCTGGGCTATACCATGGTGTATGGCATTTTGCGCATTATTAACTTTGCTCACGGCGATATTCTGATGGTCGGCGCGCTCACCACGCTCTCCGCCATGAACGCCCTGAATACCACCTTCCCGCATATGCCGCAGCTGTTGCAGCTCGGCGTTGCCCTGATGATTGCCATGGCCGTCTGCGCCCTGCTGGCGATGGCCGTGGAACGCTTTGCCTACCGTCGACTGCGCAACGCCCCGCGCCTCGCGCCGCTGATCTCGGGTATCGGCGTTTCGGTCCTGCTGCAAACCGTGGCGATGATTATCTGGACGCGCAACCCGCTGATGTTCCCGCAGATCCTGCCGATGGACCCTATCGCCGTCACGTCAGGCAGCGAAGCGCATCCTCCTGCCATCGTCACCGTCACCGGTATCGTCACCGTTGTCCTTGCGCTGGCGGTGATGACCGGGCTGTGGCTGCTGGTGGAATACACCCGTCTGGGGCGCGGCATGCGCGCCGTGGCGGAAAACCCGCGCGTGGCCACGCTGATGGGGGTTAACCCAAACGCCATCATCACCCTGACGTTTGCGATTGGCGGGGCGTTTGCCGCGCTGGCAGGCGTGATGATGGCTAGCAACTACGGTAACGCCAGCTTCTCGATGGGCTTTTTACCTGGGATCAAGGCCTTTACCGCCGCCGTGCTGGGGGGCATTGGCAACATTCGGGGCGCCATGATTGGCGGCATCCTGCTCGGCATTATCGAAGCGCTGGGCGCAGGCTACCTGGGTGAACTGACGCACGGCGTATTTGGCAGCAACTATCAGGATGTCTTTGCCTTTATGGTGCTGATCCTGGTGCTGGTCTTCCGTCCGGCTGGCCTGCTGGGCGAGCGCGTGGCGAACAGGGCGTAAGGAATTCCATGACAACATTTCAACTCCAGACCCCGGCGACGACGCGCAAATTCTGGTCAGGCATGAGCCTGTTCTGCCTCGCGCTGCTGATTGCGCCCGTGGTGGCCACGCAGCTTGGCGGCAACTACTGGGTGCGCGTCATCGACTTCGCCCTGCTCTACATCATGCTGGCGCTCGGGCTTAATATTGTGGTCGGCTATACCGGCCTGCTGGACATGGGCTTTATCGCCTTTTACGCGGTCGGCGCCTACCTCGCGGCACTGATGGCCTCCCCGCACCTGCTGGAGGTGTTTCCGATCCTCGGCGTCTGGTTCCCGGACGGGCTGCACACCTCGTATCTGCTCATTATCCCGCTGGCCGCCCTCGTGGCGGCCGTCTGCGGGATTTTACTCGGTGCGCCCACGCTGAAGCTGCGCGGGGACTACCTGGCGATAGTGACCCTCGGCTTTGGCGAAATTATCCGCATCCTGATGCGTAACCTCGACCGTCCGGTAAACATTACCAACGGCGCAAAGGGCATTACCGGGGTGGATACGCTGAACCTGTTCGGCCTGAAGTTCAGCGGCGTATACCACTGGTTTGGTTTCAAAGTACCCGCGCTGTGGCTGTGGTACTACCTGCTGATGCTGGTGATTATCACGATCGTCTTCGTCTGCCTGCGCCTGCAGCATTCCCGTATCGGCCGCGCCTGGCACGCCATCCGCGAGGATGAAGATGTGGCCCGTGCGATGGGCATCAACGTGCGTAACTATAAGCTGCTCGCCTTTGCGATGGGCGCCTCCTTTGGCGGCGTAGCGGGTGCGCTTTTCGGCGCGTTTCAGGGCTTTGTCTCCCCGGAATCCTTCACCTTACAGGAATCGATTGCCGTACTGGCGATGGTGGTGCTGGGCGGTATGGGGCACATTCCGGGCGTGATCCTGGGCGCGGTACTGCTTACCGCCCTGCCGGAACTGCTGCGCAGCCAGGCAGCGCCGGTGCAGCAGGCGCTGTTCGGTACGGTGCTGATTGATCCTGAAGTGTTGCGACAGCTGTTTTACGGTCTGGCACTGGTGCTGGTGATGCTGGTGCGCCCGTCCGGCATCTGGCCGGTACGCCACAAGGAGGTGAAGGCATGAGTCTGTTAACCGTACGCAACATGAGAAAACGCTTCGGCGGGCTGACTGCCGTGGATGACGTTTCGATTACCGTGAACAGAGGCGAGATCTACGGGCTGATCGGCCCCAACGGCGCGGGAAAAACCACCTGCTTTAACCTGATCACCGGGCTTTATCCGGCGGACAGCGGCGAATTTTCGATTGCCGATAAGCCCTACTTCCCGAAGCAGATAGAGAAAGTGACCGCCGCCGGGATTGCGCGCACCTTCCAGAACGTGCGCCTCTTCAACGACATGTCGGTGCTGGAAAACGTGATGGTGGGCCGCCACGTGCGCACCCGTAACGGCCTGTGGGCCGCGCTGAGCCGCCACAAACGCGCCCGCGAGGAAGAGAAGCAGACCCGCGAACTGGCCTGGCACTGGCTGGACTATACCGGCATTGCGCAGTTCGCCCACTATCGCGCCTGCGACCTGGCCTATGGCCATCAGCGTCGGCTTGAAATCGCCCGCGCGCTGGCAACGGATCCGCTGCTGCTGGCGCTGGATGAACCCGCTGCCGGGATGAACGCGGCGGAAAAAGTGGCGCTCGGCGAGCTGCTCATCCGCATCCGCGATGACGGCAAAACCCTGCTGATGATTGAGCATGACGTCAAGCTGGTGATGGGCATCTGCGATCGCCTGACGGTCCTTGATTACGGAAAAACGCTCGCCAGCGGCACGCCGGAAAGCGTGCGGCGCGACCCGGCAGTGGTCGCCGCCTGGCTTGGAGGTCACGCTCATGTCTGAATTACTGAAGGTAGAACGTCTGGACGTGCATTACGGCGGCATTCAGGCCGTACGCGATGTCTCCTTTACCCTGCGCGAGGGCGAACAGGCTACGCTGATCGGCGCTAACGGCGCGGGGAAAAGTTCCACCGTGCGCGCCATTACCGGGCTGGAAAGCTTTAGCGGCAGCATTGACTTCAGCGGTAAAGCGGTACGCAAACAGAGTCCGGAGACCCTGCTTCGCGACGGGCTGGTGATGGTCCCGGAGGGCCGCGGGATCTTCTCCCGCATGACGGTACTGGAAAACCTGCAGATGGGAGCCTGGCTCAGGCGTGACACTGTCACCGTCAGGCGCGAGATGAACGAAATTTTCGAGCGCTTCCCGCGTCTGGGCGAACGCCAGCATCAGCTTGCCGGGCTGCTGTCCGGCGGTGAGCAACAGCTGCTGGCCCTTAACCGCGCCCTGCTCAGCCGCCCGCGCCTGCTGATCCTCGACGAGCCGTCAATGGGCCTTGCCCCGAAGATGGTCGAGAACATTTTTGCCGTTATTGCCGGGCTGCGCGAGCGCGGCGTCGCCCTGCTGCTTATCGAACAAAACGCCCGGCTCGCGCTGGAGGTGACCGACAGCGCGTGGGTGATGGACAGCGGCAGCATTGTTCATCATGGCGAATCGACAGCGCTGCTCAACGACGACCAGATTGCACAGATTTATTTGGGCGAAATGCCCGTTTAACCACACCAGCCAACATCAGGGAAATACAATGAAAACAGTAAAAATCAGCGCGCTCAGCGCCGCTATTCTGCTCGGTGGTTTTGCCTCAACGTCCGCGTGGGCCGCTGACGGTGAAACCGTGGTCATCGGTCTGGCAGGCCCGCTGACCGGCCCGTCTGCCCGTATCGGGAAAGATCTGGAGAACGGCGCGCAGCTGGCCATTGACGACATTAACAAGCAGCACCCGACCATCGGCGGCAAAGCGGTGACCTTCAAACTGCAGTCCGAAGACGATCAGTCCGACCCGCGCACCGCCGTAGCCGTCGCGCAGCGTCTGGTGGATAGCGGCGTGGCGGGCGTGGTCGGTCACTGGAATACCGGCACCAGCATTCCGGCGGCCCGCATTTATCACGATGCGGGTATCGCCCAGGTGGCGCCGGTCGCAACCGGTCATGCCTATACCCAACAGGGTTTTGACACCAGCTTCCGCGTGATGGGCCACGACGATGACGGCGGTCAGCTCGCCGGTCAGTACGCGGTTAACACCCTGAAAGCCAAACGCATTGCGGTGATCGACGACCGTACCGCCTTCGGTCAGGGTCTGGCAGACCAGTTTATTAAATCGCTGGAAGCGCAGGGCGTGAAAATTGTCGATCGTCAGTACGTGGATGACAAAACGGTCGATTTCAGCGCCGTACTGACCGCCATCCGCAGTAAAAACGCCGATCTGATCTTCTTCGGCGGCGTCGACAGCCAGGCCGCACCGCTGGCGCGCCGCATCAAACAGCTGGGCATGAACGCCACGCTGATGGGCGCAGGCGGATTCGTCAGCCAGACGTTCCTCAAGCTGGCGCAGAAAGAAGGCGAAGGCGTTGTGGCGCTGGAGCCGGGTCTGCCCGTTGACCAGATGCCGGGTGGTAAAGCGTTCGAGCAGGCGTACCAGTCCCGCTACCACACCCATATCGAACTGCACGCCCCGTTCGCCTATGACGCCACCCGCGTGCTGGTGGCGGCGATGGAAAAAGCAGACTCCGTTGAGCCGTCCGACTATCTGCCCGCCCTGCGCGCCATCAGCTATTCCGGCGTTACCGGACAGATCGCGTTTGATAAAGAGGGCAACCTGAAATCGCCGTCGTTCACGGTCTATAAGGTTGTCGACGGCAAATGGCAGCCGCAGACCGTGCTGGGCGGCGCAAAAGCGAAGTAACGCAGCGAGGCAATGTGATGAGTGATAATAACGAGCTGGGCATTCTCGCCCGCCGCAAAATTGAAGCCGAAATTATTAAGCCAATTTATGAAATCCTGGTGCGCGAGATAGGGAAAGCCCGCGCCCAGGCGGTGATTGGTGAGGCCATTGAGCAGGCCGCGATTGACGCTGGCAAAGGGTTTGCCAGCAAAGAACCCAACGGCGCAAACATCAAGAGCTTTATCGCCCTGCAGTATCTGTGGGAGAAAGATAACGCCCTGGACGTGAAGGTGATCGACGCCGACGACCAGCAGTACAACTACAACGTGACCCGCTGTCGCTACGCGGAGATGTACCACGAGATGGGGCTGGGCGAAATTGGTCACCTGCTCTCCTGCGCGCGCGATGAAAAATTCATCGTGGGCTATGCGCCCGACGTAGAGCTAACCCGCACCACCACCATTATGCAGGGCGGCGCGTGCTGTGATTTCCGCTACCGCAGCAGTAAGGACAAGCCATGATCCGCGTCAACGCCGAACGGCTGTGGTCAACGCTTGAGATGATGGCGCAGATCGGCGGCACGCCCGCCGGTGGCGTCACCCGTCTGGCACTGAGCGAGGAAGATCGCGTTGCGCGTCATCTGCTTCGCGACTGGGCGCTGGACGCCGGTTTTACCTGTGACGTCGACAGCATGGGCAATATGTTTATCCGTCGTGCGGGGAAAAATCCGCAGCTTGCCCCGGTCATGACCGGTTCGCACGTGGATACGCAGCCGCTGGGGGGGAACTACGACGGGGTTTACGGCGTGCTGGCCGGGCTGGAGCTGCTGCGAACCCTCAACGACCATCACATTGAGACAGAACGTGACGTTGTGCTGGTCAACTGGACCAACGAAGAAGGCGCGCGCTTCGCGCCAGCCATGCTCTCTTCAGGGGTCTGGACGGGGCAATTTAGCGAAGCGTACGCCCATGCCCGCGCGGATAGCAACGGTATCACCGTGGGTGAAGCCCTGGAAAGCATCGGCTACCGGGGTGAAGCCCCTGCCCGCGCGTTTCCGGTTCACGCCTGCTACGAGCTGCACATCGAGCAGGGCCCGATTCTGGAGGACGAAGGTCTGGATATCGGGCTCGTCCGCGCGGCAATGGGCCAGCGCTGGTTCACCCTGACGCTGGACGGATTTGCCGCCCATGCAGGAACGACGCCGATGCACAGCCGCCGCGACGCGCTGACCGCCTTCGCGGAGCTGGCGCTGAAGGTGGAGGAGATTGGCTATCGGCATGCGCCGGACGGACGGGCGACGATCGGTATGGCGCAGGTTACGCCAAACTCGCGCAACGTCGTGCCGTCTCGGGTGGTCTGCAGCGTGGAGTTTCGCCATCCGGCGCAGACGGCGCTGGAAGCCATGGAGGCGGCGCTGCATAAGGTGGCTGAAAGCCTGAGCCTGCGCGGGGTGGCGGCTGCCGTTGAGCGCATCTTTGACTACGCGCCCATCGCGTTTGATGCCGAATGTCTGGCCCGCACGGAGAAGGCCGTAGCGGAACTGGGCTACTCGGCGAAACCGATGGTCTCCGGCGCGGGACACGACGCCTGCTATGTGAGCAAAATTGCCCCTGCCAGCATGATTTTTATCCCCTGCGTGAAGGGCATCAGCCATAACGAAGCGGAAAGGATCCTGCCGGAGTGGTCGGAAAAAGGGGCGAACGTGCTGTTGTACAGCGTGTTGGCCGCGGCCCAGGAAAAATAAACCGGGTGGCGCGGCTCGGACAACCGCGCCCGTAGGCCCGGTAAGCGCAGCGCCACCGGGC
>NZ_KV787849.1:96969-136478 GCF_001807145.1 Enterobacter sp. HMSC16D10
CCCGTAGGCCCGGTAAGCGCAGCGCCACCGGGCGTGTTTTACCCCTTCGGCACCTTCGCCAGGCTGAACCAGATCCCCACTGCCAGCAACAGCAGCATTCCGCCCGCACTCCCCAGCGCCACGCTGTGGGAAGTAATAAACGCACTTTTCGCCGCCTCAATCACCGGCTCCGCGAGGGACGGCGTCAGTTCCTGCGCCACCTTCATCGCTTCACCAATCGATGACGAGGCTTTATCGACGAGCGAGGCATGCAGCCCCTGCGGCAGCGCAATCGACGCCGAGAAGCTGCGGGTCAACAGCAGGCCAAAAATGGCGATCCCCAGCCCGGCCCCCAGCTCATAGGACATGGTTTCAATGGCTCCGGCGGCAGCCGCCTTCTCTTTCGGCGCGGCCGCCATAATGGCCGAGGTCGAGGCCAGCAGCGCGCTGGCGGCACTGAAGCCGAGCAGCACCATCAGCCCCCACGCCTGCCACTGCTGCGTGCTGAAGTCGAGCGTCGACAGGCCGATAAAGCTGACCGCGCTCAGCCCCATGCCACCCGCAGCGACAATGCGTAGCCCCAGACGGCCCACCAGCACACCGGCAATCGGTCCGCTGAACCCGCTGGCCACCATTACCGGCAGCATAAACATGCCCGCCTCGAACGGCGTAAAGCCATGGACAAACTGCAGCTCCTGCGCCATCAGCAATTCAAAGCCCACCAGGGCGATCATCGCCGTCATCGCCATTACCACGCCGCTTAAAATGATGCGGTGACAGAACAGGCGCATGTCGATCATCGGCACGCGGGCGCGCAGCTGGATGCGCACAAAAATAAACAGCATCACGGCACCCGTCAGCAGGGTACACACCACCAGCCACGGCGCCAGAGCGCCCTTAAGCGCGGTTTTGGCGCTGTAGACCAGCAGCAAAATCGCCACAATCAGCATGATGGCATGGCTGATATTCAGCGGCTGCTCTGGTCGGCCCTGCTGACGGGGGACAAAACGCGCGGCCAGCGACACCACCACCAGCACAATCGGTACGTTGATCAAAAACACCGATCCCCAGTAAAAATGCTCCAGCAGCATACCGCCAATCAGCGGGCCAAATGCTGCCCCGCCGGAACCGACCGCCGCCCAGACGCCGAGCGCGATGTTGCGATCTTTCGCGTCGGTAAAGAGCGTGCGGATCCCCGCCAGAGTGGCAGGAATGATCATGGCCGCACCAATCGCCAGCGAGGCGCGCGCCGCGATCAGCCACCCTGCTGAGGGGGCAAACGCTGCCGCCAGCGATGACAGGCCAAACAGCGTGCTGCCGATCATCAACAACCGTTTAAAACCGATGCGGTCACCCAGGGCGCCCATCGGCAGCACCATTCCCGCCATCACCAGCGAGTAAATATCGATGATCCACAATAGTTCATTGCCGCTGGCGCCCAGCGTCATGCTCAATGTCGGCGCCGCTACGTGCAGCACCGTCGCGTCAATCGCCACCGGGATATACACCAGCACGATAATCACTAACGCTAACCACTGACGAAACATAAATTTCCTTTTCATCTCAAACCTGGACACATGTCCAGATTGCGATCCTACGTGAAGTTGAACGCGTGTCCAGCTTTTTGTTACACTCGTTTCATTCCTATTGAGAGTAGTGAAAAAATGCAATATTTGAGCAAGGAAGAGAGACGGGAAGCGATCCTGCAGGCCGCAATGCGCGTAGCGCTGGCCGAGGGGCTGGCAGCCATGACGGTACGGCGAATTGCCGCTGAAGCGGGCGTCGCGACAGGACAGGTCCACCACCACTTCGCCTCCGGCGGCGAGCTAAAATCGCTGGCCTTTGTGCGCGTGATCCGCGAGCTGCTGGATGCCGACGTGGTGGGTGAAAACGCCAGCTGGCGGGAACGGCTGCACAGCATGCTCGGCAGTGACGACGGCGGGCTTGAGCCTTACATTCGCCTCTGGCGGGAAGCTCAAATTCTCGCCAGCCGGGATCCTGAAATCAACGCGGCTTACGCCCTGACCATGGAGATGTGGCATCAGGAGACCGTGGCAATTATCCGCGCCGGGGCGGAGGCCAACGCCTTTACGCTTACCGATCGCGCGGAAAATATTGCCTGGCGATTGATCGGGCTGGTTTGTGGGCTTGATGGGATCACGATTTTAAATATGCCCGAAATGGACGATGCGGCGTTTAATAAGCATCTCGATAAACTTATCTCCCTCGAATTGGGTTAATACTCCCAACGGAGTATTATTTACCGCGAGTTTTACAATTAGTAACACATTAAGCGAACCCATATTTCCTTTCGAATCTCAGGGGTTCGCTTTTTTATCTATCCTTTCAGTTGTATCCAAAACATCCAATAAAACAACCAGCGCACTCACATCTATCTAACTGTTTTCATTTGTTTTCTCTTCATTCTGGCGAGCAAGAGGGTGATATGTCACAACAAAGTGAGAAGAGTAATCCGCATCTGTTAAGTAACTGGAAACCGGAAAATGTGCAATTTTGGGAAAACAAAGGAAAACATATCGCGCGAAGAAACCTGTGGATTTCTGTCGCCTGTTTGCTGTTAGCGTTTTGCGTCTGGATGTTATTTAGCGCCATTGCCGTCAATCTGAATAAAGTCGGATTTAATTTCACCACCGATCAACTTTTTATGCTAACGGCATTACCTTCTCTCTCCGGCGCGATATTGCGCGTCCCCTATTCGTTTATGGTACCCATATTTGGCGGACGATACTGGACGGTATTGAGTACCGTCATCCTGATCATTCCCTGCGTCTGGCTGGGGATTGCCATCCAGAACACCGCGACGCCTTACTGGATCTTTATCGTGATTGCCCTGCTCTGCGGCTTTGCAGGCGCCAACTTTGCCTCCAGCATGGGCAACATCAGCTTCTTCTTCCCCAAGGCAAAACAGGGTAGCGCGCTCGGTATTAACGGCGGGCTCGGCAACCTGGGCGTCAGCGTGATGCAGCTGGTCGCGCCGCTGGTGATCTTCCTGCCGATGTTTACCTTCCTGGGCGTGGAGGGCGTACCGCAGGATGACGGTTCCACCCTGTGGCTGGCCAATGCGGCCTGGATCTGGGCGCCGCTGCTGCTGCTGGCCACCCTTGCGGCCTTCTTTGGCATGAACGATATCGCCAGCTCCAAGGCCTCTATCGCCAGCCAGCTCCCGGTGCTGAAGCGCTTTCACCTCTGGCTGCTGAGCCTGCTCTATCTGGCGACCTTCGGCTCGTTTATCGGCTTCTCGGCGGGCTTTGCCATGCTGTCAAAAACCCAGTTTCCGGACGTCAACATTCTGCACCTCGCCTTCTTTGGCCCTCTAATCGGTGCGCTGGCGCGATCAGCGGGCGGGATGATCTCTGACAAACTGGGCGGCGTGCGGGTCACGCTGATTAACTTCGTCTTTATGGCCCTCTTCAGCGCCCTGATCTTCCTGACGCTGCCCGGCTCTGGCTCCGGCAGCTTCGTCGCGTTCTACCTGGTCTTTATGGGGCTGTTCCTCACCGCCGGGCTCGGCAGCGGATCGACCTTCCAGATGATCGCGATTATTTTCCGCCAAATCACGCTCAACCGCGTCAAAAAACAGGGCGGCACGGACGAGCAGGCGCAGCACGAAGCGGTGACAGAGACCGCCGCCGCGCTGGGCTTTATCTCCGCTATCGGCGCCGTTGGCGGGTTCTTCATTCCCAAAGCCTTTGGCACCTCGCTGGCAATGACCGGATCGCCGGTCGGCGCCATGAAGGTGTTCCTCGTGTTTTACATCGTCTGCGTGCTCGTTACCTGGCTGGTGTATGGCCGCAAATCCGCAAAACAAGAATAACTACACGTCCGAAGCAGGAGAAATGTCATGAGCAAACTGTTGGATCGCTTTCGTTATTTCAAAACAAAGGGGGACAGCTTCGCCAACGGGCACGGGCAGGTATATAACACCAACCGCGACTGGGAGGACGGCTACCGCCAGCGCTGGCAGTTCGACAAGATCGTGCGCTCCACCCACGGCGTGAACTGTACCGGCTCCTGCAGCTGGAAGATTTACGTTAAAAACGGCCTCGTGACCTGGGAAACCCAGCAGACCGATTACCCACGCACCCGCCCTGACCTGCCCAACCACGAACCGCGCGGCTGCCCGCGTGGCGCAAGCTACTCGTGGTATCTCTATAGCGCCAACCGTCTTAAATACCCGCTGGTGCGCCGCAGGCTGATTGAGCTCTGGCGCGAGGCGCTGGCGCAGCATACCGATCCGGTGCTGGCCTGGGACGCCATCCAGAGCGATCCGCAAAAGGCGCAAAGCTACAGGAAGGCGCGGGGTAAAGGCGGGTTTATCCGCTCGAACTGGAAAGAGCTGAACCAGCTGATTGCCGCCGCCAACGTCTGGACCATCAAAAACTATGGTCCGGACCGCGTGGCCGGTTTTTCCCCTATTCCGGCGATGTCGATGGTCTCCTACGCCGCCGGCACGCGCTATCTTTCCCTGCTGGGCGGTACCTGCCTGAGCTTCTACGACTGGTACTGCGACCTGCCGCCGGCGTCGCCGATGACCTGGGGCGAGCAGACCGACGTGCCGGAGTCCGCCGACTGGTACAACTCCAGCTACATCATCGCCTGGGGCTCGAACGTGCCGCAGACCCGAACCCCGGACGCCCATTTCTTCACCGAGGTGCGCTACAAGGGCACCAAAACCGTCGCCATCACGCCGGACTTCTCGGAAGTCGCGAAGCTGAGCGACCAGTGGCTGTCCCCCAAACAGGGCACCGACAGCGCCCTCGCCATGGCGATGGGCCACGTGATCCTCAAAGAATTTCACCTCGATAACCCGAGCGACTACTTCCTTAACTACTGCCGCCGCTATACCGACATGCCGATGCTGGTGCTGTTGGACGAGCAGGAAGACGGTCGCGTGGTGCCGGGACGTATGCTGCGCGCCTCGGACCTTGTCGACGGGCTGGGGGAAGCCAATAACCCGGAGTGGAAGACCGTCGCCTTTGATATTGCCGGAAATCTGGTAGTACCAAACGGCTCCATCGGCTTCCGTTGGGGAGAAAAAGGCAAATGGAACCTGGAGCCACAGGCTGCGGGCCACGACACCGAACTGACGCTGTCGCTGCTCATTACCCACGACAGCGTGGCCGATGTCGCCTTCCCCTACTTTGGCGGCAACGAGAACCCGCATTTCCGCAGCGTGAAGCAGGATCCGGTGCTGACGCGCCGCGTGCCGAGCAAAACCCTGACGCTTGCCGACGGCAGCGAGAAGCGCGTGGTCAGCGTTTACGATCTGGTGCTGGCGAACTACGGTCTCGATCGCGGTCTGGAGGACAGCAACGCCGCAGAGAGCTATGACCAGGTCAAAGCCTATACCCCCGCCTGGGGCGAGCAGATCACCGGCGTGCCCGCCAGGCTGATTGAAAAAATCGCCCGCGAGTTTGCCGACACGGCGCACAAAACCCACGGCCGGTCGATGATCATTCTCGGTGCAGGGGTGAACCACTGGTACCACATGGACATGAACTACCGCGGGATGATCAACATGCTGGTCTTCTGCGGCTGCGTCGGGCAGAGCGGCGGCGGCTGGTCGCACTATGTCGGCCAGGAGAAGCTGCGCCCGCAAACCGGCTGGCTGCCGCTGGCCTTCGCGCTGGACTGGAACCGTCCGCCGCGCCAGATGAACAGCACCTCCTTCTTCTACAACCACGCCAGCCAGTGGCGCTACGAGAAGCTGACCGCGCAGGAGCTGCTCTCTCCGCTGGCGGACGCCTCGAGGTTCACCGGCCACCTGATTGATTTCAACGTCCGCGCCGAGCGCATGGGCTGGCTGCCGTCGGCGCCGCAGCTCAACCTCAACCCGCTGCACATAAAGGCCCGCGCGGACGCGGCGGGCATGACGCCGCAGGAGTACACCGTTCAGGCGTTAAAATCGGGCGATATCCGCTTCGCCTGCGAGCAGCCGGACAACGGTAAGAACCACCCGCGCAACCTGTTCGTCTGGCGCTCTAACCTGCTCGGCTCGTCCGGGAAAGGCCATGAGTACATGCTGAAATACCTGCTCGGCACCGAGAGCGGGATTCAGGGCGAGGATTTAGGCTCAACCGACGACGTGAAGCCTGAGGAAGTGGAGTGGCAGACCGCCGCCATCGAGGGCAAGCTGGACCTGCTGGTAACGCTCGACTTCCGCATGTCCAGCACCTGCCTGTTCTCGGATATCGTCCTGCCGACCGCCACCTGGTATGAAAAAGACGATATGAATACCTCGGACATGCACCCGTTTATTCACCCGCTCTCTGCCGCCGTCGACCCGGCGTGGGAATCGCGCAGCGACTGGGAGATCTACAAGGGCATTGCCAACGTCTTCTCCGAGGTCTGCGTCGGCCACCTGGGCACCGAAACCGACGTGGTGTTGCAGCCGTTACAGCACGACTCCCCGGCGGAACTGTCGCAGCCGTTTGATATTCAGGACTGGCGCAAAGGGGAATGCGATCTGATCCCCGGGAAAACGGCGCCGAACATCGCGGTCGTCGAGCGGAACTACCCGGAAACTTACGAACGCTTCACCGCCCTCGGCCCGCTGATGGACACACTCGGCAACGGCGGAAAAGGCATATCGTGGAACACGCAGAGCGAGGTCGATTTCCTCGGCAAGCTCAACTACGTCAAGCTCGACGGCCCGGCGAAAGGCCGCCCGCGCATTGAAACTGCCATTGACGCTTCAGAGGTGATCCTCGCCCTTGCGCCGGAAACCAACGGCCAGGTGGCGGTGAAGGCCTGGGAAGCGCTTGGCGAGCTGACCGGGCGCGATCACACCCATCTGGCGCTGAACAAGGAAGATGAGAAGATCCGCTTCCGCGATATCCAGGCGCAGCCGCGTAAAATCATCTCCAGCCCGACCTGGTCCGGCCTGGAGAGCGAGCACGTCTCCTATAACGCGGGCTATACCAACGTTCACGAGCTGCTCCCGTGGCGTACCCTTTCCGGCCGCCAGCAGCTGTATCAGGATCACCCCTGGATGCGCGCCTTCGGTGAGAGCCTGGTGGCCTATCGTCCACCGATTGACACCCGCAGCGTCACCCATATGCGCGAGATCCCGCCGAACGGCTTCCCGGAAAAAGCGCTCAACTTCCTGACGCCGCACCAGAAATGGGGCATTCACTCCACCTACAGCGAAAACCTGCTGATGCAGACCCTGTCGCGCGGCGGGCCGATTGTCTGGATCAGCGAAACCGACGCCCGCGAGCTGGGCATTGAGGACAACGACTGGATCGAGGCCTTCAACGCCAACGGCGCCCTCACCGCCCGCGCGGTGGTCAGCCAGCGCGTGCCGCCGGGCATGACCATGATGTACCACGCCCAGGAGCGCATCCTGAACATTCCGGGTTCCGAGGTGACTGGACGGCGCGGCGGGATCCACAACTCGGTGACCCGCGTCTGCCCGAAACCGACGCACATGATCGGCGGCTACGCCCAGCTGGCGTACAGCTTCAACTACTACGGCACCGTCGGCTCCAACCGCGACGAGTTCATCATGATCCGCAAAATGAAAAACATTAACTGGCTGGACGGCGAAGGTCGGGATCAGGTCCAGGAGGCGAAAAAATGAAAATACGCTCACAGGTTGGCATGGTTCTGAATCTCGATAAATGCATCGGCTGCCACACCTGCTCGGTCACCTGCAAGAACGTCTGGACCGGGCGTGAAGGGATGGAATATGCGTGGTTTAACAACGTCGAAACCAAACCGGGCATCGGCTACCCGAAAAACTGGGAAGATCAGGAGGAGTGGCAAGGCGGCTGGATCCGCGGCATTCACGGCAAGCTGACGCCGCGTCTCGGCGGCAAGATGGGCGTGCTGTCGAAGATTTTCGCTAACCCCGTCCTGCCGCAGATTGACGATTACTATGAGCCCTTTACCTTTGACTATCAGGATCTGCACCGCGCGCCGGAGGGGGATCATCTCCCTACTGCCCGCCCGCGCTCGCTGATTGACGGCAAGCGCATGGACAAAATCGTCTGGGGCCCCAACTGGGAGGAGCTGCTGGGGGGCGAGTTCGAAAAACGCGCCCGCGACCGCAACTTCCAGAAGATCCAGAAAGAGATGTACGGCCAGTTCGAAAACACCTTCATGATGTATCTGCCGCGCCTGTGCGAGCACTGTCTCAACCCGAGCTGCGTCGCCACCTGCCCGAGCGGCGCCATCTACAAGCGCGAAGAGGACGGCATTGTGCTGATCGACCAGGACAAATGCCGCGGCTGGCGCCTGTGCATCAGCGGCTGTCCGTACAAGAAAATCTACTTCAACTGGAAGAGCGGCAAGTCTGAAAAATGCATCTTCTGCTACCCGCGCATTGAGTCCGGCCAGCCGACCGTCTGCTCGGAAACCTGCGTCGGGCGCATCCGCTATCTCGGCGTGCTGCTGTATGACGCGGACCGTATTGAAGAGGCGGCCAGCACAGAGCATGAAACCGATCTGTACGAACGCCAGTGCGACGTGTTCCTCAACCCGAACGATCCGGCGGTGATTGAGGAAGCGCTGAAGCAGGGTATTCCGCAGAACGTGATTGACGCCGCCCAGCGTTCCCCGGTCTATAAAATGGCGATGGACTGGAAGCTGGCTCTGCCGCTGCACCCGGAATACCGCACCCTGCCGATGGTCTGGTACGTGCCGCCGCTGTCGCCGATTCAGTCCTACGCGGATGCGGGCGGCCTGCCGCAGAGCGACGGCGTTCTTCCCGCAGTCGAAAGCCTGCGCATTCCGGTGCAGTATCTGGCGAACATGCTCAGCGCGGGCGATACCGGCCCGGTGCTGCGCGCGCTGAAGCGCATGATGGCAATGCGTCACTACAAGCGTTCCCAGACCGTGGAAGGCGTGACCGATACCCGCGCCATTGAAGAGGTCGGCCTGACCGAAGCGCAGGTTGAGGAGATGTACCGCTATCTGGCGATTGCCAACTACGAAGACCGCTTCGTGATCCCGACCAGCCACCGCGAAATGGCGCGCGACGCTTTTCCGGAGAAAAACGGCTGCGGCTTCACCTTCGGCGACGGCTGCCACGGCTCCGATACGAAATTCAACCTCTTCAACAGCAGCCGCATCGACGCGATCAACATCACCGAGGTGCGCGAACACGGGGAGGGAGAGTAATGCAGATCCTCAAAATCATCGCGCTGCTGATCGAGTATCCCGATGAGACCCTGTGGGAAAACCGTGATGAAGCGCTTTCGTTAATTGCGCAGGACGCGCCCTTGCTGCTGCCGTTTGCCCGGCAGCACCTGAGCGCCCCGCTGCTGGATAAACAGGCCGAATGGTGTGAGGTGTTTGAGCGCGGTCGCGCGACGTCGCTGCTGCTGTTCGAGCACGTTCACGCCGAGTCCCGCGATCGCGGCCAGGCGATGGTCGACCTGATGAGCCAGTATGAGAAAGCGGGTCTTGAGCTGGACTGCCGCGAGCTGCCGGACTACCTGCCGCTCTACCTGGAATACCTGAGCATCGTATCCGATGACGAAGCGCGTGACGGGCTGCAAAACGTCGCACCAATTCTGGCGCTGATTGGCGGCCGCCTGAAACAGCGAGGCGTGGCGCACTATCAGCTGTTTGACGCCCTGCTGGCGCTGGCGGGCACACGGCTCTCCAGCGACAGCGTGGCGAAACAGGTGTCCGGTGAAAAACGGGATGATACCCGCCAGGCGCTGGACGCCGTGTGGGAAGAGGAACAGGTGAAGTTTATCGAAGACAACGCCACATCGTGCGACAGCTCGCCGATGCAGCAATATCAACGACGCTTTAGCCAGGACGTCGCGCCGCAGTACGTGGACGTCAGCGCCGGAGGCCCAAAATGACACACTACCTGAACGTGTTTTTCTATGACATTTATCCGTACATCTGCGCCACCGTCTTTTTCCTCGGTAGCTGGTTGCGCTACGACTACGGACAGTACACCTGGCGCGCCTCGTCAAGCCAGATGCTCAGCAAGCGCGGGATGAACTGGGGTTCTAACCTGTTTCATATCGGGATCCTGGGGATTTTTTTCGGGCACCTGTTCGGCATGTTAACCCCGCACTGGATGTACGCCTGGTTTTTACCCGTCGCGGTTAAGCAGCAGCTGGCCATGATTGCGGGCGGAATTTGCGGCGTGCTGACGCTGATTGGCGGGTCGATGCTGCTGATTCGCCGCTTGTTCAACCAGCGGGTGCGTGCCACCTCCACCACGCCGGATATCATCATTATGAGTATCCTGCTGATACAGTGCATCCTCGGGCTTTCAACCATTCCTTTCTCCGCGCAATATCCTGACGGAAGCGAGATGATGAAGCTGGTGGGCTGGGCGCAGGGGATCGTGACGTTTAAGGGCGGTTCATCAGAAATGCTGAGCGGCGTGGCGCCGATCTTCCGCGTGCATCTGGTGTTGGGGATGACGATCTTCCTCATCTTCCCCTTCACCCGCCTGGTGCACGTGTGGAGCGCGCCGTTTGAGTACTTTACGCGGCGGTATCAGGTGGTGAGATCGCGCCGTTGATTTGTCGGGTGGCGGCTACGCCTTACCCGACCTACGTTCACACGCATGTAGGCCCGGTCAGGTGTAGACGCCACCGGGCCGCAATGTCAGAACAAAGTACTTCCGCTGACGACTGAAATAACCAACAGCAGAAGCAACACTGCGACAATCAGACCAAAAGCCAGTAACGCCGCATGAAAAGCGAGCGTGGCCCCGGAAAAAAACAGTGCACCACTCACCCCCCATCTGTTCTCTTTGCGCATCCCAGCCGTGAAGGCAAGCCCTAATGCCACAACGGATAAAATTATTCCGCTATTGATAAGAATGCTGTCGATATCGACCGCTTTCTTTTTTGCCTCAACGGTCGGCTGTTCTCCCTTTATGCCAGCAATGATCCCTTTTTTTACCGCCGAAACCTTTTCAGCCACAACAATTTCAAGGGTCGTCGATTTTGTCGAAAAAGGACCAAAGGTGAACTGCACTAATGAGAGAAGCAGTGCAATAACCCCGAGTAACATTCCCACTGAACTGAATTTATTCCGCAACAAGATTTCCATATCAGCATGCCTTTGACGATGTTTAAACTAACCTGCCGGGTGGCGGCCTGTGTTCGGTCACCCGTAGGCCCGGTAAGGCGTAGCCGCCACCGGGCTATTTCCCGGCCTGCGGATGTGTATCAAAGCCCGCCATCACCGCCGTCAGCTCGGCCAGGGTAAAGCCGTGCTTCGGGTCATCAACGCCCAGGCCAAACCGCTCCTGCAGCAGCTTATACAGCGCCTCCGCATCCGGCAAATGGATCTGCTCCTCCACATGACCGTTCTGCCAGTGGGTAAAGTTGAAGTTGGTCAGCGTCAGCTTGCCGCCGTCCGGCAGATGGCGGCACATCAGCAGATGATGGCGGAAATGCGACTGCGGCCAGTGCGCCGACCAGAAATTTCCCATCACGTAATCGCTGAAATACTGCGTCGTCAGGTCAAAGTGGTACATCGACTGCCAGTGCTCGTGGTGGCGGAACTGCAGCACCCAGTCGTTGCCTTCGCTCAGCAGCCGGTACATACCGTGTGGCGTCCCCTGCTCCTCGTTGGCAAGCAGACGAATTGGCGCCGTCAGCGTCTGGCCGCCAAACCCCACGTCCGCAATCCAGCGCTCACCGTTGAGCTCCACCAGCAGCAGGCGGTGCGTGCGCGGCGGCATTTGCGGCGGGCTCGCTAATACCACGCGCCCCAATACGCTGCGCACGGTAAACCCGACGTCACGCAATACCCGCTCAAACAGGCCGTTTTGCTCAAAGCAGTATCCCCCACGACGGGCGGTCAGCAATTTGTCGACCAGACACTGGTCTTCGAGATGAATTTCGCGCGGCAGGACGACATCGATATTCTCAAACGGGATCGCGCAGTTGTGATGTAAATGCAGTGCGCGCAGGGTGTCTATATCAGCAGAAGCCGGTTGCTTCCAGCCGATGCGGGCGAAATAGGCGGTCAGAAAGGGGGACATATATCAGTTTCCTTTGATAGTGATGCTGTGTTTATAAACTAATTCTACGCGCTCACTTTGATTTACGTGCTTTTTCGTCATACTCATCGTTACAGATGAGGAGATCCTATGAGCCACTTTCGCCCTGTTGAATTACGTCATGCCAGCCGCCTGCTGAACCACGGCCCTACCGTGCTGATTACCAGTCGTGATGAAGCGATAGACAGACGCAACGTAATGGCCGCCGCATGGTCCATGCCAGTTGAGTTTGAACCGCCACGCATCGCGATAGTCGTGGATAAAAGTACCTGGTCACGTGAGCTGATCGAACGCAGCGGGAAATTTGGCATCGTCATCCCCGGCGTGGCGGCGGCCAACTGGACTTACGCGGTGGGCAGCGTCAGCGGGCGCGACGAGGACAAATTCAACTGCTACGGGATCCCGGTCGTGAATGGCCCGGAACTCGGCCTGCCGGTCATTGAAGAGAAATGCCTGGCGTGGATGGAATGCCGGTTATTACCCGTGACCTCCGCGGCAGAGAAATACGACACGCTGTTTGGTGAAGTGGTTTCAGCGGCAGCGGATGAGCGGGCGTTTATTGCCGGACGCTGGCAGTTTGACGGGGATAAGCTCAATACCCTGCATCATCTTGGAGCCGGGACGTTTGTGGCGAGCGGGAAGATGGTGAAGGCGCTGGATTGAGAAAACCCTCCCCCTATTGGGAGAGGGTGACCGTACTACTTCGCACGCCGTGCAATAATCTCATCCGCAACATTCCGCGGGGCTTCCGCAAAATGATGGAACTCCATCGTATACGTCGCGCGTCCCTGGGACATCGAGCGCAATGTCGTGGCATAACCAAACATCTCTGCCAGCGGTACATCGGCGCGGATAATCTGGCTGCCGTACTGCTCTGCCATCCCCTGCACCATGCCGCGGCGGGAAGAGAGATCGCCCATGATGTTACCGGCGTACTCTTCCGGTGTTTCCACCTCCACGTGCATGATCGGCTCAAGGATCGCCGGATCCGCCCTGCGGGCGCCCTCTTTAAAACCGAGGATCGCCGCCATGCGGAACGCCATCTCCGAGGAGTCGACGTCGTGATACGAGCCAAACGTCAGCGTCGCTTTGACATCGACGACCGGATAGCCCGCCAGCACACCGCTGTTCATCGCTTCCCGCAGCCCTTTCTCAACGGAAGGGATATACTCGCGCGGCACCACGCCGCCCTTGGTGGCATCTTCAAATTTAAAACCACTTCCGGGCTCCAGCGGCTCCAGACTCAGGACCACATGGCCGTACTGGCCTTTACCGCCGGACTGTCGGACAAATTTGCCTTCGATGTCCTTCACCGTTTTACGCAGGGTTTCACGGTAGGTCACCTGCGGACGACCGATATTTGCCTCGACGCCAAACTCACGCTTCATCCGATCGACGATAATCTCGAGGTGTAGCTCACCCATCCCGGAGATAATGGTCTGACCGGACTCGTCGTCAGTGTGCAGGCGGAAAGACGGATCTTCCGCCGCCAGACGCTGCAGCGCGATGCCCATTTTCTCCTGATCGCCTTTGGTTTTCGGCTCAATCGCCAGCGAGATCACCGGGTCCGGGAACTCCATGCGCTCAAGCGTAATGACGGCGTTCGGATCGGTGAGCGTGTCGCCGGTGGTCACGTCTTTCAGCCCCACGCAGGCCGCGATATCCCCGGCGCGCAGTTCATCCACCTCGTGGCGATCGTTGGCATGCATCAGTACGATTCGCCCGATGCGCTCTTTCTTCCCTTTCACCGGGTTATACACCGCGTCGCCTTTACGCAGCACGCCAGAGTAGACGCGGATAAAGGTTAGCTGCCCGACGTACGGATCGCTCATCAGCTTGAACGCCAGCGCCGAGAACGGCTCATCATCGCTCGGGTGACGCTCCGCGTGCTGCCCTTTTTCATCCACGCCATCAATGGCCGGCACGTCCAGCGGCGACGGCATCAGCTCGATCACCGCATCGAGCATGCGCTGCACCCCTTTGTTTTTAAACGCGCTGCCGCAGAGCATCGGCTGGATCTCGCCCGAGATAGTGCGAATACGCAGCCCTTTAATAATTTCCGCTTCCGTCAGGTCGCCGGTTTCCAGGTACTTGTCCATCAGTTCATCGCTGGCTTCCGCCGCCGCAGAGACCATTTTTTCCCGCCATTCCTGGGCGGTACTGGCTAAATCCTCAGGCACGGGGGCATAGGTAAACACCATACCCTGCGTCGCATCGTCCCACAGAATGGTGCGCATTTTGATCAGATCCACCACGCCGGTGAAGTGATCTTCGGCACCCACCGGGATGACAATCGGCACCGGATTGGCCTTCAGGCGTTCCTGCATCATCCGCACGACGCGGAAGAAGTCGGCACCCGGACGGTCCATTTTGTTGACGAAGGCCAGACGCGGTACGTGATATTTATTGGCCTGACGCCAGACGGTTTCCGACTGCGGCTGCACGCCGCCCACGGAGTCATACACCATCACGGCACCGTCGAGGACGCGCATGGAACGTTCCACCTCAATGGTGAAATCCACGTGCCCCGGGGTGTCGATGATGTTAATCCGGTGCGGCTCATAGCCTCTGTCCATGCCTGGCCAGAAGCAGCTAACCGCCGCGGAGGTAATGGTGATCCCGCGCTCTTGCTCCTGCGCCATCCAGTCAGTGGTTGCCGCGCCATCGTGTACTTCACCCAGCTTGTGGCTCATCCCGGTATAAAACAGGATGCGCTCGGTGGTGGTGGTTTTACCGGCATCGATATGCGCGGAGATACCGATGTTGCGATAACGTTCGAGAGGGATGGGTCGGGGCATGATATTTCCTTAGTCAGTATGACGTGTTTGTGACGACCAGGATGGTCGTGCATTCGTTCGTTTGCTATAATAGTCCTATTGTACGAGTATTATCGAACTATTTTTTAAGGGTTGACCTATTGTTGATATAGCTCAATCTGACGCCATACGCAGGAAAACGATGATCCCTAACCACCCTGAAACTGAACAAATACTGCTGGAAAATGTGCTCTTTGCCCTCGGCAACCCGCTCCGGCTATCGATTATTCGCCGGCTCGCCGACGGCAGCGAACTGAGCTGTAACGCGCTGCGCCCGGAGGACGTGGTGAAGTCCACGATGACCCATCACTGGCGCGTATTGCGCGACAGCGGGGTCATCTGGCAGCGTCCGCAGGGACGCGAAAACATGATTTCATTGCGACGAGACGATCTGGATACCCGTTTTCCAGGGCTGATGGCGATCCTGCTGCAGGTTAAGTAATTTGAGTCCCTTCCAGGCGATAGACCGGGACCTGCCGGGTTGTTTTGGTAAGCGTATCGAACACCTCGGCGTTGGACGTTACTATCCGCATCCCTGTTTTGCGTAACCGTTGTACATCAGCCGCGATGCGCTGAATGCCAAACCAGAAAAGCCCGTCAAGCGCGGTTACAGACAGCCCGTTGTCCAGCGCCAGTTTGAGGCGTTCCTTTGGCGCTTTCACCTGCTGGGCAATTTGTCGGTAAGACGCTTCCGTCGCGCCCGTGGCGTCACTGCGCTGGATCCGCGTCTTCAGGTGATAGGTAAACTCGTCAGGTATGCCGTCCAGATCCCGTTTAAGGCTGTAGACGCAGCCAAAGCGCTTGCCGTTAAACAGAACATTTTTCTGACTGAGCTGAAGCTCTTTCCTGACGGCATCAATCAACTGGGGCGCACGGGTGAGAAGCAGCCTGAAGGGCAGCTCGAAGCTGGTGACGTAATCCACATTAAGCAACGCGAGGCGCAGCCGCTCCTCTGCACCGGCCTTTTGCTCACGACACTCCTCCAGAACCTCTGCCCACTGGCGCGTCAGGCGCTCCGGTTCGGCAGCTTCGGTCAGGAGATATTTTTCAATCTGATAATCAACTCTTCCGGTCATCGTGTGGTATCCCGTCGCTGTGGCTGCGGTAATTCTATACAGCGCGGTGAGTTTTATAAAGGACTGAACCGCAGCGACACGCTGTAAATGTCGTTGCGATTCAGTATCCTGACGATTCGAATCAGTGAGCCATAATCCAGCCCATCAGCAGCGTGGCGAAAATCACCGTTGAGGCACCGCCAATACGCGTCGCGATCTGCGCGAACGGCATAAGCGACATGCGGTTGGAGGCGGACAGAATGGCCACATCTCCCGTACCGCCCAGCCCACTGTGGCAGCAGGTCACAATCGCCGCTTCCACCGGGTACATATTCAGACGCGACGCAATCACGTAGCCGCTCAGCGCCATCGCAATCACCACCGATCCGCATACCACTACATAGCCCACCGAGAAGACCGACACCACGCTTTCAAGCGGCACGTATAGCATCCCGAGGCCGATCATCAGCGGCCAGACTAGCGCAGCCGAAACGAATTTATAGCAGCTGTGCGCCCCCTGCTCCATTGAGGCCGGGATCACCCTGAAGTATTTACACAGGACGGCAATCAGGATCATCAGCACCGGGCCGGGAATATGGACCAGTTTTTCAAACAAGCCTCCGACGATGAAAAACGCGCACACCATCAGCAATCCGCCGCCCATCAGATGAAAATCCGTCTGCTGAGCGCCAGGCGCCCCGGCGAACAGGCTGGCGTCGTCTTTACTCCGCGTGAGCATGCCGTTTCCTGAAAGCGCAGGACGTTTCGTCCCGAGACGCGCCAGCGAGCCGGCACAAATAATGGCGAAGATATTTCCGACGACCGCAGCGGGAGCCAGCTGCGCCACGTAGACGTCCGGCGTCTGCCCCAGGATTGCCGAATAGGCCAGAGACAGGGGCAAAATCCCCTCGCCAATTCCACCGCCAATGATAGGGACAATGATAAAGAAGAAGGTGTGGTAAGGCGTATACCCAAACAGCGTTCCCACAATAAGCCCGCTCAGCACGGCCATCAGTGTCCCCGCCACCAGCGGAACAAACATGCGCATCATGCCCTGGATCAGCAGCACCCGGTTCATCCCCAGGATGCTGCCGACCACCAGGCAGGCGATGACGAAATAGAGCAGATTCGCCTCCTTCATCAGCAGATGCACCGTATCAAGGGTTTGTTTCCCGAATGCGCCAAAATAGACCAGCACGGAAGGCACCATCAGACACAGGATCGCCGGGCCGCCGATGTCCTTCAGCACGGGGATTTGACGCCCCACTTTGGCAAACGCAAAGCCAAGGGTCATGATGACCGCCAGTCCGCCTATCATATTTTTTGGCAGCAGCCCTGCCCAGGCGGACGTCGCCACAATCGCGGCAATCCCGACGAACAGCATCAGCGGAACCGCGCCCACCTCGGTCGTGTTAAGCCCAAAAGCAAAACGCGAGGTCGACAGCACGGAAGTCGGTACAGGATTATCTTTCATATAATCACCTGAAATTTGTGTTCGGATATACAGAGAAAGGAATAAGCGGAAAACTATTCCTGTTTCGAATAAATGTTCTTAAATAGAAAATAATGACTTTGGTGGCCTTTTCTCAAAAACAGGCTCAGCGTGAAATTAACATGGGCTTTCGAAGAGAAATGTGAACACAACAGCCCTTTCCTTTTAAATAATTTAATTCATTATTATGTAACTAAAGTTATTCATGGCATTCAATGCAATTCTTTTGAAATTAATAAAACCAGAAATAATGTGACCCTTATCACTCCTGCTCCGTTAGCTAAGCGCTAAATTAGCTCCCCAACAAAACACAGAAAACCCCGTGTCTTTATCATCCTTAAAGTCACTGTTTCTGCTCGTCTTATTTCTGTTTCGTTTAAATATTCAGGAGTTAACCATGTCTCGTAAAGACGTTCTGTACACGCCCTATAATGGCGCCGTACTGCTGGAAAATCCGTTATTAAATAAAGGCCTCGCCTTTATTAAGGAAGAGCGGGATAATTTTAATCTGCATGGATTATTGCCGCATAACGTTGAAACCATTGAAGAGCAAACGGAGCGCGCCTGGGTGCAGTTCTGCCATTTTAAAAGCGACATTTCCCGCCATGTTTATTTGCGCAATATTCAGGACACCAATGAAACCCTCTTTTACAACCTCCTGCGTTCGCATCTGAAAGAGACGTTACCGATTATCTATACCCCGACGGTGGGTGAAGCCTGCGAGCATTTCTCCACGATTTATCGCCGCGCGCGCGGCTTGTTTATTTCATGGCCTAACCGCCACCGCATTGATGAGATGCTGCAAAGTTTCTCGCGCAACGACGTTCGGGTGATTGTGGTAACGGACGGAGAACGCATTTTAGGCCTCGGCGACCAGGGTATCGGCGGTATGGGCATACCGATTGGCAAGCTGTCGCTCTATACCGCCTGCGGAGGGATCCATCCGGCCTCCACCCTGCCGATTATGCTGGATGTCGGCACCAATAATCAGCAACACCTCGACGACCCGATGTACATGGGCTGGCGTCACCCGCGCATCAGCGACGACCAGTACGCTGAATTTATGGATATGTTTATCAGCACGGTTAAGGCGCGCTGGCCCAACGTTCTCCTGCAGTTTGAAGACTTTGCGCAGAAAAACGCCACCCGACTTCTGCAGCGCTACCGCGACCAGCTGTGCTGCTTCAATGATGATATCCAGGGCACGGCAGCCGTCACCGCAGGGACGCTGATCGCGGCGGCGCACGCGGCGGGGACGCGCATTCGCGACCAGCGCGTGGTGTTCCTGGGCAGCGGCTCTGCCGGATGCGGGATTGCTGAAAAAATTGTCGCGCTGATGGTCGATGACGGCCTGAGCGAGTCGGAAGCCCGCAGCCGGATCTTTATGGTCGATCGCTTCGGCCTGCTGACCGACGACATGACCAACCTGCTCGATTTCCAGAAAAACCTGCTCACCGCGCGCGACGCCGTTAGTCGCTGGCAGGTAGACTCGCAAAATATTTCCCTGCTGGACGTGGTGAAGAACGCACATCCCACGGTGATGATCGGCGTTTCAGGCCAACCGGGGCTGTTCAGCGAAGAGATCGTCAAAGAGATGCATCGCCACTGTCCGCGCCCAATCATCATGCCGCTTTCGAACCCAACGTCGCGGGCGGAGGCCCAGCCTCAGGATCTTATCGCCTGGACCCAGGGGGCCGCGCTGGTGGCCACCGGCAGCCCGTTCGCCCCGGTATTCTGGGAGAATGCGCACTATGAGATTGCCCAGTGTAACAACGCCTATATCTTCCCGGGCCTGGGGCTGGGCGTGCTGGCCTGTAACGCTCACCGGGTGACGGAAGAGATGCTGATGGCAGCAAGCCGCAGCCTGGCCGCGCAGTCTCCGCTCGTGACCACGGAAAGAGGAGGATTGCTGCCGCCGGTAGATCAGATTGAAACGGTCTCACGCCAGATTGCCGTTGCCGTCGCCCGGGCCGCCATTGAACAAGGCGTGGCGCCAGCGTTAGATGATGAAACCCTGATGGCGCGTATCGAGAAAACCTGGTGGCAGGCGGACTATGCGCCGTACCGCCGATCCGCGCTGTAGCGCCGGTCATGCCCTCACCGCAGGGTGAGGGCATCGCTGTGGTGTCAGTGCTGTATGCGTGAACGGTCAGAAAAATCGCTGGCGGTGAGACTATCACCCCGAGTTGCCGCCTGTTTCAGACGGGCATACCGGTCAGGTACCCCTTCAGGACGGGTTTTGAAGCGACGGTGCAGCCACATATATTGTTCAGGCGCCATGCGTACGGCCTGCTCAATTGCCCTGTTCATCTGCGTCGCCACGGCTTCTTTATCGCCGCCCTGCAGCGCCTCGCTGATATCCTCCAGAATAATCAGCTCGTAACCGGTGCCATCCGCCCTGCGGCGCGGCACAAAGGGGATAACGGCAGGGTTAGCGCTTTTGACCAGCATATAGCTGCCCGCCGTCGTCGCGGCATCCGGCACCGCAAAGAACGGCACAAACACGCTGTTGGTTTTGCCATAGTCGTGATCCGGGGCGTACCACAAAATTTCATTCTGCTTCAGCGCGCGGATCATGCCCTTTAAATCATGGCGATCGAGCATGGTTTTGTTAGAGCGCAGGCGCCCTCGCGTCTGAAGCCAGTCCAGCAGAGCGTTGTTATTAGGACGATAGACCCCGATACCGGGGTTAAGCATGCCAAATATCCGCGCGCCCAGCTCAAGGGTCAGAAAATGTATCCCTACCAGCACCACGCCTTTTCCCTGCGCCCTCGCCTTTTCCATGTGCTCATAACCCTGCACGGTAAAGCATTTCTTTACCCGCCACGCAGGCCAGAACCATGCCATTCCGGTTTCGATTACCCCCATTCCTACCGATTCAAAATTACGCTGCAGCAATGACTCGCGTTCATCCTTTTTCATCTCCGGGAAACAAAGCTCCAGGTTGCGGCGGGCAATCTCGACGCGGCGAGGCAGTAAGCGCATCGCCAGTCGACCCAGGCCATGACCGATTCTGAACAGAAGCGGATAAGGGAGCAGCATGATGAGCCACAGAGCCGCAATGCCGGCCCAGCTTAGCCAGTAACGGGGATGAAGAAAGGCGAATGAAAAACGGGGTAATTTTGTCATCAGAAAATTATCCTTTAACGTGTCTGTCCTTAATTGATTCTGTTGGAGATCTTTCCTAAGGATGAATAATATGCCAGTCAGAAACTTTAATTGTAGCGGATAAGACAAAACGCATTTTTATCGATTTTTGCGAAAAACGGGAAGTCGAGCCGGGAAGGATTTATCCGCTCCCCGGCAGAAGATCTTACATCGAATACCCGGGCTTCTTAATAAGCTCCTCCAGCTTCGGTCCAATTTCGGTATCCCAGACCTGCGCCTTCCAGTCTTCAGGCGCGATCTGCTTCAACGCCACCGACACGGAACTGTCTTTGCTGTTGAAATGGCGAATAATCACGTCGGCAATATCTGCCGCCAGGGCAGCTTTTTGTTCGTCGTTCAAATCACGGGGAAAACATTTGATATCTACGTGTGGCATGTGCAGGCTTCCGGTTGTGAATGTGGGTTCCACGTTATCAGATAATTTTGTTTGCCTTTAACACCTTGTGCAGTTCCGGTCGCTGGCATACGGCGTCCGCAATCGCCGTGAATTTAGGTGTATTTTCGGCAAACCAGGCGTGACGGGGCCCCCAGGTGCGCGCTACCGCAATATACACATCCAGCAGCGTCAACCGTTCCCCCAGCGCAAACGGGGCAGCCTTAAGCTGGCTTTCGAACCACAAATAAAGGGATTTCCGGTATTCGATGCAGTTTTTCTGCAGCTGTTCCGGCGCATCCGGCACCCAGCGTTCGGGATAGTCTGCATAAGTAAACGTGGGATAGACGTTGGCTACGAACCAGATGAGCAAACGCTGAAACTGCTGACGTTCAGCCTGCCCCACGGGCGGGGCGAGATCGGGACACCGGTCGAGCACCATCAGGGCAATCGCCGCCGTTTCGGTCATGATGGCGCCATTTTCCAGCTCCAGCGTCGGCACCTGACACAGCGGATTGAGCTTGTGCAGCAATTCACGCTGCGGACCGGGCTGGTCAAACCCGTCCACGTTGATGAATTGATAAGGGATATCAGCCAGGGTCAGCATCACCTCACTGATTGCCGAGCCCCAGCCGGGTACGCCATAGAGTTTAATCATGTTGCCTCCTCAGGGATGAAAACCCTAAGTGTATACCCGTCATACTTCAAGTTGCAGGTGCGTTGGCTGCACTCACTCACCCCAGTCACGTACTTATGTACGCTCCCGGGGATTCGTTCCCTTGCCGCCTTCCTGCAACTCGAATTATTTTGGGTATAGAGCACCATTAGTAGGTTATCCCAGGCGGGTTGACCTCCGATTGCGTCACCGCTTCGCCCTGCTCGCCCCAGCGCGCCAGCACCTTCTGGTACTCTCCGCGCTCAATCGCACCGTTCAGCGCGGCCTGCAGGGCATAAACCAGTTGATTGCCTTTTTTGGTCGTGGTGGCGACATAAGCTTTCTTCGGCCCTAAACCGACCACGCGGGTTTTGCCGGTGAGCGCCGCTTTGTAAGCTGAAACCGACTGGGGGCCGAAGAACACATCCGCCCTGCCGGACTGGATATAGAGATTGCCCGAGGCATCGTCGTGAAGATAGACCGGCAGCGCAGGCGCCCGCCCCGCCTTTTTATTCGCTTCGTTCCAGCCCAGCAGGATGCGCTCCTGATTGGTACCCGAGCCGACAATCACCTTTTTCCCGGCCAGATCTTCCGCGCTTTTGATTGACTGAATCTCGCTGGTGGATTTCACCGAAAATGCAAGCGAATCGACGCGGTAGGTCGCAAAATCAAACTTCTCTTTACGCTGTTCGGTCACCGCAATGTTCACCAGCGCCACGTCGTAGCGCCCGGAAGCGATCCCCAGCGGCCAGTCTTCCCACGCCGTCGGCACCAGCTTTAGCTTCAGCCCCAGGCTGCCCGCCAGCAGGCGGGCGATATCCGGGTCGCTGCCGATCCGCGTGCGGTTATCGCTGGCCAGCAGCGCCAGCGGCGGGGAGTTCAGCATCGAGACGGCGACCGTCAGCGTACCTGGCTCAACGAATTTATACCCGGCGGGGATCTTCGCCACGGCCTGCCGATCCACCGTCACCGGCAGCGGCTGCTCGTTGGCTTTCAAATCAATGCTGGCGTGGCTCGCCGTCGTGAAGACCAGCCCCGCCAGAAGTCCATATTTCATCTGCGCTCCTTACAGCACTTTTGACAGGAACTGGCGCGTTCGCGCGTGCGACGGGCGGTTTAATACCTCGTCACTGCTGCCCTGCTCGACGATTTTTCCGTCGACCATAAACACCACCTGATCCGCCACCTCGCGGGCAAAGCCGATCTCGTGGGTCACTACCACCAGGGTAGTGCCGGACCGGGCCAGTTTTTTGATCACGTCCAGCACCTCTCCCACCAACTCTGGATCCAGCGCCGAGGTGGGTTCATCAAACAGCATCACGCGGGGACGTAACGCCAGCGCGCGGGCAATGGCAATGCGCTGCTGCTGGCCGCCGGAGAGATGGCGGGACCAGGCGTCGGCTTTATCCCGCAGCCCGACCACGTCCAGCAGGCTGTACGCGGTTTCCACCGCCTCTTTTTTGCTGAGCTTTTTATGCGCGATGGGCGCCTCAATCAGGTTTTCCAGCACCGTGAGATGGGGAAAGAGATTAAAGTTCTGGAACACATAGCCCACGTTGACGCGCTGTTTGAGGATCTCTTTCTCCTTAAGCTCGTAGAGCTTGTCGCCCTGGCGACGGTAGCCAATGTAGTCCCCGTCGATCTGAATAAAGCCTTCGTCGACGCGCTCCAGGTGGTTTATGGTGCGCAACAGCGTCGATTTGCCCGAGCCTGAGGGCCCAAGAATGACCGTCACGGATCCCGGCGGGATCTCAAGCGACACGTTGTCGAGCGCCTTATGGCGACCAAAATACTTGCTGACGCCGGTGATTGAGATATGTCCTTCAGGAGAGGCTTGCATGGATAGGCTCCTGTGCTGGCGTGGTGGTGACGGAACGGGTGCGACGGGCGGCACGGTTCTGATTAACCGCAGAGCGGCGTTCGCTGCGGGCGAGTGCGCGTTCAACACCGTACTGGATAGCGGACAGGACGGTGGTGATCGCCAGGTACCAGGCGGCACCGACCATCAGCAGCGGGATCACCTCCTGCGTGCGGTTGTAAATCATCTGAATGGTATAGAACAGCTCCGGCATCGCCAGGACGTAGACCATCGCCGTGCCCTTGGCGAGGCTGATGATTTCATTGAACCCCGACGGCAGGATGGTGCGCAGCGCCTGAGGCAAAATGATGCGCACCGTGCGGCGCCAGGCCGGCAGGCCGAGCGCGGCGGCGGCCTCATACTGCCCGTGATCGACCCCGAGGAAACCACCGCGAATGATCTCGGCGGTATAGGCGCTCTGCACCAGCGTTAGCCCCACCACGGCGGTAGAGAACTGCCCCAGCACGTTGATGGTTTCAAAGCTGCCCCAGGTGATGCCGGTGAACGGCACGCCGAGCGAGAGCGTGTCGTAGAGATAGGAAAAGTTGTACAGGATGATCAGCACGACGATCAGCGGCAGCGACCGAAACAGCCAGATATACGCCCACGCCAGGCTGCTCAGCAGCCAGGATGACGAGAGTCTCGCCAGCGCCAGCATGCCGCCAAACACCACGCTCAGCGCGGTGCCGATCAGCGTCAGCAGCAGGGTCTGCCCGACACCTTCGAGGATCACCGGGTCGAAGAACCAGCGGGCGAACACCGCCCACTCCCAGCGCGGGTTAAAGGCGACTGACTGAATCACGACCGCCAGGACAAACAGCGCCACCGCGGCGCCGACGGCCCGCAGCGGATAACGCGCCGGGACCACCTTAATGGTTTCAACGTTGCTCATCGTCGTTCCTCATGCGGTTTTGCTGAACGCTTCACGTACCAGCGTTTTGGTGAAACGCAGCCGACCGTCAAACGGCGGCTGGCTATACTCTTCCGGATCGCGGTTCAGATCGAACTGCGGCTGATAGCCCTGGCTGAGATAGAGCCTGACCGCTTCCGGCTGACGAAAGCCGGTTGTCAGGTAGATCTGACTGTACCCTGCCAGCACCGCCCTGCGCTCCAGTTCCTGCACCACGCGCCCGGCAAGCCCCTGCTGACGCAGGGTTTTGTCCGTCCAGATACGTTTGATTTCCGCGGTGCGTTCGTCGAACGGTTTGTACGCGCCGGTGGCGATAATCTTCCCGTCGCGCTCCAGGACGATAAACAGCCCCTGCGGCGCTAAATACCACTCGGTGAGCTCCACTTCCGCGTCTTTGGAAAAGTAGTCCCCGTAGCGGGCCGCATACTCCCCGAACAGCCCCTCGATAATGGGCTGAAGTTCGGCGTCTTCCGGTGAAACATCACGAAATCGTTCGCTCATTACGCCTCCTTAATCGCCCAGGCCAGCCGGGTTCACTTCGGACTGCGGAATGCGCTCAACCCCTTCACCCCAGCGGTTCAGCACTTTGTCGTAATCGCCGTTTTTGATGACGCCGTTCAGCGCGGTCTGTACCGGCTCAACCAGCCCGCTGCCTTTTTTCAGCGTCAC
Organism: Enterobacter sp. HMSC16D10; assembly: GCF_001807145.1. Taxonomy (NCBI): domain Bacteria; kingdom Pseudomonadati; phylum Pseudomonadota; class Gammaproteobacteria; order Enterobacterales; family Enterobacteriaceae; genus Enterobacter; species Enterobacter sp. HMSC16D10. The sequence continues at coordinate 121,955 of NZ_KV787849.1, forward strand.
CGCAATGTGCGCCGCCTTCGGCCAGCCGCCGTCGACGCTGCCCACCAGTTTGGTTTTCCCGTTCAGCGCCGCTTTCCATGCGCCAATCACGTTCGGGCCAAAGTAGGCATCCGCGCGCCCGGACTGCAGCGCCAGGGTTTGGGCCGCATCGTCTTTGGTGTAGATCGGGGTAAAGGGCTTCAGTCCCTTCTTCAGGTTTTCGGCATTCCACGCCAGCAGGATGGCCTCCTGGTTGGTGCCGGAGCCCACGATAATCTTCAGCCCGGCGATGTCCTCCGCTTTCTGAAGCGATTTGATCGGGCTGGTCGATTTCACGTAGAAACCGAGGGAATCCTTACGGTAGGTGGCAAAATCAAACTTCTGTTTGCGCTCTTTAGTGACGGTGATGTTGCTGATGGCGGCATCGTATTTCCCGGACGCGACGCCCAGCGGCCAGTCTTCCCAGGAGGTGGGCACCACGTTCAGCTCCAGCCCAAGGCTGTCGGCCACCAGACGGGCGACGTCAACTTCGCTCCCCAGCAGCGTTTTGTTGTCGTCGGAGAAGACCGTCAGCGGCGGCTGATTGAGTCCCGCCACCGCCACGGTAAATTTCCCCGGCACGGCAAAGCGATAGTCTTTCGGCAGCTGCGCCACCGCCTCGCTATTTTTCGCGGTGTTAATCGGCGTTTTATTGGCCTCGATGCTTACGCCGGTGCCGTTAATATTGACGTTCTCTGCCCAGACGGCAGGGGTAAAGGCCAGCGCGAGCGCCAGAACAAGCGATGATTTCTGCATAGCGGGATTCTCTTTTATTGTTGTGTGTACTGGTTTTTCGGTTGGTCTAAGCCAAGGCTTTCGCGCAGCGTGGTGCCCGGGTAGTCGGTACGGAACAGCCCGCGAGACTGAAGAATCGGTACCACCTGGTCAACAAAGCGCGGGAAGGTGTCCGGCGTACCGCCCTGAATGATGAAGCCGTCTGCGGCATAACCTTCAAACCAGGCCTGAAGACCGTCAGCCACCTCCTCCGGCGTGCCGGAAAAGCGCGGGCGCGGCGAAGCGGCTTCAAGCGCCACCTGACGCAGAGTTAAGCTGCGTTCGCGGGCGTTACGCTTGATTTCATCCGTGGTGCTGCGGAAGCTGTTTTTGCCTAAGTCGCCGATATCCGGGAACGGCTCGTCGAGCGGATACTGGCTGAAGTCGTGATGTTCGAAATAACGCCCGAGGTAATTGAGGGCGTCGTTAATCGACACCAGCGCCGCCGTGGTCTGGTACTGGTGTTCCACGTCATCGGCATCTTTCCCCACAATCACGCTAACGCCCTGGAAAATATTGAGATCCGACGCGCGGCGGCCGTTTGTTTCCAGCTGCTGTTTTACGTCGCGGTAAAAGGCTTTTGCCTCGTCGAAGGTCTCGTGGTGGGTGAAAATGGCGTCGGCATGTTTCGCCGCCAGCTTTTTCCCGTCGTCCGACGCCCCGGCCTGAAAGACAATCGGGCGACCCTGCGGCGTGCGGCCAATATTCAGCGGACCGGCAACCTGGAAGAAGTCACCGTGGTGATCGAGCGTATGCAGTTTGGCCGGGTCAAAAAACTGGCCGCTTTCTTTGTTGCGGATAAACGCGTCCCCTTCCCAGGAATCCCACAGCCCTTTCACCACGTCGAGATACTCATCGGCAATCCGGTAGCGCAGCGCATGCTCGGGGTGTTTTTCGCGGGAAAAGTTCTTCGCCGACCCTTCCAGCGGTGAGGTCACCACGTTCCAGCCCGCCCGGCCGTTGCTCAGGTGATCGAGGCTGGCGAACTGGCGCGCCGTGGTAAAGGGCTCGCTGTAGGAGGTGGATAAGGTTCCCACCAGCCCCAGACGCGAGGTGATGCTGGCCAGAGCGGAAAGCACGGTTAACGGTTCAAACCGATTCAGAAAATGGGGGATCGATTTCTCGTTGATATAGAGACCATCGGCCACGAAGAGAAAATCGAGCTTCCCTTCCTCGGCCTTTAACGCCGTCGCTTTCACGAAGTCAAAGTTAATACTGGCGTCGGCAATCGCCGCAGGATGGCGCCAGGCGGACATATTCCCGGATGCACCATGCAGAATGGTGCCCAGCCGCAGTTGTCGGGTTGCAGACATCTTTACCTCTCCTGAATTAAACGTGTTGCAGGGCTTTTTCCGCAAGCTGTGCAAAATAGCGGGCGGCGGGCTCAATCAGTGCTTCATCCGGGTTAAAAGCCGGGTGATGTAAACCAAACGGACTGTTGCTGCCAATGCTGACAAACGCGCCGGGAACAGACTGCAAATAGACCGCAAAATCTTCCCCGCCCATATGCAGTTCCGCGTGCCGGGTTTCATAACCGGCCTCACGCGCGACCGAGGTGGCGAAGTCGGCCCAGCGTTCGTCATTCACCAGCGCGGTAGGCCCGGCATACCAGGTGATATCAATCTGCGCGCTGAAGGCGCTGGCAAAACCGGCGGCGATTTCGCCCACGCGGGCTTTCACATTCTGCTGTACTTCCGTGCGATGGGTTCGCAACGTGCCTTCCAGCTCGACGCTTTCCGGCAGCACGTTCCAGGTGTTGCCGCCCGCAATGCGGGTCACGCTCAGCACCACCGAATCCAGCGTGTTGACGTTGCGGCTGGCGACGCTTTGCAGCGCCGTTACCAGCTGGCTCGCCAGCACAATGGCGTCGTTGCCTTCATGAGGACGTGCGGCGTGCGCGCCTTTGCCGGTAATGCGGATCACGAAGCGGTCAACGTTGGCGTAGAACGGCCCGCCGCGGGTGGCGAACTCACCGACCGGCAGGCCGGGCTCGTTGTGCATACCGAAAATCGCGCTGACATCGCGCAGGGCACCGGCGCGCACCATGCTCTTCGCACCGCCAAAGTTCTCTTCAGCAGGCTGAAACAGGATGCGCACCCGGCCGTTAAGCGAGGCCTCCCGCTCTTTCAGCTTTAACGCGGCGCCGAGGATGACGCTGGTGTGGATATCGTGTCCGCAGGCGTGCATCACCCCGGCATGCTGTGAGCTAAACGGTACGCCGCTGCGCTCCTCGATCGGCAGCGCGTCAATGTCGGCGCGCAGCGCAACCAGCCTGCTGCCCGTCCCGATTTCCGCCACCAGCCCGGTCGACAGGTCGTAAGGCTGCGGGGCGATCCCGGCATTCGTCAGCCACTGGCGCAGGCGCGCGGTGGTTTCGACCTCCTGGCCGGACAGCTCCGGGTTCTGGTGCAGTTCGCGGCGCCAGGCAATCAGTTGTTCGCCAAAACTCATACGGTGACCTCCTTGTTAAGACGCGCCCCGGCCAGCAGGCGCAGCGACGCGACGCGCGTAGCCCCCTCCGCCACCGGCGTGTCGATGATAAATTCGTCAATGCCCCACTGCTGGTGCAGCGCGTTGAGCTGTTCCACTACCGACTCAGCCGTGCCCGCCAGCAGCGACTGCGCGCGACGTGCAATGCGCACCGGCTCACTGCCCGCCTGGCGCGCAAACGCGTAGGCCTGCTCTTCGCTGGCCACGGTGACACGCTGCCCGTTTGCCAGCTCAACGCCCCACACTTCGACCTTCTGCGCCAGCGCGTCTGCCTCGGCCTGCGTCGGGGCGACAATCGCCTGCACCGCCACTATCACGTCCCGCGCGCTGTTCTCACGCCAGGTCGATACCACCTCGCGCAGCAGGTCCGGGTCACCGTTCAGGTGCGCGGCAAACACAAAGTGCCAGTCGAGCCTGGCGGCCAGCAGCGCGCTTTCGGTACTCGCGCCCAGCAGGAAAGCCTCAGCAGGCAACGGCGGCAGCGGCGTGGCGCGGACGGCCTCTTCAATAGCGTGATGCTCAGGACGGATCCAGCGGTCGAGCTGGGCCAGCTGTTCGGCAAAGCTGCCCTTTTCCTGTTGATTCAGGCCCTGCTGCAGCGCGCGGGTTGAGAGCGGTAATCCACCGGGGGCTTTCCCGACGCCGAGATCGACGCGGCCAGGCGCCAGCGCGGCCAGCACGTTGAAGTTCTCGGCGACTTTATAAGGGCTGTAGTGCTGAAGCATTACGCCGCCTGACCCGACGCGAATGCGCGTGGTTTGCCCGAGGATCCAGGCAATCAGCAGCTCCGGCGAGGGGCTGGCAAGCTGTGGGGTGTTGTGGTGTTCGGCAATCCAGAAGCGGTGATAGCCCAGATTTTCTGCCTGCTGCGCCAGCGCCAGGGTACGCGCCAGTGCATCGGCAGCCGTTTCGTTTTCAGCGATGGGGCTTTTATCCAGAATGCTGATTCGCCATGACATGTTGCGTTCTCGTTTGACTTAACATGTCGACATTATTAAAGGCGCATTTCACCACTGAGAAACAATTAATTTACATTTGGTTTGCCGGAAAACAGATATATAAAGCCCTGCTAAGAATAAGGCTTCAAGGAGGCAATCAGCGTTTCCACCTGCTCCCGACGGGTAATGCGGACGAAGCGAATATGGCTATATTGCGGGTTTTGCAGGTCGGCTTCATAGCGCGTACGGTTATTACGCCAGGTTTTGATCGTCCAGATGATAATGGATTCTCTGCTGAAGAACGCGCGCCGGAAACTCTCTTTGTTTCCCGTTCCCGGCCAAAGCTCGTGTTTATGCCAGGCTCGTTTTATTGCTCGGGTGACGGCCTGCCAGAGGGTGCGGGTAAACCCATAATCCACCCAGACCACCACATCCACATTGCGCCATTTCACCGGTCGCGTGCGGTTGTAGTTACCGTCGAGCACCCAGTCTGACGAAGCCTGTAGCGCCTGCGCCAGCTTTGCCTGAAACTCGTCGTCCGGCGTGCCCTGCCAGTTAGCCTGCCAGTAGAGTCTGTCCATCTCGATACAGGGAATAGACAGCGCGGTCGCAATCTGCTTCGCCAGCGTGCTTTTTCCGCTCCCGCTGGTACCGATGACGTTAATTTTCACCTCAGCCTCCCTGTATTTACGAAAATGTGACCAAATGATAGCGTTTTCATCCTGTTAACGAAACGCTATTTCAGCATGACAATTTTTCCAGAGAGACGATCTCCCTCTTGCAGTTTGGCTTATGTCATTTATTTAAGTCGATTCAAAATAACACCCACTAAAATATTTTCAATTTTATTACATTCGACAACATTAACAGATTAAAAATAATGAATGCCGGGTATTTCGGAGAGTCTCAATTTCAGCGAGAATATATCCAGACCGTTATTAAAATAATCACACTTATCTTGCCGGAGCGCTTTCCGGGCTTTTTTATTCTTGCACAACATCATGGAGTTACTCATGAGGCGTAACACCCCCGTTACACAAAACGAGTATTTGCTTAACGCCGGTTCGACGTTAATGTCCACTACCGATATAAAAAGTCATATTACCTATGCTAACTCGGCTTTTATAGAAGCCAGCGGATATAAAGAAGAGCATCTTCTGGGGGAGCCGCATAACCTCATCCGCCATCCCGACATGCCTGCCGAAGCGTTTGGCGACATGTGGTTTACCCTCCAGCAGGGCGAGACCTGGACAGGTCTGGTGAAGAACCGTCGTCATAATGGCGATCACTACTGGGTGCGGGCCAACGTGACGCCGGTCTGGCAGGGGGAATCCCTGACCGGCTATATTTCGGTGCGCAATATCCCCTCACGGGAAGAGATCGCGGCCAGTGAAAAACTGTATGCAAAAGTGCGTAATAACGAATTAAAACATCATCGTTTTTATAAAGGACTGTTCGTTCGGCGCGGTATATTTTCCTTTTTGTCGCTCTTTAAATGTCTCAGTACCGGAAAACGAATTCAGCTTGGTATTACTGCGACGGCGTTACTTTCCTGCCTGGCGATGTATTTATTCCGCGATCGTCTCGTTCAGGCCGCCACTCTGGTGCTGCTTTTTTCTGCGCTGTCCTGTTATCTCCATGCGCAGATCGCCCGGCCGGTAAAATCCATTGTTCAACAGATGCAGCGCGTGGTTTCAGGACGTAAAACGGACTATTACCATTTTGACAGAATCGATGATATCGGGCTGATGATGCGCCTGGTGAATCAGTCTGGTTTAAACCTGAACTCGCTGGTTGATGATGTCGGGGCGCAAATCAGCGGTATTGGCACCATCAGCCAGCAGGTCGCGAAAGAAGGCGCGGCGCTGCAGACGCGCTCTGAAGAAACCGCCGATTTTCTGCAGCAAACCGCATCTGCGGTGGAAGAGATCGCCAGCGCCGTGAAGCAGACGGCCGAAACCGCGAACGAGGCGATTCAGATGGCGGATCGCACCCGCGACAGCGCCCACTGCGGTGAAGCGATGATGAAAGAGACCATCGGTATGATGCAGTCCGTTTCGCAGGATAACGGCCAGATCGTCGATATTATCAGCGTTATCGATCGTATTGCCTTCCAGACCAATATTCTTGCGCTGAATGCCGCCGTGGAAGCGGCGCGCGCGGGTGAAGCCGGCCGCGGCTTTGCCGTGGTCGCAGCTGAGGTGCGCAATCTTGCGCAGCACTCCGCGACGGCGGCGAAAGAGATCAAAGCGCTGATCGAGAAAAACGTTGCCAGCGTCAACGCTGGCGTGGAGAAGGTGGGACAAACCGAATCACAGCTGACGGTTATGATCGACCATGTTCTGCAGGTTTCCACCCTGATTAAGGAGATTGGCCTCGCCACGCAGGAGCAAACCCAGGCGCTGACGCTCATCAACGCCTCCCTCTCCCGTATCGGCGCAATGACCCAGAGCAATACGGGGATGGTGGATAACGTCACTCACGCCGCGAATCACCTGACGCAGCGGACGACGCGCCTGCAGCAGGCGATTGCCGTTTTTGGCGGTTAGCCGTTCGGGTACTGCTCGTCGGTCACTTTTTCCAGCCACGTTACCGGGCTGCCGTTTACCGCTTCGGCGATGGCAAGATGCGTCATCGCCGTTTGCGCACTTGCGCCGTGCCAGTGCTTCACGCCGGGTGGGATCCAGGCGATATCGCCCTGATTCAGGATTTCCGCCTCTTCGCCCCATGCCTGTAGCCAGCCGCGACCCTGCGTCACAATCAGCGTTTGTCCCAGGGGATGCGTATGCCAGGCCGTGCGCGCGCCCGGCTCAAAGGTTACGGTTGCCCCGCCGACGCTGGCAGGTTCGGTCGCCTGAAAGGGCGCGTCAATGCGAACAGCCCCGGTGAACCAGGCTTCCGGTCCTCGTACTGACGGTAATGAACCGCTGCGGATAATTTTCATCTTTTGCTCCTCGTTGACTGTTGCGTTAACAGTAGCGCAAAGCACTCCGCAGCATTAGGGTGCATAATCAGATAGGACACATGACTGAAACTCATAAATAGAACCGCGATGCTAAAAGATAATTTCAACGATCTGCTCTCCTTTATGGTGGTGGCCCGCGAGCGCAGCTTTACGCGCGCAGCGGCGCAGCTGGGCGTCTCGCAATCGGCACTGAGCCATGCGATGCGCAAGCTTGAAGCACGATTAGACGTTCGCCTTTTAACCCGCACAACCCGCAGCGTGGTTCCGACACCCGCGGGTGAGCAGCTTTTTTCGCGCCTCAGCCCGCATCTGCTGGAGATCGAACAGGAACTCACGGCGCTTCGCAGCAGCCGCGACAAACCCGCAGGCGCTATCCGCATCGTCGCCGGCGAGCACGCGATGGACGCCGTGCTCTGGCCGGTACTGAAGGCTTTTATGCTGCAGTATCCTGACATTAACGTCGAAGTGACGGTCGACAATGGCCTGACAGATATCGTCGATGGCCGCTTCGACGCGGGGGTTCGCCTTGGTGAACAGGTGGCAAAAGACATGATTGCGGTGCGGATTGCGCCGGACATGCGCATGGCGGTCGTCGGCTCCCCGGATTACCTGGCTCGTTTCGGCGTGCCGCTCGTGCCGGAGCAGCTGGGTGAACACCGCTGTATCAATCTCCGCCTGCCCACCCGAGGGGGATTGTATGACTGGGAATTTGAGCGCGACGGGCGCGAGCTTCGCGTGCGGGTTGACGGACAGCTTACGCTGAATAACCTGTCGCAGCGCATCGACGCCGCGGAGAATGGTCTCGGATTAGCCTACGTGCCCGAGTCCTCGGTTCTGGACGCTCTGAATCAGGGACGGCTGGTCAGGGTCCTTGAATCGTGGTGCCCCACGTTTGAAGGATACCACCTCTATTATCCGAGCCGTCGGCAGCACACAACCGCGTTCAGGTTACTTCTCGATGCCCTGCAGCAGCAAAAATTTATACCATCTGGTAATAATTAAGAGAATCTGATGATTAAATAATCAACCCCGCCATTGTTTTGACTAAAAACTCATCACGTTTCAGCGTGTTGTGATCCCCGTCTGCTCTGACCACACGATTTCCTTCGACGTGCATCACTTTCGGCACGGTTATATTTTGCGTCGCTTATGAATTGCAGGTAGGATGCCTCGCCATGTTTCGCCTTATCCATACGCAGAATGACTGGGAAGGCGACATGTGTTTGCGCAGAAGCAATCGTTTGTATTGCGCTCTGCCAGGCAGGACTATCACGATAATGGTTCAGACAGGCAAACAGGTAACTCAATGAAAACAAGCAATAAAAGCGCAGCCGATCATCACGCTGCTAAACGTCGCTGGTTGAACTCCCACGAAGAGGGCTACCACAAAGCGATGGGCAACCGTCAGGTTCAAATGATCGCCATCGGCGGCGCTATCGGAACGGGTCTGTTTTTAGGTGCGGGTGCACGTCTGCAGATGGCTGGCCCGGCTCTCGCCCTGGTCTATCTGGTGTGCGGGATCTTCTCTTTCTTCATTCTCCGCGCGCTGGGCGAGCTGGTACTGCATCGCCCTTCCAGCGGCAGCTTCGTCTCTTACGCCCGTGAATTCCTCGGTGAAAAAGCCGCTTACGTCGCGGGCTGGATGTACTTCGTCAACTGGGCGATGACCGGTATCGTCGACATCACCGCCGTTGCGCTGTATATGCACTACTGGGGCGCGTTTGGCGATGTGCCGCAGTGGGTCTTTGCGCTTGGCGCGCTGGCGATTGTCGGCACCATGAACATGATCGGCGTGAAGTGGTTCGCGGAGATGGAGTTCTGGTTTGCGCTGGTTAAAGTGCTGGCCATCGTGGTGTTCCTGGTCGTGGGTACCGTCTTCCTCGGCAGCGGTAAGCCGCTGGATGGCAATGCCACCGGCTTCCACCTGATAACCGACAACGGCGGATTCTTCCCGCACGGTCTGCTGCCTGCGCTGGTGCTGGTTCAGGGCGTCGTGTTCGCCTTCGCCTCCATCGAGCTGGTGGGCACCGCAGCAGGTGAATGTAAAGATCCGCAGACGATGGTGCCAAAAGCCATCAACAGCGTGATCTGGCGTATCGGTCTCTTCTACGTCGGCTCCGTGGTGCTGCTGGTGCTGCTGCTGCCGTGGAACGCCTATCAGGCGGGCCAGAGTCCATTCGTCACCTTCTTCTCGAAGCTGGGCGTGCCGTACGTGGGCAGCATCATGAACATCGTGGTCCTGACCGCAGCGCTCTCCAGCCTGAACTCCGGCCTCTACTCGACCGGCCGTATCCTGCGCTCCATGTCCATGGGCGGTTCTGCACCGAAGTTCATGTCCAAGATGAGCAAGCAGCACGTGCCGTACGCCGGTATTCTGGCGACGCTGGTGGTCTATGTCTTCGGCGTGTTCCTGAACTATCTGGTGCCGTCTCAGGTATTCGAGATCGTTCTGAACGTGGCGGCACTGGGGATTATCGCGTCCTGGGGCTTTATCGTGGTCTGCCAGATGCGTCTGCGCAAGGCGATTAAAGAAGGCAAAGCCGCTGACGTCAGCTTTAAGCTGCCTGGCGCGCCGGTGACTTCCTGGCTCACCCTGCTCTTCCTGTTCAGCGTGCTGGTGCTGATGGCCTTCGACTACCCGAACGGCACCTACACCATCGCGACCATTCCACTGCTGGCCGTGCTGCTGATTGCGGGCTGGTTCGGCGTGCGTAAACGCGTTCATGAAATTCACAGCACCGCGCCGGTTCATCCTGACGATGAAAAACACGACGCCCCGCTGGTAGAAGAAACCTCGCGTTAATAAAAAAGCCGGGTGGCGGCTTCGCCTTACCCGGCCTACATTTCGTGGTTTTGTAGGCCCGGTAAGCGGCAGCGCCACCGGGCAATCCCATCTTACAGAGCAATACGCATCACATCGTCAGGCTGGGTGGCTTCCTGCTGGCGGGTAGATTTCTGTTTCACCGTCACGTACAGGGTTTTGCCATCCGCAGAGAGCGCCAGGCTGTTCGGGTAGACCGGCGTGTCGAAGGTTTTCGTCACCTTATACGTTTTCCCATCAATGACGCTTACCTTGCCGGCTTCACGGTGCGTCACGTAGGCTTCATTGCGGGCCGGGTTAAACAGGACCGCCAGGGATTCCGGCGCGGCGATTTTCTCGATCACGCTACCGTCTTTCAGGCTCACCACCAGCACTTCCGGCTGTTTTGAATCGGTCAGGAACGCGCGCTGACCGGCAGTGTCGAGGCTCAGGTTCAGGTAGAAGTGCTCCTTCCCGTCATCCTGCACCTTTTTACGGGCAATAATTTTATTGCTGGCCGTATCAATCGTCACCAGTTCGCCGTCCGCATTCGTGGTGTACAGACGTTTCGCCTGCGCATCCAGCGCCAGGCCGGTGCTGTAGGTGCCCGTATTGCCAATGGTTTCTTTCAGCTTCAGCGTGGCGCCATCCACGACCCAAATCACGCTCTCTTTACCGACACCGGTAATGTAAATCGTGTTGCTCGCGTCATCTGCCACCAGCTGGCGCGGCTGCAGCGATTTGACGGTTTCGCTGCGCTGACGCTCGTCCAGCACCAGTCGCCCTTTTACGTCACCCGTTTTTGCATCAATCGCGGTTACCGCGCCGTTGATCGTATTGCCGAACCACAGCGTATGAGTCGCCTTGTCAAAGGTGGCACCAAAGGGTTTCAGATCGCTATGGATTGCCTGCGTCACGTCCAGCGTGACCGGATCAAGGCGGTAGACAACCCCGCCCTTGTCGGTTTTACGGCTTTGCGAGGTTGCCACCCACAGCGCATTCTCCTGCTGGCTCACGGCCATTTCATACGCCCCTTTGCCCACCGCTTTACGCAGCACCTCTTCGGCGGCATGCACCTGGAACGTCCCGGCAAGCAGTAAAGTGGCAGACAGCAGCGACAGGCTCAGACGCGGCGAGCACAGTTGACGTAAAGACATAACAATTCCTTTTCTGAAAAGTGGGGTTGGGCTGACATCACTTCCGGCAGACAACGTCATGGCATTGTCTTTTGATAATGAGAATAGTAATCATTAATGTGTTAAATGTGGAGTTTTTCTTTCCCGCTTCGCCTTCCATTAACGCAATGTGCGGTTATAGTTTTCAAAACTTTTACAAAACCTTTAACATATATGGACATGTTCCATTTGGTTCGTTTATACACCACAACCGGTTTTATTCATGAAAATCATTTCTGCCCGTAAGGCTTCTCTCCCGCTGCTGCTGGTTCCTGTTATTTTTGCGCCGCTCACCGCCGTGAGCGCAGAGGAACAGACCATGATCGTCAGCGCCACGCCGCAAACCGTATCGGAGCTCGATACTCCGGCCGCGGTCAGCGTCGTCAATGGCGACGATATGCGCCAGGCCGCGCCCCGCATTAACCTGTCTGAATCCCTTGGCAGCGTACCCGGGCTGCAAATTCAGAACCGTCAAAACTATGCCCAGGATCTCCAGCTGTCGATGCGCGGATTTGGCGCCCGCTCAACCTTCGGGGTGCGCGGTATCCGTATGTACGTCGATGGTATTCCAGCCACCATGCCGGACGGACAGGGCCAGACCTCCAACATCGACCTTTCCAGCGTGGAGAGCGTTGAAGTGCTGCGCGGTCCCTTCTCTGCCCTGTACGGCAACGCCTCTGGCGGCGTAATCAACATCAACACCCAGACCGGGCAGCAGCCGCCGACCATTGAAGCAAGCAGCTATTACGGCAGTTACGGAACCTGGCGCTATGGCATGAAAGCCACCGGCGCGATGGGTGACGGCACCCACGCCGGGGACATGGATTACACCGTCTCCACCACCCGCTTCACCACCAAAGGCTACCGCGACCACAGCGGCGCGCGGAAAAATCTCGCTAACGCCAAACTGGGTGTACGCATTGACGACGCCAGCAAGCTGACGCTGATTTTCAACAGCGTGGACATGAAGGCCAACGATCCGGGTGGACTGAATTACCAGGAGTGGCGTGACAACCCGCGTCAGTCGCCGCGCGGCGATCAGTACAACACCCGTAAGACCATCAAGCAGACCCAGGCCGGCCTGCGCTACGATCGCCAGCTCAGCGCTCAGGACGACCTGAGCGTGATGATGTACGCCGGCGAGCGTGAAATGACGCAGTACCAGTCGATTCCGTATCAGCCGCAGCTAAAAGCCACTCACTCCGGCGGGGTGATTGATATGCAGCGCCACTATCAGGGCGTGGATACCCGCTGGACGCACCGCGGCGAGCTGCTGGTTCCGGTGACCTTCACCACCGGTCTGAACTACGAAAACATGAGCGAAGACCGTCGCGGATACGAGAACTTCGTGATGCGTAACGGCGTGCCGGACTACGGCGTCAAAGGCGATAAACGTCGTGACGAACGCAACCTGATGTGGAACGTCGATCCTTATCTGCAAACGAGCTGGCAACTGACGCAGAAACTCTCTGTCGATGCGGGTGTTCGCTACAGTTCGGTCTGGTTTGATTCCAACGACCATTACGTTACGCCGCGCAACGGCGATGATAGCGGTGACGCGAGCTACCACAAGTGGCTCCCGGCGGGCGCCGTGAAGTATGCGGTGACGGATGCGTGGAACCTCTACGCTGCCGCAGGGCGTGGCTTTGAAACGCCAACCATCAACGAGCTCTCCTATCGCGCCGATAACCAGGGCGGTCTGAATATTGGCCTGAAGCCGTCCACGAATAATACGTATGAAGTGGGCAGCAAAACCCGAATCGGCAACGGCCTGCTGACGGCGGCGTTGTTCCGCACCGACACGGATGACGAGATCGTGGTGGACTCCAGTTCCGGCGGCCGTACAACCTATAAAAATGCCGGGAAAACCCGTCGTCAGGGTGTCGAAGTTTCCCTGGATCAGCAGTTCGCTGAGAACTGGAAGCTGAAGATGGCCTGGACGTACCTGGATGCCACCTACCGGACTAACGTCTGCAGCGACGCAGACTGTAACGGTAACCGTATGCCGGGGATTGCGCGCAACATGGGCTTCGCCTCGTTTGGCTGGCAGCCACAGGAAGGCTGGTATGCGGGGACAGACGTGCGTTACATGAGCGATATCATGGCCGACGACGAAAACACCGCGAAAGCGCCGTCCTATACGGTAGTCGGGCTGAATACCGGGTATAAATTTAACTACGGCAACTGGGGAATGGACGTCTTTGGCCGCGTCGATAACCTGTTCGACAAAGAGTACGCGGGCTCGGTAATTGTCAACGAGTCCAACGGTCGTTATTACGAGCCTGCACCAGGCCGAAACTATGGCGTCGGGCTGTCGGTCTCTTATCGCTTCGAGTAAGCAAAAAGAAAAGTTTATTTTATAAATGAAATAACCCTCCTGATGGCATTAAGCCATCAGGAGTTATTCACCAGATAAATAATTAGCGGCGGTATATAGTCGCTCTAATAAATAATCTCTCAGTTAAAATATTGTCGCTGTAAAAGAGAATCTGCTTCATCAATCAACTTATCAATCGCCTTCTGGCTCGCATCAACATCTCTCCGCTCAAGGGCCGAAAGCAGCTCGTCATAGTGATACGTTGCCGTTTTGATGTCGTTAAGTTCGTGATGCAGGTAGTTCATGCAGGGCCCGATGCGGACCCATAGCTGTTCAATTAAGGCATTAAGCGTAGGCATTTCCGCATACTGATAAAGCGTAAACCTGAAGATACGATTCGCATGCAATGCCTGCTGAACGTTTCCATTGCGCATGGCCTCATGGAAGGCCTCTGACATTTTGCGCAACGCCTCCAGCTTGCCGTCTGACATATTCTGGCATGCTGCGGCAACCGCCATTGGCTCAAGCTGTTTTCTGATGGCGTTAATCTCGTTATAACGCTCCAGCGTCACTTCAGGGACCAGAAATGCCTGTGCGGGCGTGGCGTGAAGCGCGCCTGAGGAGACCAGGCGCAGCAGCGCTTCGCGGACCGGCGTAATACTAGTGCCTAATTTATCAGCAATCTCTTTCGTAATCAGTCGTGCTCCTGGTTTGAGAGAGCCTGTAATTAACGCCCCTTTCAAACTGTGTTCAACCTGCATGGTAAGGCTAACCCTTTGGGCTTTTTCTAAGTGATCCAAATCAAGCATGTGGAATTCCTGTAGCTAAAACTTAATGCTATTTTTAAACGCCAGTTTTAATAAAACGGCGCCGGTACGATATATCCTGTATCGTCATGCCTGGTGGTGGGAAGTACAAAAAACAGCAAAAAAAGTAAACGTCATTTTTTTTTATCGTTTTCGGGCTCATCGGGGATGATGGCGCGAAAAGTCATGTCCAGTAATTAAAGACAATATATCGTATCTTCACAAATAAATATGGCGGGAA
>NZ_KV787849.1:136498-172630 GCF_001807145.1 Enterobacter sp. HMSC16D10
AAATATGGCGGGAAACCCCGCCATATTGCGCTTTATTTATTGTCACTCGCGACGCGAATCACGACTTTGCCGAAGTTTCGTCCTTCCAGCAGGCCAATGAGCGCCTCGGGGGCGTTTTCCAGCCCGTCCGTGACCTGTTCGCGATAGTGGATTTTTCCCTCCTGCACCCAGCGCCCCATCTCTTCCTGGAACTCATGGATGCGATGTCCATAGTCCTGGCCGATGATAAAGCCCTGCATCCGAATGCGTTTCTTGAGAAGGGTCGCCATCAGAAGCGGCAGGCGGTCCGGCCCGTCAGGCAAGCCCGTCGCGTTGTAGCCGCTCACCAGGCCACACACCGGCACGCGCGCGGAGGTGTTCAGCAGGGGCAGCACGGCGTCAAACACTTTCCCGCCGACGTTTTCATAGTAGACATCAATGCCGTTCGGGCAGGCCTGCTTGAGCTGGTCGGCAAAATCCGCGGCGTGGTGATCCAGACACAGGTCAAACCCGAGCACCTCAACGGCATGGCGGCATTTCTCTGCGCCACCGGCGACGCCGACCACCCGGCAACCTTTGATTTTGCCGATCTGCCCAACCGTCGCGCCAACCGGGCCGGTCGCCGCCGCCACCACCAGCGTTTCACCCGCTTTCGGTTGCCCGATATCCAGCAGCCCCATATAGGCGGTAAAGCCCGGCATACCCAGTACGCCCAGCGACCAGGAAGGATGAGACGGATTTTCGCCCAGCTTCACCAGGCCGCTGCCGTCCGAGAGTTCATACTCCTGCCAGCCGCTGTAGCCCAGCACCCATTCACCGGCTTTGAAGTCGGGATGGTTTGACTGCTCAACGCGGCTGACCGTTCCCCCCACCATCACCGCACCGAGCTCAACCGGCGGTGAATAGGATGGCGCGTCGCTCATGCGACCCCGCATATAAGGATCCAGCGACAGCCAGACGGTACGAAGCAGAAGCTGCCCCGCACCCGGTTCCGGAACAGGCTGCGTTTCCAGACGAAAATTTTCCGCGACCGGTGCGCCCTGTGGACGAGAGGCCAGCACCCAGCGGCGGTTATGCGAAACAGAGTGATTCATCAGGATCTCCTTCTGGTACAAATGTCATTACAGCCTGGCTTACGTTCGGCGTTATCGCATTAGCATTACGAGCCAGACTGGTTAAGCCGTACAACCAGATAGATGCAGGTTTCGTTCGTCTCGTTGATGAACCGGCAGTCATTAGGCGGCCCCAGCTCAAGACAGTCTCCGGCTTGCATTTCGTGGCGCGTATCGCCCTCCTGAAACACCAGCTCACCGGACTGCAGCCAGATAAGCTGACGCGCCAGCGCGTAAGAAGAGGCCGGCATCGGAACATCGCTGCCCGCAGGCAGTTCAACCTGAACAAGGTCGATGGGCAGATCGGTACGGGGGGAAACATGGCGGCGAAGGTAGTGCGTCTGCGGGTCGCGCCAGACGGGCTGATTTGCCAGGCGCAGCAGCTTGCCCTCCTGCATTTCGGCCCGGGCAATGAGCGTTGACATGCTGATGCCAAACGCCCCCGACAGGCGGGCAAGCAAGGTGGCTGTCGGGCTACTGTCCCCGCGCTCGATTTTATGGATCATGGCGCGGGAGACGCCTGCCCGGTCCGCCAGCTCGCTCAGGGACCACCCGCGAGACTCGCGTTCAAGGCGAATTCTTGCGCTAATCCGTTGATTCATTGTGTCTGTTATGGTGTTCATGACGTCATACTATAGTGTATGAACGGCAATTCAATGGGCTTTTGATAACAAAAAAATATGGCTTATGCCGTAGCGATCGGGCGATACAGTTGTGTAATATCGTAGCGATAACGTAATACTATAGTGAACAACACACAGAGGCTTCATCATGATTGTTCGTCATGCCTGCAAAGAAGACTGCGCTGCGATAGGCGAGATTTACAACCACGCGGTGCTGCACACTGCCGCGATCTGGAACGATAAAACCGTCGATACCGATAACCGAATCGCCTGGTTTGAAGCGCGCTCGCTTGCGGGCTACCCGGTTCTGGTGAGCGAGGAAGACGGCGTAATCACCGGCTACGCCTCTTTCGGCGACTGGCGCGCCTTTGACGGCTTCCGTCATACGGTTGAGCACTCGGTCTACGTCCACCCGGCCCATCAGGGCAAAGGGATTGGCCGCACGCTGATGAAGGCGCTGATTAACGAGGCCCGCGCCATCGGGAAACACGTGATGGTGGCCGGGATTGAAGCGCAAAACCATGCCTCGATTCATCTCCATGAAACGCTCGGCTTTGTGACGACCGGACAAATGCCGCAGGTGGGAACCAAGTTTGGCCGCTGGCTGGACTTAACCTTTATGCAGCTGCAGCTGGACGAGCGCAGCGACCCGGACGCGATCCCATGAATCAGTCACTGACGCTGGCGTTTCTGGTGGCGGCGGGCATTGGCCTGGTGGTGCAAAACACCCTGATGGTGCGTATCACCCAGTCCTCCTCCACCATTCTTATCGCGATGCTGCTGAATTCGCTGGTCGGCATCGTGCTGTTTGTCAGCATTCTGCTGCTGAAACAGGGCGTCGCCGGGTTCAGCGAGCTCGCCGCAACGGTGCGCTGGTGGACGCTTATCCCGGGGCTGCTGGGGTCGTTTTTTGTGTTTGCCAGCATCAGCGGCTATCAGAACGTTGGCGCGGCGACGACCATCGCCGTACTGGTGGCAAGCCAGCTGATTGGCGGGCTGGTACTGGACGTGCTGAGGAGCCAGGGCATCCCGCTGCGCGCCCTGATCGGCCCGGTGTGCGGCGCGGTGATGCTGGTGGTCGGGGCCTGGCTGGTGGCGCGACGCCAGTTTTGATGGTTACAGTATGGTGCCGCCTTTCGTCAGCTGTTCCTCCCGCGCGTCCATCTCCTCTTTATGCTGCATACCGTGGTGCGAAATCGTGGTGCGCAGACGCTGCTGCTGAGTGTAGCGATCTTCACGGCTCAGCTCCGCATCATCGCTTAATTCGATCAGCAGTTCGTTCATGTGGGTAATCACGCTCTCTTCGATAGCGGCATCGACGCGGGCGATAACTTCGTTTAAATGTGACATTGTCACTCCTCGTTATGTGCCCGGTGGCGCTACGCTTACCGGGCCTACAGGTGCCAAATGTAGGCCGGGTAAGGCGGAGCCGCCACCCGGCTAAAAAGGCTTAGTTCAGCTTCGCTTTTGAGAAATCGCTGCCCATCAGGCTTACGCTGTACCCGCTCACGTTGCTGCGGGTCGCGTAGAACGTTTTCCCGTTTGCGAGCGCAATCCACGGTGCCTGCTGATAGAAAATCTCCTGCGCCTGGCCATAGAGCTTCGCGCGCTCGGCCGGGCTGCTGGTCAGCTTCGCTTTTTGTACCAGGGCATCATACCCCTTATCGCACCAGCGCGCGGCGTTTGAGCCGGTTTTAATGCTGTTGCAGCCGAGCAGTACATCGGCAAAGTTGTCCGGGTCGCCGTTGTCGGACATCCAGCCAAACAGCGCGGAGTCATGCTCGCCTTTACGCATTCCGGAGAGATATTCGCCCCACTCGTAAGAGACAATTTTGGCTTTAACGCCGACTTTCGCCCAGTCGCTCTGGATCATCTCCGCGATACGACGCGAATTCGGGTTATACGGACGCTGCACCGGCATTGACCACAGCGTGACTTCCGCGCCCTTCTCCAGACCCGCCTGCTTCAGCAGGGCTTTCGCTTTTTCAGGATCGTAGCTGTAGTCCTTCAGGTCTTTATTGAAGCCCAGCATATTTGGCGGGATCGGCGATTTTGCCACCGTGCCCGATCCCATAAAGACCGCATTAACGATGGCCTTCTTGTCGGTCGCGTAGTTGAGCGCCTGCCGCACCAGCACGTTATCAAACGGTTTTTTCTCGGTGTTAAACGCCAGATAACCGACGTTCAGCGCATCGACGGCGTGCAGCGTCAGGTCTTTGTTGTTCTTGATGGCGTCAAACTGTACCGGGGATGGCGCAGGAATAATCTGGCACTCGTTGGTCTGCAGCTTCGCCAGGCGGGTTTCCACGTTTGGCGTAATGGAGAAGATGAGATGCTTCGTTGGCACCTCGCCCTCCCAGTAGTTCGGGTGCGCGACGTAGCGGATCAGCGAATCCACTTTATACTGCTGCAGCACGTATGGCCCGGTACCAATCGGCCAGGTGTCCACGTTTTCAGGCGTGCCTTTTTTCAGCATCGCGTCGGCGTATTCCGCGGAGAGAATCGAGGCGAAATCCATCCCCCAGTCGGCCAGAAACGCGGCGTTGGGTTCGCTGAGGGTGAACTGGACGTGATAATCATCGACCTTTTTCACGTCCTGGATCAGCTTATCGAGACCCACATCGTTAAAGTATTCGTAGTTGCCCTGCGACACGTTGTGGTACGGGTGTTTAGGGTCTTTCTGGCGCATGACCGAGAAAATAACGTCATCGGCATTAAAGTCGCGCGTCGGTTTGAAGTATTTGTTGCTGTTGAACTTCACCCCTTTACGCAGGGTAAAGGTATAGGTCTTGCCGTCCGGGGAGATTGTCCAGGACTCCGCCAGCGACGGCACCGGAGTATTTTTCACCGGGTCGAAATTGATCAGGCGGTTATAGAGCACCTGAGAGCTGGCCACAAAAGACGGGCCAGAGCTGGCGATTTGTGGGTTGAAGGACTCGGGGGAGGCTTCTGAACAGTAAATAAGGGTGTCGTTGTTTGCCGCCCATGCGGCACCGGCTGGTAACAGCGCGCTCAGCGCAAGGGCGAGCAGTGTTTTCCCTGTAGACATGGTTATAACCCTGACAGTTTTATTATATAGGACAGTAATAACAGCACAGGCGTTTTGACCTGGCAAATAACGAAACACTATCAGGTTATTCTAAAGCCGCGGTTTTTGCTGTTTTAACCGCCAGCGCCCAGAAAGACGATTTGTCTTAAGTGCCATTATTCGTCAAGCACAACCGTCACTTTCTATGCCGCAAGAAATCGGCGCTTTTAGCGTCTCTTCCTCCGTTTGGTTGCGTCCTCGGTTCGTTAAAGTAATGGTGTGAAGAAGTATATGGGATCAAATCGTGGCAAAAACTCTTTTACGCAGCGGTAATCTGGATGATTTTCAGGCCGTTGGCGGCGGCGGACAAGCCGTTTTCGAATCAGCGTTGCAAATCCGGGAAGCGCTCCGGTTGCGCAAACAACAGGCCATCGTCGACTGTCTGGCGATTCCTCAGGTCAACGACAGCGGCGACCGCGTGGACTGGTATTCCCCGGTTGAAGGGAGCATAACCAGCTGGAAAGCGGCCGATGAAGATGATCGCTATCGCGCCCTGCGCTATCTGGAAAACACGCTCGCCAGCGTCGAGTCATTAAGCAAGAAATGCCTGCAGTCGCCCAAAACCGCGCAACAGCTCTTTGGCTCTCTGCTGTCGAAGGCATTTCAGTTCCCGGGCGAAAACTTCCTCTTCCTGGTGGACGGAAAGCCGGTCATCAGCTTCTGGGGATTTGTAAACCTCAACGAGAACGCGCGCGACGATGTCCTCGACTGCCTGCGTGAATCGCTGATCCCTGAGCCAGCCCCCGTTGTGATTGACGATCCTGAACCCGAGCCTGAGCCAGAGCCGGTGATGACCTTTGAGCACGCTGACGAGCCGCTGATCGCCCCATCCACGGTGGTGCGTATTACGCCGGAGGAGCTGTATGAGCCCGAACCGGCCCCCGTCGTTGCGCAACCAGTCCAGGAACCTGTTCCGGCGAACATCGTGAAAAAGCGCCGCGTTCCCCTGTGGACCCTGCCGGTTGCCGCCGTGATCGTCGCCGCCGTTGCCGCCCCGCTGCTGTGGCCGAAACAGTCGCCTTCCGCTGAGCCCGAACCGGCACCCGCACCTGAACCCGTGGAGATTGCGCCAAAGCCGATCAAGGCGGTTGAACCGCTGGCGATGAAGTTACCGCTGCATCAGGCAGAGGTCGTGGCCAGCAAAGAAAAAGAAGCGGCTCCGGCTGAAGCTGCGCCACAACCCGCTCCGGTGGTGATTGTCGCCATTCCGAAAGACGCCATGGTGATGGAAGCGAATCAGGTAAAAGCGGGATCGACGCGCTTCCTGAACGGCACCTGGCGCGCCATCCTCGACGTGAAGGATCCGGTGACCGGCAAGCCGCCGTCGCTGCGCTATCAGATCCAGAACAACAAAGGTTTCGCCCGCGTTGTCCATGGCGACAACATTGTCTGCCGCGCGGAGGTCTTCTCCGGGCTGCACAGCAATGGCGAACTGATGATCAAGAGTCGCGGTACTGCCCGCTGCACCGACGGTTCCCGCTACCCGATGCCGGAAGTGGCCTGTAAAGCAGGCACCAGCGATATCGCAGTATGTCGCGCCCGTTATGATGCCAATACCGTCGTCCCACTGACGTTCAAGAAAGCAGGTGCCTGATCCTATGCTGGTAAATCTTTGCGACTATAAACAAAGCGTCACGCTTATTGCCAACAGCGGCGTGCAGTTCCTCGATTTCGGTCTGACGCCGCAGGACTCCGCCAGCAACGGGCGCTTCGTACGTAAAACCGCGAACGGACCGCTGTTGCGCCTCGATTTCGACCTGGTCAACGGTCGCTATACCCTGCCCGGCATGAACGGCGGCCAGCCTGAAGTGGTCAAGCCGGAAACCACTATTCCGCTGCATCAATCGCTGACGGTACTGGATGGCGTCTGGCTTCCGGTTCCTTTCCTGCGCTTCAACCCGCCGCGGACGTTTGTGGAAGGGCCGGATAACTGGGCGCGCGTTCAGGTGCGCAAGCTTGAGACCCCCGACACGGCAGGCAATACCCACCGCGTGACCCTCGCGCTTGACAGCCAGATTGCCGACCATGCCACGTCCGCGCTCTCCCCGGTGGAAAACGATATTCTGAACGGCACCCGCTTCGCGCTGGCCTGGCGCGATAGCGAGGTAGAAAGTTTCCTCGATCAGACCTGGATTGACGGCTGGCTGCGCGAGGCGTTTACCCAGTATGCCGACGGCGTTGAGAACCGCTCTGAACGCGACCTGCAGCAGGCGATGCGCAGCTTTGAGTATCAGGCCCACTGGCTCAACCTGCTGACCATGCTCGGTGAACAGCTCACCGTGCCGGAGGTGAAATTTGTCACCCATACGCTCAGCACGCCTGCCATTCCGGTCGACCTGATCCTCGACGTGGGCAATACCCACACCTGCGGCGTCATTATTGAAGACCACGGCGATGCCAACGATGGGCTGCGCCAGACCGCCGAGCTGCAGGTCCGCTCGCTCAGCGAGCCGCAGTTCCTGAACGAACCGCTGTTCACCAGCCGTCTCGAGTTTTCGGAAGCGCGTTTTGGCAAGCAGCACTTCTCGGTGGAAAGCGGTCGCGAAGATGCCTTCGTCTGGCCGTCGATTGTCCGCGTCGGTGATGAAGCCCGCAAGCTGGCGATGCAGCGTCTGGGCGCCGAGGGCAACAGCGGTATCTCCAGCCCGCGTCGCTACCTGTGGGATGAAACCCCGGTCGTGCAGGACTGGCGCTTTAGCCAGATGAACAGCAAGACCCAGCGTGAACCGCTTGCCACCGCGTTCCCGCTGATGAACCTGATGAACGATGACGGCGAGCCGCTCTTCACGCTGCCGCAGGACGAGCGCCTGCCGGTCTTCTCGCCGCAATACAGCCGCAGCACCCTGATGACCCATATGCTGTGCGAGCTGCTGGCACAGGCGCTGGGGCAGATCAACAGCGTCGCCACGCGCCTGCGCCTGGGCTTCCCTGCCTCGCCGCGCCAGTTGCGCACGCTGATCCTGACGCTGCCCTCCGCCATGCCAAAGCAGGAGCGCGAGATCTTCCGACGCCGCATGTTTGAAGCCATCGCCATTGTCTGGAAAGCGATGGGCTGGCACCCGCAGGATGAGGATTTTGTCACCCGCAAACAGCAGGAAAAAAGCGTGGTGCCGGTACCGGAAATCCAGATGGAGTGGGATGAAGCCAGCTGCGGTCAACTGGTCTGGCTGTATAACGAAGCCATCTCCCGCTTTGGCGGCCAGACCGAGGCCTTCTTCGCCTCCCTTGCCCGTCCGGACCGTGAGCCTGAGCCGGGCAGCCAGCCGGGACGCGCGCTGCGCGTCGCGTCCATCGACATCGGCGGCGGCACAACGGATATGGCGATCACCCATTACCAACTGGACGACGGCTCCGGCAATAACGTCAAAATCACCCCGCAGCTGCTGTTCCGGGAAGGGTTTAAGGTCGCGGGCGACGATACGCTTCTGGACGTGATTCAGCGCTACGTATTGCCCGCCCTGCAAACGCAGCTGCAAAAATCCGGTATCGCAGACGCCTCGCTGCTGATGGCTTCACTGTTCGGCGACTCCGGGCGCATTGATACCCAGGCCGTACTGCGCCAGCAGACGGCGCTGCAGCTGTTTATGCCGCTTGGCCATGCGATTCTTGCCGG
The DNA here is from genome assembly GCF_001807145.1 of Enterobacter sp. HMSC16D10. Taxonomy (NCBI): domain Bacteria; kingdom Pseudomonadati; phylum Pseudomonadota; class Gammaproteobacteria; order Enterobacterales; family Enterobacteriaceae; genus Enterobacter; species Enterobacter sp. HMSC16D10. The sequence goes on from NZ_KV787849.1 coordinate 144,914, forward strand.
GTGGGAGTCCAGCGACGTTGACGATCCGCTGGCTGGTCTGCACGCCACCTTTGGCGATCTCCTGCCGCAGAAGCCGACCCGCAACGTGATGAACTATCTGCAGCAGGCGATCGACCATGCCCTGCCTGCGGGTTCTGACGCTTTTGACCTCTTCGCCGTGCCGCTGCACGTCAATTTTCGCGAAATGCAGGATGCGATGCTGGCCGGGCAGTTTACGCTGGCCTCCCCGCTCCACGCGGTGTGTGAGGCGATCTCCCATTATAGCTGCGACATTCTGCTGATCACCGGACGCCCGGGCTGCCTGCCTGGGGTTCAGGCGCTCATTCGCCACCTGCAGCCGGTGCCGGTCAACCGCATCGTCTGGCTGGATAAATACCAGGTGCATGAGTGGTATCCGTTCAGCCAGCAGGGACGCATTGGCAACCCGAAATCGACCGCTGCCGTGGGGGCCATGCTCTGCAGCCTGGCGCTTGACCTGCGTCTGCCGCGCTTCAACTTTAAAGCCGCGGACATTGGCGCGTATTCCACCGTGCGCTATCTGGGCGTGCTGGATAACACCGTCAATACCCTGCGCGAGGAAAACGTCTGGTATCAGGATATCGATCTCGATAAACCCGGCGCGAAGCTTGACGCGCGTCTGCACTTCCCGCTGCGCGGTAACGTCACCCTCGGCTTCCGCCAGCTGGCGAACGCGCGCTGGCCTGCCACGCCGCTCTACACGCTCAGCATTAACTCGGCCGAACTGGCAAAAGCGATTGCCGGCGACGGCGTGCTGAACGTGCGACTCAAACTCTGCGGCGGCAGCAAGCAGGAAGGCCCGGAGGCCTTCGAGCTGAGCGATGCCTGGCTGCAGGACGGCACGCCGGTGGCGCCTGACGCCTTAACCTTCAAACTGAATACCCTGGCCGACCGCCGACACAGCGGCAGCCACTACTGGATCGACAGCGGGAGCGTATACCTGAAATGACAGCGACGACCACCACCACTCAGGCCTTAATCGGGTGGATCAACGAGACGCGCCTGAACGCCCCCGTGCTGGATAACGATGCCGACGCCCTGCTTGCCCGCATCAACGCGGCGCAGGCGCGCGAGCAGGCCATTGAACGCGCCATGACCCGCCAGAGCAGCATCGGTCTTTACGGCCATTCGCAGAGCGCGAAAGCGCACCTGCTGTTGTCGCTGTGCGGCAGCGGCAATGGACGCCTGAACGTGACGCCAGGCCAGCGCACCTTTGACTATTTTTCGCATATCAATCCGGGACATGCCCTGACCAACATGGCCGTCCGCTTCACCCGGGAAACCCCGGAAGCGCTTGACGAAGCGTTTCCGCTGCGCCTGAGCCTGGTCACCGAGGCCGAGCTGGTGCAGCTGTTTATTGCCCGCACGACGCTGCACCCGCAGATGCGCGCGGTGGATAAGGCGGTCATCGAGACCCGCCTGGAGAAATGGCGCGGCCTGCGCCAGCCGCAGAGCGTGCCCGGCATCACGGCGCAGGACGTGGGGGCGATTGCCCGCTTCTGGCAGAGCACGGTACCCGCCGCGAAACAGCAAATTGATGATGCCCTGTGGCACGAGTTCGCCCAACTGGTGCCTTCGCTCGATCTCAGCACCCGCGCCAGCGTGTGGTCGCTGCTGTGGGGCGAGCAGCAGGAACTGACCCAGCAGTGGTTAAATCTGGCCCATGTGCTGCACCAGACCAGCCATGCCAGCGAGATTGCGGCCCCCCTTAGCCTGCTGGTGGACAGCTTCGGGCTGCCTGGCGAAGGGTTCCTGACGCACGACGGCTCGGTAGCGCTGCAGAATACGCAAGAGACGCTTCTCCATCCGCTGAACAACGGTGAGATGCTGAACGCCATCAGCCTCCCCGTCGATGTGCTGGCCTTCCTGACCCGTGAACTGGTGCTTCCGGTTGAGAACGGCGCGCTGGATAATGTCGATATCATTGATATCCCGGTGTTTGAAGACCGCCATGCCGATCCGCTACGCCAGGCAAAATCCCAGTGGCTGCTTGAGCACTACCGTCAACAGCTCCAGCCGGATGTGCTGGTCATCTGCAACGCGACGGCGCAGCACGAACAGACGGCCAAAAAAGCAAAAGTGTTAATGAACTGGGTCAGGGAGACGCAGCCTGCGGAAGAGTCTGCCCTGCCGGGTCTGGTATGGGCGATCACCCCGCACGACGCGCGCTTTACCACCCGGCAGAATCTCGATGAAGCCGTACAGCATCTGCTCGGGAAGCCCGGCCTGCGCTGGGGCACGCTGCAGGCTCTGGACAGCCACAGCATGCAGCGCGTCATTGAGTGGCTGTCTCAGGCCACGCTGCCCGCGCAGCGACAGAAGCGTCTCGGCACGCTCAAAAACGCGCTGCGTCTGGAGCTCTCGGCGATGATGCAAAGCTACCTGGCACCGCTGGTTGAGGAGCCAGGTATCCGACGTGCTCAGGCAGAAAACATGGTGCGCACGCTGCAAAGCAGCGCCGCCCGCCACGGCGAGCTGCTTGAAGGCCTGCTGCCGCCGCTGAAGGCCTTTGAAACACTGTTGGCCGTTCAGCAGCCGCGCGAGGAGCAGGTTAACGGGCTATTTACGGATACCATTGACCTGTTTGCCGAGAACGCCCAGGAAAGCGCCGGTCTGTACCAGACCAAAGACAAAGCGCGCCTGGCACACAAAGTCTGGATAAATCATCTGCGCCAGTGGAGCCGCAACGAGGCGACAGCCGCCCGTCTTGGGCTGGATCCTGCGGTGTTGCAGCAAATTGCGGATGTGCTGGTGGTCACCAGCTACCGGCTGGATCTGCCTCAGCAGCTGCAGCGAATTGTCGAAGCGGATAAGAGTAGCGCTGCGCAACTGCATGCCGTGATGGGCAATTTCGTTGGCTGGCTGGGTTACGACAAGACCCCCGTGGCGACGCGCCCGGCAAGCCGCATCCGCAAGGGGCAGGCCATCTTCGTCACCCCGGTGGTGAGCAGCGCCGAGCCCCGCCTGACGCGTCTGGGTGAACAGCCGGTCCATGCGGCTACCGCGTACGTTTACGACTGGCTGGTCGCGCTCTATAGCCGCGCGATCGAGAACATTGATTACCATCACCCGCATGATGTTCAGCCTGACGCTCGTCAGGCACTACGTGCTTTAATAATGTAGCCGCCTTCTTGCCGGGTGGCGCTGCGCTTACCCGGCCTACATTTCGCAACGATGATACATTGCACAATAATCACATCGTCATACACCCGGCTAAGGCCTGCGCCAGCGCAGAGGGGTTTTCCCACGACATAGAGTGCCCTGCCGCAGGGATAATTTTTACCTCAACGCCTTTCTGTTGCAGATTTTCCACATCGTCATCCGGCAGAGAGAGCTCGCCAAAAATCAACGTTACCGGGCAAGGAAGTGATAGAAACTGCGCTTCCCATTCCGGTTCAACGCCCGCCACCAGGCTGGATGCACCGCGCCAGACGGCATAAGCCGCATTGCTCTGCAGGCACCCTGCCCACGCCGTTTTTTCTGCGCTGAGCATGGCGTCATAACCCTGTTCCAGAAACTGTTGCTCGCTTTGCGCCGCGATTGACCGGCTGAACATCCCCCCACCCGCGTGAAAATTGGGTTCTGACACCATCAGCCCCTTCACGCGCGTAGCCAGCAGCCCCGCCGTTTCGATAGCAATACTGCCGCCCATGCTGTGGCCGTATAACCAGAAGGAATCCAGTTTAAGATGGTCAATCAGCTCCGCCACAACGTGCGCCTGGTCAGTGGTTTTATAGCTGTAGTGCTCAGGCTTATCGCTGTAGCCGCTGCCGGGCAAGTCGATGAGAATCGCTCTGCGCGCGCCAAACAGCGGGTCAAAAACGACGCGGGGATATTCATAGGAAGCGGCGCAGCCCAGCCCGTGAATGAACACCACGGGATCGCCGGAGCCGGGCAAGTCGTGCCAGCGTACGGTGCAACCGGCCTGCTGCGAGTAAAAACTGTTCATAAGCACTCCTTTTATGATGCACTGTGTATTTATACAGTTATCACATCAGGAATGCTATGTTCATCTTTTAAAACTGGAAGCGTGCTTCAGAAAAGCGAGACCAACAGCGCAACGGGAAAGCTCATTGGCCAGGTTGACCCCACCAGGAAAGCGCTCAGCAGGCGGATACGTTTGCGGTCTTTTGAGAGGAACCAGGTGATTAACGCGCAGATGGAAGCCATGATTGCGTAAAAAACCAACATCTTTTGATACAACGTCATTCTGTATACCAGAGCCGAAAAAATAACCGCACGCAATATGCGTCATATGTTGACACAGATCAAGTTTTTTCGTTACAGAATAACCACTTAAAAATTATGGCTAATAACAATTGAGTATCTTACGTAACACATCTGGCGGGCAAAGAGAACGCCTGACCGCGCAAGCGGCCAGGCTAAGCGGATCAGTGTTTGATCATGACATGCCGGACAACCGTATAATCCTCAAGCCCGTAGATCGACATATCTTTCCCGTAGCCCGATAATTTCATGCCGCCGTGCGGCATTTCGCTCACCAGCATAAAATGGGTATTCACCCAGGTGCAGCCGTACTGCAGGCGCGCGCTCAGGCGATGGGCGCGCCCCACGTCTTTGGTCCAGACCGATGACGCCAGGCCGTATTGTGAGTCGTTTGCCCAGGCCAGCACCTGCGCCTCGTCATCAAACTCGGTGACGCTCACCACCGGGCCAAATACCTCGCGCTGAACGATGGCGTCGTCCTGTTTTGCTCCCGCCAGCAGGGTTGGCTGGAAGTAGTAGCCCGCCCCCTCTTTTTTGCTCCCGCCGGTGACAACCCGGATATGGCCGAGCGCTTTCGCCTCATCGACGGCCTGGCAGACGCGTGACAGATGGGCGGCCGAGCTGAGCGGTCCCAGTTCGGTCGAGGTGTCTTCCGGCGCCCCCATTTTAAGGCTGGCGACTGCGGCACCCAGTTTTTCAACCAGTTGGGCATAAATTCCCTTCTGGGCATAAATGCGGCAGGCTGCCGTACAGTCCTGCCCGGCATTGTAAAAGCCAAACGTCCGCACGCCTTCAACCACCGCATCCAGGTCAGCATCATCAAACACGATCACCGGCGCTTTGCCGCCCAGCTCCATATGGGTGCGTTTAATCGAGGACGCCGTATGGCCGATGATATGTTCCCCGGTCGCGATCGAACCGGTCAGCGAAACCATGCGGACCTTCTCGTGCCCGGTGAGCGGGTCGCCGACCGTTTTCCCGCGACCAAACAGCACGTTCAGAACGCCCGCCGGGAAGATATCTTTTGCCAGCTCTGCCAGCTTCAGCGCGGTCAGGGGCGTGATCTCAGAGGGCTTTATCACCACGCAGTTCCCTGCCGCCAGCGCGGGGGCCAGCTTCCAGGCTGCCATCATCAGCGGGTAGTTCCACGGCGCGATAGAGGCCACCACGCCCACCGGATCGCGGCGAATCATCGACGTGTGACCGTCAAGGTACTCGCCCGCTGCCAGACTGTTCAGGCAGCGGGCGGCCCCGGCAAAGAAACGGAAAACGTCGACCACCGCAGGAATTTCATCCCCCAGCGCGCAGTGCAGCGGCTTGCCGCAGTTGAGGGACTCGAGCCGGGCAAACGCCTCACCGTGCGCTTCAATCGCATCCGCCAGCTTCAGCAGGCACTCGGCGCGGGTTTTCGGCGTCGTTTGTCCCCACGCCGCAAAAGCACGGTCAGCCGCCAGCACCGCCGCATCGACCTGGGCCGCTGACGCCTCAGCAATTTCCAGCAATACCTCTCCAGTGGCCGGGTTATAAACCGGCTGTTTTTCACCCTCTCCGGCAACCAGCTCACCGTTTATCAGCAGATGTTTTTGCATAGCATTTTCCTGTTGAAATCACTGTTATTTCCCGCTGCCAGCAATGTTTTCGCCGTCGCGGGTTAGCCACCAGGCTCCCAGAATGGGGATAGTTGTCACCAGCATCACCAGCAGAGCCACGACGTTGGTGACGGGCACGTCGCGCGGACGCCCGAGCTGGTTGAGCAACCACAGCGGTAACGTGCGCTCGTGTCCCGCCGTAAACGTTGTGACGATGATCTCGTCAAACGACAGGGCAAACGCCAGCATTCCCCCGGCCAGCAGCGCGGAACCCAGATTGGGCAGCACCACATAGCGGAAGGTTTGCCACCCGTCAGCCCCGAGATCCATTGACGCTTCCACCAGGCTCCAGGAGGTGCGTCTGAACCGGGCAATCACGTTGTTAAACACCACCACCACACAGAAGGTGGCGTGTCCGACCACGATGGTGAAAAACCCCGGCTCAAGATTGATCGTTTTGAAGGCCGTCAGCAGCGCCAGGCCGGTGATGATCCCCGGTAACGCAATCGGCAACAGCAGCAGCAGAGAGATCGCATTCTTGCCAAAAAACGCGCTTCGCCACAGCGCCGCTGCAGCAAGCGTGCCAAGCACAAGGGCAATAGCGGTAGAGAGCGCGGCAATCTGAAGTGACAACGTCACGGATTCGATGATATCGCCGCGCCCCGCCGCCACGCTAAACCACTTCAGCGTCAGCCCCTGCGGCGGAAAGCTGAAGGCGGCGTCTTCGGTGTTGAAGGCATAGGTCGCGATAATCAGCAGCGGGAAGTGCAGGAAGATGACGCCTCCCCATGCTGCCACTTTCAGGAACAGCGGTGCGCGTTCAGAGTGCATCGAATGCTCCCAGACGTTTCACGAACGCCAGATAAAGAGAAATCAGCACGATGGGAACCAGCGTGAACGCGGCGGCCATTGGCATATTGCCGATAGCGCCCTGCTGGGAGTAGACCATGTTACCGATGAAATAGCCCGGCGGGCCGACCAGCTGAGGAACGATGAAGTCCCCCAGCGTCAGGGAAAACGTGAAAATGGACCCCGCCGCAATGCCCGGAATGGCCAGCGGCAGAACGACATAGCGGAACGTCTGACGGGGACGCGCGCCGAGGTCGGCTGAGGCCTGCAGCAGCGAGGCCGGCAGGCGCTCCAGCGCCGCCTGGACGGGCAGGATCATAAACGGCAGCCAGATATAGACGAACACCAGAAACCGTCCCAGCCCGGAGGTGGACAAGGTGTTGCCGCCAATTGCCGGGAGCGTCAGGATTGATGTCAGAATCGGCTCCAGGCCGAGATGGCTGAGAAACCACTGGGCCACACCGTCCTTCGCCAGCAGCAGCGTCCAGGCGTAGGCTTTAACGATATAGCTCGCCCACATTGGCAGCATCACGGCGATATAGAAAAACGCTTTCCACTTGCCGCTGGTGTATCGCGCCATGTACCAGGCCATCGGGAACGCAAGGATGGCGCTGGCAATGGTCACCGCAATCGCCATCGTTAACGTGCGCAGGATGATGTCGTAGTTTGCCGGGTTGAAGAGCGCCTGAATGTTCGCCAGCGTGAGATCCGGCGTGACCGCCATGGTGAAATCGTCAAAGGTATAAAACCCCTGCCACAGCAGCGTCAGCAGCGATCCTAAATAGACGATGCCAAACCACATCAGCGGCGCAAGCAGAAGCAGGAACAGACCGAGCGACGGCTTTCGCCAGAACAGGGCCGTCACGCGGCTCAGACGGCCGCGCGGGGCGGGAGGATGCGCAACGCTCATATCCATTTCACCTCTCCTCGTGAAGGCGGATCATCGCATCGCGCGACCATGACGCCATGACCGCCTGCCCCGGCGCAATGCCGCTCAGCGGCGAGGCGTCACTGAAGTTAGCCTGGCTCACCAGCAGTTTGGCGCCATCGGCGAGCTTCAGCTCCAGACGCGTGGCAGCCCCCTGATACTGTACGGCCTGCACGACGCCCTGAACCTGAACGTCACCCTGTTCATTAAGGCGAATATGCTCCGGGCGCAGGGAAAAGGTGCCCTCCATGCCGCAAAGCGTCTGCGCAAGGCCCGCATCAAAAACGTTGGAGGTGCCGACAAAACCGGCGACAAACGGCGTGCGCGGACGCATGTAGAGATCGCGTGGGGTATCCACCTGCTCGATGCGCCCGTTATTGAACACCGCCACCCGGTCCGACATGGAAAGGGCCTCGCCCTGATCGTGGGTGACAAAAATAAAGGTGATGCCGAGTTCTTGCTGAAGTTTCTTCAGCTCGAACTGCATCTGTTCCCGCAGCTTGAGATCGAGTGCCCCTAAAGGCTCGTCCAGCAGCAGGACGCGCGGTTCATTCACCAGCGCGCGGGCGATGGCGACACGCTGACGCTGGCCGCCGGAAAGTTGCGAAGGTTTACGGGCGATGGCAAAACTCAGGCCCACTTTTTCCAGAGCATCGCGGGCCTGCGCATGGCGTTTTTTCTTGTCGACGCCTTTGACCATCAGCCCGTAGGCGACATTGTCGAGGATCGACATATGCGGGAACAGCGCATAGTCCTGAAACACGGTGTTCACGTCCCGCTCCCAGGGGGGCAGTTCGCTCGCCTCTTTGCCGAAGATGGAAATCGTCCCGCCTGACAGCTGTTCAAAACCGGCGATCAGACGCAGGCAGGTGGTTTTGCCGGAGCCCGAAGGCCCCAGCATGGAGAAAAACTCTCCGTCGCGGATCGCAATGGTGACCCCATCCACCGCCCGGACGTCGCCGTACAGACGGGAAACATTGTTAAACTCGACTGCGTACGTCATGTTCTGCTCCCGGGCAATTAACGACCGCCCATGATGGCGATGTAATCCTGCGTCCAGCGGCTGTAAGGGACAAATTTGCCGCCTTCTGCGATGGGGGTTTTCCAGAACATGATTTTGTCGAACTCATTATAACCGTTTGTTTCGCAGCCTTTATCGCCCAGCAGCGTGCTGGCTTTACACCCTTCCGGCACCACGGGCAGGGAGCCAAACCATGCGGCCAGATCGCCCTGCACTTTTGGCGTCAGCGACCAGTTCATCCATTTGTAGGCGCACATCGGGTGTTTAGCCTGCGCGTGCAGCATGGTGGTGTCCGCCCAGCCTGTCACCCCCTCTTTCGGGAAGACGGTGGCAATGGGCTGGTTCTCGGCCTTCAGGGCATTCGCCTGATACGGCCAGGCGCTGGAGGCCACCACGCCCTCGTTTTTGAAATCGCTCATCTGGACGGTGGTGTCATGCCAGTAACGGTGGATCAGCGCATGCTGGTCGCGCAGCACTTTCAGCACGGCGGCATACTGTGCTTCGGTGAGCTGGTAAGGGTCTTTGATACCCAACTGCGGCTGGGTCGCTTTGACGAACAGCGCCGCATCGGCGATATAAATCGGGCCGTCATAGGCCTGCACGCGTCCCTGATTGGTTTTACCGTCCGGCAGATCCTGTTTGGTAAAGACGACGCTCCAGCTGTCCGGCGGCGTCGGGAAGGTTTTGGTGTTGTACATCAGCAGGTTTGGCCCCCACTGGTACGGCGTGCCGTAGACTTTACCGCCGACGTTAAACCATTCCCCTTTCACAATCCGCTCGTCGAGGGTTTTCCAGTTGGGGATAAGATCGGGGTTAATCGGCTGGACGCGTTTGCCCATGATCAGCCGCAGGGAGGCATCACCTGAGGCGGTCACCAGGTCATATCCCCCTTTCGCCATCAGGCTCACCATTTCATCCGACGTGGCCGCCGTTTTGACGTTAACCGCACACCCGGTCTCTTTTTCAAACTGGGTGACCCAGTCGTAGTTTTTATCCGTCTGCCCCCGCTCGATGTATCCCGGCCAGGCAATAATATCCAGTCGACCTTCCCCGTCGCCAATGGCCTTTGGTGGTTCTGCGGCTTGCGCTGTCATGATAGTCATGCCGAGCGCGCACAGGCTGCTGCGGGCAAATTTTTTGCTCATAAGAGTTACTCCTGTCGCAATGAAATTTAGCGGCAGCCGTGCCGTAAAAATATCTCCCTTATTAAACGTAGACCGCGCAAATGCGCCGCACCGTTCGGCTTCAGGAAATTTCATCAAGGTGTGACCGAGGGCGCATTCCCCGTTAACTGGATTATAGACAAGGGGTTAGGCGCGAGAGACGGTATGCAGATTTCCTATGACGGGTCACCGCGAAATAGTCGCAGTGCCGTCAACAGGATAAGAATTGATTATTTAAATAACGGAGAAAGGATTATTCCAGCATCGTGCTAATTAATTTTCCTAACTGAATGACCGCCTGCTCTTCCCGCTCTCCCCAGGCCCAGGAGGTATTAAAACGAAAGAACGGCGTCCACGCGTCAGAGGTGGAAAACATTTTTCCGGGAGCAATGCTGATGTGGTGCGTTAAGGCCTTTTCGCTCAGCAGCCCCGCGTCCAGCTGTGCCGGCAGTTCCAGCCATAAAAAGTAGCCGCTGTCGTTATGGTGAATTTTAACGCCTGCAGGCATATGGCGAAGAAGTGACTGCCAGGCCTGCTGCTTTCGCTCGGCCAGCGTACGCCGCAGGCGGCGCAGGTGGGCGTCGTAGCGTTTGGTCGCCAGGTAATCCACCAGCGCCAGCTGCATGGGAGAACTGGTTGAAAGCGTGCTCATCAGCTGCAGCTGCTGAATGCGTCGCGCGTGTTTTCCTGCCGCCACCCAGCCGATGCGAAAACCGGCCACCAGACATTTTGAAAAGGACGAGCAGTGTAGCGTCATGTCCTGACGATCCCACGCTTTCGCCGGGAGCGGCTTTTCACGTCCAAAATAGAGCTCGCTGTAGACGTCATCTTCAATCAGCGGGACGTTGTGCTGGGTTAACAGGGCGACAAGCTGGGCTTTTTTCTCCGCGCTCAGCGTGAAGCCGAGCGGGTTTTGGCTGTTAGTCATGATCCAGCAGGCTTTAACCGGGTATTCATTCAGCGCCTGCTCTAAGGCATTGAGATCGATCCCCTCGCGAACGTCCGTCGCAATCGACAACGCTTTGAGCTTCAGGCGTTCCAGCGCCTGCAGCGCACCGTAAAAACAGGGGTTTTCGACAATCACCCAGTCACCCGGCTCGGTTACCGCCTGAAGGCTAAGATTCAGCGCTTCGAGCGCGCCTGCGGTGATCACGATCTCTTCCGGGGAGATGTTCATCCCCTGCTGCGCGTAGCGGCGGGCAATGGCGTGGCGGAGATCGACGTTTCCCGGCGGCAGGTTCTCAATCACGCTCATCGCCGTCGCGGTTTTGCTGACGTTTGCCAGCGAACGGTTGAGCTGCTGAAGCGGGAAAAGCCTGGGGTCGGGAAACGCGGAAGCAAAAGGAACAACGGACGGGTCGCGGCTGGCCTGTAAGACGTCGAAGATGTAGGTATTGATATCCACCGCTTCGTCACGCATCACCTGAGCGGGTGGCGCAGGCTGTTGTGCGGTCGGGCGCGAGGCAACGTAATAGCCCGACTGCGGTCTGGCGACAATGCGCCCCTGACTTTCCAGCATCTGATACGCGTGGCCAACGGTCATAAAACTCATGCCGCTGCTTGCCACCTGCTCTCGCAGGGAAGGCAGCTTATCGCCCGGCAGCCATACGCCAAGCTCAATCTGCGAGATAATTTGTTGCGCCAGACGCTGGTATTTTTTCATCAGATTCTCCTTAAGACCGACAGTGTATATCAGCAGGAGAAAAAGAGAAGATTTAGCGAACTGTTATAGTCTGGAAGATGAATTACTTACGGTATTCGGTCACGTGGCTCTGAGCGGAACGCGCGGCGGCCAGGTGGTCGAGCGTGATCATCGACGATTTGCAAAAAATGCATTTCGCGCCAAACGGGTTTTTCTCAGACACGTCAAAGGCTGAGGTACGGTACTGCGAGCCATGACAGCATGGGCAGCGAAAATGGATATATGAAGTCATAGGTTTCTCCTGAAACGTAAAAACGTAAATTACTAATGGGCCGATTGGGCATAATGGTTTTAAACAAAACGAATCGGAATGTAGATAAAGACCCAAGAGAGGCTGCGGAGAGGCACAACGTGATGAGAACTGCTTTATAAAACTACGTCAGATATTTATTTGGACTCAAAACCAGAAGGCCATTAACGCACGACGCTGACGACAAAGCAAGCGGTTTAATGCGGAAAATTCATAAAAAGAATGTTTTTATTCCACAACGGCGAGGTATATCAGATGGCCAAAGCGTGAAATTTACGCCAACTGTTATGGTTAAAATTTGCTTTTCTGCGTCTGCTCGTCCGATCTTCGCCCCTATACCATAACAGCACACCGTTTGACATTGAGGCTGTGCATGTTTGGTTTAGATGCTTTTCACCTTGCGCGGATACAGTTTGCCTTTACCGTATCCTTTCACATCATTTTCCCGGCCATCACCATTGGTCTCGCAAGCTATCTTGCCGTACTCGAAGGGCTGTGGCTGAAAACAAAAAATCCGGTATGGCGCTCGCTGTACCATTTTTGGTCGAAGATTTTTGCCGTCAACTTTGGCATGGGCGTGGTCTCCGGGCTGGTGATGGCCTACCAGTTTGGCACCAACTGGAGCGGCTTTTCGCAGTTTGCGGGCAGTATTACCGGCCCGCTTCTGACCTATGAAGTGCTTACCGCCTTCTTCCTCGAAGCCGGGTTCCTCGGCGTGATGCTGTTCGGCTGGAATAAAGTCGGGCCGAGGCTGCACTTCTTTTCCACCTGCATGGTGGCACTGGGGACCATTATCTCCACCTTTTGGATCCTCTCCTCCAACAGCTGGATGCAAACCCCGCAGGGCTATGAGATCGTCAACGGTCAGGTGGTACCGGTGGACTGGTTCGCCGTGGTGTTTAACCCCTCCTTCCCTTACCGCCTGCTGCATATGTCGATAGCCGCGTTCCTGAGCAGCGCCCTGTTTGTTGGCGCATCCGCGGCATGGCATCTGCTGCGCGGGAATAATACCCCCGCCATCCGGGCGATGTTTTCAATGGCGCTGTGGATGACGCTGATTGTCGCGCCCCTCCAGGCCATGGTGGGCGATATGCACGGGCTGAACACCTTAAAGCACCAGCCCGCGAAAATTGCCGCCATTGAAGGGCACTGGGAAAATCCACCGGGCGAGCCTACCCCGCTACTGCTGTTTGGCTGGCCGGATATGGAACAGGAGCGCACCCGCTTTGGACTGGAGATCCCGGCGCTGGGAAGCCTTATTCTGACACACAGTCTGGATAAACAGGTTCCGGCGCTCAAAGAGTTTCCAAAGGAAGACCGCCCAAATTCCACCATCGTCTTCTGGTCGTTCCGCATTATGGCTGGCCTGGGCATGCTGATGCTGCTGCTTGGGGTGACGGCACTCTGGCTGCGCTATAAAAAGCGCATTTATTCTTCCCGTCCTTTCCTGTGGTTTGCCCTGCTGATGGGGCCCTCCGGGCTGATTGCTATTCTGGCCGGGTGGATCACCACCGAAGTGGGCCGCCAGCCGTGGGTGGTCTATGGGCTCCAGCGCACGAAGGATGCGGTTTCTGCCCATGGCGATTTGCATATGAGCGTGAGCCTGCTGGCCTTCTTCGTCGTTTACACCTCGGTATTTGGCGTGGGTTACAGCTATATGGTGCGCCTCATCCGAAAAGGCCCGCAGCCGCATGAATCTTTCGCCACCGAGTCCGACGGACGTCCGGCGCGCCCGCTTTCTGCCGTCACAACTGAACATAAGGAGCAGCCGTAATGGGTATCGATCTTTCCATTATCTGGTTTGTGATCATCGTCTTTGCCACGCTGATGTATATCGTGATGGACGGTTTTGATCTGGGGATCGGCATTCTGTTCCCGGCCACGCAGAACGCCGACGATCGCGATGTGATGGTTAACAGCGTCGCGCCGGTCTGGGACGGGAATGAAACCTGGCTGGTGCTTGGCGGGGCCGCCCTGTTCGGCGCCTTTCCGCTGGCCTACGCCGTGATTATCGATGCCCTCACTATTCCGCTCACATTAATGCTGATCGGTCTTATTTTTCGTGGCGTAGCGTTTGAGTTTCGCTTTAAAGCCACGCCAGCACACCGTCCTTTCTGGGATAAGGCGTTTATAGGCGGTTCTATTCTGGCGACGTTTACCCAGGGCGTGACGGTGGGCGCCGTCATTAACGGCTTTAGCGTCACCGGCCGGACCTATACCGGCGGCCCCTTTGACTGGTTTACCGCGTTTAATCTGTTTTGCGGCGCGGGCCTGGTGGTGGCCTACGCGCTGTTAGGCTCGACCTGGCTGGTAATGAAAAGCGAAAATGCATTGCAACAGCGGATGCGTCAGGTATCGAAGACCCTGTTAATCGTGCTGCTGGCGTTTGTTGCGGCGATCAGCCTCTGGACACCGCTGGCGCAGCCGGCCATCGCGGCGCGCTGGTTTACGTTGCCGAACCTGTTCTATCTGCTGCCCGTCCCGGCCCTGGTGGTGATTTTTAGTTTGTATCAGTGGCGCTGCCTGAATAATCCCGACAGCCATAGCCGACCGTTTATCCTGACGCTGGGGCTGATCTTCCTCGGCTTTAGCGGGCTTGGGATCAGCATCTGGCCGCACATCATTCCACCGTCAATCACCCTGTGGCAGGCCGCCGCACCGACGCAAAGCCAGGGCTTTATGCTGGTCGGCGCGCTATTGATCATTCCCGTTATCCTGGTCTACACCTTCTGGAGTTACTACGTATTTCGCGGCAAAGTTCAGCATGGGGAGGGTTATCACTGATGCAACAACCGGTCTGGAAAAGATTACTGTGGCTGGCCATTATCTGGGGCGGCAGCGTACTGGCGCTGGCTGCGGTCAGTATGCTCTTCCGTATGCTGATGACGGCGGCAGGGTTTAAATCACATTAACGTCATCCCGGGCAACCGCTGCGTTGCCCGGCTCCTCCCCGCACTTTCAGATAAACCCCATTAACGCATGGCAGAGTATCGTTACACTGGAAAAAGATTCACAGTGTTTATAGTTTGAGAAGAAAAATGAAAAAGCTCATTGCGTTAAGTGTTATCAGTCTTGTCCTTACCGGTTGCGTTAATCCGGGTAAAGCCTCCGTTCAGCCGGAGCAACTTAAGAACCACCGCTTTGTGCTGGAAAGTGTGGACGGTAAGGCCGTGAAGACCGCGACAACGCAACCTGAGATCGGTTTTAGCGCACTGCCAGATATCAGCCTGGTGAATAACATCAGCGTTTCTGGCCAGATGTGTAACCGCTTCAACGGACAGGGGAAATTGTCCGAAGGCGAGCTGAAGGTGAAAACGCTGGCCATGACGCGCAAGCTCTGTAATGAGCCGCAGCTTAACGAGCTGGATCAGGCCATCGGCGACATGCTGCGCAAAGGCGCGCAGGTCGACCTGACTGAAGACCAGTTAACGCTGGCGACAGCCGATAAAACGCTGATGTTTAAGCGTGCAGAATAATCAGTAGTTACCGCAGGTTCCAACGGCAAGCGACTGTTCACTGCAGCGTTTGCCGTTTGGCAAGGCGCACATCCCAATAGCTGAACCATCAAGCTGGCGAGCTACCGACAGCGAACCGCCAATCATCGCGCAGTTGGCCTGACCGGAGCTGGACATCGCGGCTTTCATACCCGGCACCACGTGCGCGGCCGTTGCCTGCTGGACAGGTTCACTGCTGCATGCCGATAACAATAATGCGGCACACCCTACCAAAAATGCTGAGCGCATGCTCTCTCCCCCATGAATAATGCGAAACCTATGCATAATAGGCATCCCATCCCGTGTCGTCGAGAGCGGAAGTGCGTATTTATGCGCTCCTGAAACAATTTCTCGCAATTTTTCTGCCAAAAGTTTGATCTACTCATTGATGGCAGGAATAACGAGGACACAAAAGCGAAAATCGTAAAATCCCCCGTTTGCTAGAATACACAGATAATATTCAGGGTTTGTTGCCGTAATACAGACCCCTATTTTTTTGCGCAATGTAAGGGTGTTGTCCTATGCAAACTATTGACGGTAATGGTGCAGTTGCCTCAGTCGCGTTTCGCACCAGTGAAGTTATCGCCATCTACCCGATTACGCCAAGTTCTACCATGGCTGAGCAGGCGGACGCCTGGGCGGGTAACGGGTTAAAAAACGTCTGGGGCGATGTCCCGAGAGTGGTTGAGATGCAGTCTGAAGCCGGTGCAATTGCCACGGTGCACGGCGCGCTTCAGACCGGGGCGCTTTCCACGTCGTTTACCTCTTCCCAGGGATTGTTATTAATGATCCCGACGCTGTACAAACTTGCCGGACAACTGACTCCCTTCGTTCTGCACGTCGCTGCGCGTACCCTTGCCACCCACGCGCTCTCTATCTTTGGCGATCATTCTGACGTGATGGCCGTTCGCCAGACCGGCTGCGCGATGCTGTGCGCCAGCAGCGTTCAGGAAGCCCAGGACTTTGCCCTGATTTCGCATATCGCCACGCTCAAAAGCCGGGTGCCGTTTATTCATTTCTTTGATGGTTTCCGTACGTCCCACGAAATTAACAAAATCGTCCCGCTGGCTGACGAGACAATTCTGAATCTGCTTCCGCAGGCGGACATCGACGCGCATCGCGCCCGCGCTCTGAATCCGGAACACCCGGTGATTCGCGGCACGTCGGCGAACCCGGATACCTATTTCCAGTCCCGCGAGGCCACCAACCCGTGGTACAACGCGGTTTACGACCATGTTGAACAGGCGATGAATGACTTTGCTGCCGCAACGGGTCGGGAATACAAACCCTTTGAGTATTACGGCCATCCGCAGGCGGAACGGGTCATTGTGCTGATGGGATCGGCCATTGGCACCTGCGAGGAAGTTGTTGATGAGCTGCTGACGCGCGGTGAAAAAGTTGGCGTGCTGAAAGTGCGTCTCTATCGGCCGTTCTCGGCGAAACATCTGCTCTCTGCGCTGCCGGAAAGCGCGCGTACCGTTGCGGTGCTCGATCGCACCAAAGAGCCGGGCGCGCAGGCGGAACCGCTGTATCTGGATGTGATGACCGCCCTGGCCGAGGCCTTTAATCATGGCGAACGTGAAACGCTGCCGCGCGTGATCGGGGGGCGTTACGGTTTGTCCTCCAAAGAGTTCGGACCGGACTGCGTGCTGGCGGTCTTCAACGAGCTCAGCGAAGCGAAGCCCAAGCCGCGCTTTACCGTCGGCATTTATGATGATGTGACGAATCTGTCCCTGACGTTGCCGGAAAACACCCTGCCCTCGACCGCCAAACTCGAGGCGCTGTTCTATGGTCTGGGCAGTGACGGCAGCGTCTCCGCGACCAAAAACAACATCAAAATCATCGGGAACTCCACGCCGTGGTACGCCCAGGGGTACTTCGTCTATGACTCCAAGAAAGCCGGCGGCCTGACCGTTTCCCACCTGCGGGTGAGCGAACAGCCCATCCGCTCTGCGTATCTAATTTCTCAGGCTGATTTTGTTGGCTGTCACCAGCTGCAGTTCATTGATAAGTACCAGATGGCAGAGCGCCTGAAGCCTAGCGGTATTTTCCTCCTGAATACGCCATACAGCGCGGATGAAGTCTGGTCTCGCCTGCCGCAGGAAGTGCAGGCGGTGCTGAACCAGAAAAAAGCCCGTTTCTATGTGGTTAACGCGGCGAAAATTGCCCGCGAATGTGGCCTTGCCGCGCGTATCAATACCGTTATGCAGATGGCCTTCTTCCATCTGACGAATATCCTGCCGGGCGACAACGCGCTGGCGGAACTGCAGGGCGCGATTGCCAAAAGCTACAGCAGCAAGGGCCAGGAGCTGGTCGAGCGTAACTGGCAGGCGCTGGCCCTGGCGCGCGAGTCGCTGTTTGAGGTCCCGCTGCAGCCGGTCAATGCCGCAAGCCCGAACCGCCCTCCGGTGGTGTCTGATGCGGCACCTGATTTCGTGAAGACCGTGACGGCGGCGATGCTGGCCGGGCTGGGTGATGCCCTGCCCGTCTCTGCCCTACCGCCGGATGGCACCTGGCCGATGGGCACCACCCGCTGGGAAAAACGCAACATCGCCGAAGCGATCCCCATCTGGAAAGAAGATCTGTGTACTCAGTGCAACCACTGCGTGGCGGCCTGCCCGCACTCTGCCATTCGTGCCAAAGTGGTGTCGCCGGAAAAGATGGAGGCCGCCCCGGCCAGCCTGCATTCCCTGGATGTAAAATCCCGCGATATGCGCGGACAGAAATACGTTCTGCAGGTCGCGCCGGAAGACTGCACCGGCTGTAACCTGTGCGTCGAGGTTTGTCCGGCGAAAGACAGGCAGAACCCGGAGATTAAAGCCATCAATATGATGTCGCGTCTGGAGCACGTCGAAGAAGAGAAAGTGAATTATGACTTCTTCCTGAATCTGCCCGAAATCGATCGCAGCAAACTGGAACGCATTGATATTCGCACTTCGCAGCTGATCACGCCGCTGTTTGAATACTCCGGCGCCTGCTCGGGCTGCGGTGAAACACCGTATATTAAGCTGCTTACCCAGCTGTACGGTGACAGGATGCTGATTGCCAACGCCACCGGCTGTTCGTCTATCTATGGCGGCAACCTGCCCTCCACGCCGTATACCACTGACGCCAACGGTCGCGGTCCCGCGTGGGCCAACTCGCTGTTCGAGGATAACGCCGAATTTGGTCTGGGCTTCCGCCTGACCGTTGACCAGCACCGCGCGCGCGTGATGCGCCTGCTGGAGCAGTTTGCCGGGCAGATCCCCGCCGGGCTCAATGACGCGCTTCACGCCGACGCGACGCCAGAGGTACGTCGTGAGCAGGTTGCAGAGCTGCGTCAGGCGCTTCAGGGCGTGACGGGCGCTGAACAGCTGCTGACCGACGCGGACGCCCTGGTCGAAAAATCGATCTGGCTGATTGGCGGCGACGGCTGGGCTTATGACATCGGCTTTGGCGGACTGGACCACGTGCTAAGCCTGACGGAAAACGTCAATATCCTGGTGCTGGATACGCAGTGTTATTCCAACACCGGTGGTCAGGCGTCGAAAGCCACGCCGCTGGGTGCCGTCACGAAATTCGGTGAGCACGGGAAACGCAAGGCACGCAAAGATCTCGGGGTGAGCATGATGATGTACGGTCACGTTTACGTCGCGCAAATCTCGCTGGGGGCACAGCTTAACCAGACGGTGAAGGCGATCCAGGAAGCGGAAGCGTATCCCGGCCCGTCGCTGATCATTGCCTACAGCCCGTGTGAAGAGCATGGCTACGACCTGGCACTCAGCCACGATCAGATGCGACAGCTAACCGCGACCGGCTTCTGGCCGCTGTACCGGTTCGATCCGCGCCGTGCGGACGAGGGTAAATTACCGCTGGCGCTGGATTCGCGTCCGCCGTCAGATGCTCTGGCCGAGACGTTAATGCAGGAACAGCGCTTCCGTCGCCTTAACGCGCAGCAGCCGGAAGTGGCCGAACAGCTATGGAAAGACGCTGCGGCGGATCTGCAAAAACGGTATGACTTCCTGGCGCAGCTGGCGGGTAAAGCCGAAAAATCGACCAATGACTAGTCTTTCTGCCCGGCGCGTCCGGGCATTTTTTTGCCATAAAAAAACCCGGTGTATTCACACCGGGCGAATCCAGATAATCATTAAATATCTATTTAGTTCCCTAAATATTATTCATGCGAATTATGGATAAATAATCTTAAAGGCATATAACGCCATCAAGAATAGCTTAATTCATACCTGATTAATAATTTTAATTTATTATGTTTAGCCTTAAAGCATTCACCAAACCAATGACCATTACCGTTGATGTATTCAGTTTAGATTTTACTTAGTTCGTAACAATTATAATTTATTACTCTTACACGGGAGTGATTTAGCATGAGACAACTTTCGTATTCGGAAAGTTCAACAGGTAATTAAATAAAAACAACCGCAAAGGAATATCAAAATGCAAAGAAAAGTACTGGCCCTGATGATTCCGGCTCTGTTAATGGCTGGCGCAACTCATGCAGCAGAGATTTATAATAAAGACGGTAACAAATTAGATCTGTACGGAAAAGTAGATGGTCTGCACTATTTCTCCGATGATAAAGGCGCTGACGGGGATCAAACCTACATGCGTCTGGGCTTTAAAGGCGAAACCCAGATCAACGACATGATGACTGGCTACGCACAGTGGGAATACAACATTCAGGCCAATAACACCGAAGGGTCTGATAACCAGTCCTGGACGCGTCTGGCCTTCGCCGGTATCAAAGTGGGTGACTACGGTTCCTTCGATTACGGTCGTAACTATGGCGTACTGTACGACGTAGAAGGCTGGACCGATATGCTGCCTGAGTTCGGCGGCGACTCCTACACCAAAGCCGACAACTTCATGACCGGCCGCGCCAATGGCGTAGCAACCTACCGTAACACCGACTTCTATGGTCTGGTGCAGGGTCTGAACTTTGCGCTGCAGTATCAGGGCAAAAATGAAGATGCCAGCAACAATCAGGAAGGCACCAACAATGGTCGCGACACGCGTCACGAGAACGGCGACGGCTTCGGTATCTCTACCACCTATGACTTCGGCATGGGTATTACCGCAGGTGCAGCCTACACCTCTTCTGACCGTACCAACGAGCAGGTGATGAATACCACTGCGGGCGGTGACAAAGCAGATGCATGGACTGCGGGCCTGAAATATGACGCCAATAACATCTACCTGGCAGCCATGTACTCTGAAACCCGCAATATGACGCCGTACGGTGATAACACCGACGCCGTGGCGAACAAAACCCAGAACTTCGAAGTGACCGCACAGTACCAGTTCGACTTCGGCCTGCGTCCGTCCCTTTCCTACCTGCAGTCTAAAGGCAAGGACCTTGGCAACGGCCAGGGCGACCAGGATCTGGTTAAGTACGCTGACGTCGGCGCAACCTATTACTTCAACAAAAACATGTCCACCTACGTTGATTATAAAATCAACCTGCTGGATGAAGATGACAGCTTCTACAAAAACAACGGCATCGGCACGGATGATGTCGTGGCACTGGGTCTGGTTTACCAGTTCTGATTGCCAGAGCCCGCATCAGTATGCGGGCTCACCCATCTCTTGACGTTCGTCACAAAAAGCAGGTTCTGAAATCACGTGGTTGAGGGTAAGTTGAGGTAAAGCTGTTTAAACTCAGGTGATAGCCTTTCCATCACTAAGGATAACAGCGTTGTTTGGTCGTGTATCCGTTGTCGTACTAACTCTTTTAGCGCTCATCTGGATGGCGTTAATTTTTGATTTTGCTGATATTGTCGGGCATCTCAGTGCTGTGTTGAACCACCTGGATGGCGGTTAATATTATTCCCTGAGAAATGAAAAGCCACCAGCAGTGCCGGTGGCGGGAAAACGCACAGGTTGCGTTATTTTTTTACGGGTTGAGGCTTTTTATCACCTGATTCAGGGGCCTCACGCGGATCGTCTTTTTCAACACAAAGCATAGTTTCTCCTGTTTCAGATAACCACCCTCCACTATAGCCAGGCTAATTACAGAGTGGCCAGGCGGCAATTACGCCTGACCTGTTCCTTTCTTGCGAAAAGAGAGGTAGCCAAACACCCCGCTATCTCCATCCGAGGGATGGTTAACCCCGTCCATCACCATCACTTCAGGGAAATCGAACGGTGAGACGTTATCAAAGCAGGCCACATTCACGCCGTATTCGTTTGGATTAGAACGCCGCTGATGGAACGTGTAAATTCCGCACACCGAGCAGAAAAAGTGCCGTGCCGTTCCCGTATTGAAGCGGTACTCCGTGAGCTTATCCTCACCTTTGGTCACGGTAATCCCTGACAGCGGCGCAGAGACGACGACCGCACCCCGCATGCGACAAAAGGAACAACTGCAGCGCCGCGCGGTATTCAGGCCATCCGTTAGCGCAACGGTAAAGGCCACCGCGCCACAATGGCACTGCGCATGACGAATATCAGCCATGGCTAGATCCCCTTCCTCACCAGGTCAGCAGCCTTGACGAAAACCTCATCCTCTACACCATCGCCTTTCTGCCTGCCGAGCCTGACCAGCTCATCAACAATGCTGTCGCGATCGATTGGTTTCTGGGCAGAAACCAGCCCAATAACGGCCGCCCCAATCGCCAGCCCCACTAATCCTGTTTGTTCGTCTTTGTTCTTCATACTCATGCTCCTGATACAACAAACAAGCGTAGCATGATTTTAAAAGCGCGGGGTTAGCCCGTATTTTGGCGCTTTGATATTTGCTGCCCAAATTTTGATATCGTTTTGCAGGAGAATAGTGAAATCAGATTTCAGATGCGTCACCATGCCATTAACGCTGTCCGCATCCACCACTGAAAAATGTTCAATTCTGTTCTTTCCTATTTGAACACAATTATATTTGGCGGGCAGCACCTTACCATTCACATTAAGCGGCAGGTTATTCTCACCACAGCGGCCTTCCGTAATATATGACACCAGCAAATTAGCGGATTTTCTCCCAGGCTGGGATACGCTCACCATGACGGGAAAACCTTCCGAGGTCTGCGTCATATCATAAAGCACCGCATTTTTCATATACCAGGTATTATATTCCCGCTCCTGAAAAGCGGACCAGGCAGGTGCAGAATAAAGCACCAGCGCTGCCAGCGTAATAGAGACTATTTTCATGGGATGTTGTCGTCCGTGTTGTTGCACGTATTATTCAGATTGTGTAAAAAACAGCAACAACTTAAGAATAGTCCTACTACTATTGGCAGTGATGGAGGATTTATTCACGACGCGCTATCCGAATGACCGTTCTTATCAACGTAGTGCTGGCATCTGAAAAACTCAGGTTAACTTGATGTCAAAACGCCCATCAAGAAGAAACAGGCGAGAAATGGTAAACCGCCGCCATCACGGCGATGCTGACGACAATGCTTAAGAAAAAGTAGGTTTTAAACGGCTGCTTTTGTGTTTTATGGCGAAAGAGCTGTTGGCCTACAATCGCGCCAGGCCAGCCGCCCGTTACGCCAAATACCAGCAGCGTGGCTTCCGGCACCCTGCGCATGCCTTTCCGCGCCGCCATTTTATCGGCACCATACATGACCAACGTCAGCATATTGATCAGCAGAAACCACATAGCCAAAGGGCTCGAGGTAAAAAGACTGCCGATCGCAGCAAAGATCAGAAGTAAATAACAAACGCGATTGAGGGTCATAGTACTGGCCAGAGAAGTGTTGAGCGGTTTTCGACGCCGCATTATACGCTACTTATGAATGTATCGGGCGGGAATTGCTGACAACGGGACAAACGTCACTCCACCCTCACTTTAACCTTTGGCTTCGATAACAGAATTTTTATCAACTCCTTAAAAGGAACGGGTTTGTAGAAGAAGTAGCCCTGTAGAAACGTGATGTTATTGCGCATGAGGTAATCAAGCTGTTCCTGGGTTTCAACCCCTTCCGCCACAATACGGATTGACAGTTTTTTTGCCAGTTCCAGTACCGAATCCAGGATCAGGGTGGAATCCTCATTCTCATTAACCCTGGCAACAAAGCTTTGGTCGATTTTGATGTAATCAATGTGCAGGTCCTGCAGGTAGGACAGGCCGGAATATCCCGTTCCAAAATCATCCAGCGCAATGGCAAACCCTATTTCATGTAGCGCATTCAGGGTCTTAACGAGATGTTCATCTACGTGGAGAGGTTCACGCTCGGTCACCTCCACAACGAGATTAAGATCCTGTTGAACAAAGCTGCGCTTGTAATTCAGACACTCTTCAAAAAAGGTAGAGGCAACGATATGAGACGCACTGAAGTTAATCCCGACATGAAATCCTTCCGGCAGCAGCGTAGAAATAGCATTCATCTGCGTTGCAACCTGACGCATTAAGCTTTGAGTTAGTGGAATTATTAGCCCTATTTTCTCAGCAAGAGGAATAAATGACGAGGGAGAAATAAACCCGGATTGCGGATGCTTTCATCTTGCCAGCACCTCTACACCGCGCAAGGTGCCCTCTTTTCCGCTCACGACGGGCTGGTAATAGGGAATAATTTCATTTCTGTAGATGGCAGTCCGCAGCGATTCTTCCGGCGAAATATCCTTAGACAGATATCGCTGCAGAAGATAAGCAGAAAGAGAGGAAACGAGCAGCAGAAATAACACTACTCCACCGGCCTGGTCGAATAATCGCGTCAGGCTAAAAAGAGGCGGAGCGTTAAATTGAATCGCGAAGGCATAATCAACGTCTTTTACCGTCAGAACATCGTTGTTTGAATGGGCTGCCGTCAAGACATCGCCTGATTGGCCTAAACGACGATTGCCGACCAGCAGCGAATACGCCACGCCACGTAGTGGCATATTCAGCGCATCCCGGATATGGCTGTCACTGATGCTCACCATGATTCGGCTTCCGGCATGATTTGTCTGGTATAAGAGAACCGGCAGGCCGTTGACCGTACTTTTCGATGGAACAAGTAACAATGGCGCTTCAGGCAGCGCTGACCCGTTAACCAACAACACGCGGTTTCCCGGCAAGGAGGAACACCAGACCACATCTTTTTTCAGAATAACGATCGTTCTCAGATGGGGTTGTAATGCCGCTTCAGTGCCGAGCCGATACTGTCCTTCAGCATCACACTCATTCTCAGCAAGCCGCATTGCAACCTGGGTCGCATGATGCGCTTCTGTAAGAATGACGTGCATATTCCTGACGACGTAGTGCGCCCCGGCAAGGCTGTCAGCCCGCGCCGAGTACCAGACCTGGATATTGATGATAAAAACGCCCAGCACAAAAATTGCCGTGGCTGCAGCTATGGAGATAGGTGCATGGCGCATTCAGGGTTCTCGACTCGAGTGACGTTGCCGCTTCGGTGATGCTGAAGTGATTGAATTATCTTCGCCTTAAGCATGGTTGATAAAGAAAGAAATACCATGTCCGCCGTCAGAAATTTTCCCGCAAACCAGGCTCCATCTTTGCACCTTCTCAAATGGGTAAATAAAAAGGCCGCCGAACGGCAGCCCTGGTTGTTAAGTGCTTATTAGTATTGCTTTATTGTCTTGACCGGCGTTCTTTCTGACCAGTCAGGCCGCTCGCCAGCCATGATTGCACGCTGTTGTGATGGCGTCACAGACTGCGTTATTTCAGGCATCGACTTGTATTCAGGTTGCTTAGGTGGGTTGAGAACCAGAACGGAGCTACAGCCTGACAGCAGCAAAACCGCCAGTAGAGATGTATTAAGCTTGAACACGCTAACCCCTTCCAATGGGATAAAAGTTACAGAAAATGCGTGGTGCCGATAGCATCCCGATGACTCATTACTGATTATAACGTCACGCGCCGGGGTGCAGGCAGCAGATTCACCACACAGATACCCCCATAAGAATATATTTACACAACCAATGCATGCAACCCTTTGTATTCCAGGCAGCCTGTGTACAAAAGTAGAAGGAAAGCCGATTACGCTTCAAATATCGAGGGAGTTTATGCTAAAACCGCTATTATGTTTCTTATGGTCAAGGATTGAGAAGGGATTTGAATGGTTAAGGTTGAAGAATTAAAAACGAAGTACCCAGGCGCAGCGGCCTGGCAAATGGGTGACAGCCCGGAACTGGCGAACGCGCTTGCGGACCTGATTAAAAAAGGGCTCAAAACGGCCACCTGCGGATCTTTTGCCTCGTACTCGCAGGATGTCTCTGCTCCACGGATAGGAAGCTACAACATCATCCTTGATGGTCAGAATGTCCCGGTCTGTGTGATCCGGCTGGTTTCCATGCGACTGGTGCGTTTTTGCGATGTTAATGAGGAATTCGCTCGCAAAGAGGGTGAAGGTGATTTAAGCCTTGAATACTGGCGGAAAGAGCATCAGCGATTTTTCTTCCGCGAAGGCCATTTTTCTGAAGATATGGAACTGATCGCAGAAGAATTTGATTTGGTTGAGGTGCTGTAAGCTGAGATAAAGTGGCAGAGATGTGTCGCTAAATTAAGCAGGCTTACTCATGTTAAGCTCATACACTACGCATTCCGTATCGTAATGCCGCTCTAAGGCTTTATAAGACATGCCTAACCTTTTCATTACACGCTGCGATGCGATATTTTCTGGATCGGCCACGGCCACCAGATAAGATGCTCCCACCCGTTCTACAGCGTAATCAACGATCGCTTTCGCTGCCTCTGTAGCATAGCCTTTGCCATTGTGTTCAGGAACGAGGCGCCAGCCAATCTCTAATGGTGCCCCCTCCACGTTCGCGAGGTGCTGCAGGCATGCTGCACCAACGATCGCACCAGAAGATTTCTCTCTGATAGCCCACCACGAGAAGTGATACTTATCCCAGCGAGCCTGCACCCTTCTGATGCCCTCCCAGGTTTCTTCGGGCGTTTTAACGATACCCTTATTGATATAGCGCATCACCTCAGCATCACTATCCATTACCCTTAAGCCTTCATAATGTGAATCATTAAAGGGTTCCAGGATTAAGCGGACCGTTTCTACATTCATCTTAAATTCCTCTTGCATTCAGCCAGGACCTTCGTTGAACTCGTCCCGATAAAACACCCTAGCACAATGTATGTTACTTCCGCTCTGGCACACAGGGATCATGGGTGGCGCAGGGCTTGTGCTTTGGTTTACGTCTTGTCGAAGTTTTTATATCAAATAATGACTGCTTTCTCCCATGGAAGGAAAATCAATGGCGTTATGCGCTAGCGGTGATATTCACCATTGAATGGATCTAATCTCGCTAATTGCCCTACAATGCCTGACTTACAAGCTAAAGGAAAATGACATGTTCCCCTTTCTGAACACATTTAAGCGATTAATAAGCAAACAGCAAGAAACACATACCGCTCCTCAGAAAGATTCAAATGAACAGCTTATCCAGTGGGCTACCGGTTGCATGCTGGAAGGGCTCCCGGATGACTTCTACCAGGCCAGACTGCTATGCACTCGCCAATCCGATCCTGAAAACCCCGATGGATGGATAGTCAACGTTAATCATGATGTGATGCTTAACCCTGACTCCGAATATGAGCGGTTCCAGCCAGCCGATGACCTCTACCCTACCCAGTGTGTGGAAATGTTACTTGATGGCAAGGAATGGAGTAATGCATCAATAACATTCAATAAAGAAAACGCATCGTTTAAATGGAGTTAGCCATTATCAAGCCCAACCGCAGATGAACATTGTAATGGTTTATCCGATCAGCAAGTCAAGCAGGGTAAGCCGACGCAGAATGCGTTTATCGAACGGTTCAACCGGACGTACCGGACAGAAATCCTGGATTTTTACCTGTTCTGAACGCTGAATGAAGCCCGGGAAATCACTGAACGCTGGCTGAATGAATACAACAGCGAGCGTCCTCATGAATGCCTGAATAACCTGACGCCGGAGGTAGCTTATTGGAATCGTTTAAGTCTAGTAGAATTCAACTTTCGTATGCGCTGTCATTGAAACTGGTTTCGGCGCCGGATTACCTGCGTTCTGTACTGTGGCATTACATATTTCAGGCACAAGCATTTCGTTATAATGACAAGAACTGGTTGCTGTATACCCCTCCGAGAAAACTGATGAGTTTATTAGTTTATAATCAAGAGGCTTTCTTTTTTTATCAACATAAGATATTTCATTTTTAGACATAACGCTTTCTGAACTATAAAATTCAGAGCGCGTCAAATTATCGTCTTCATCATAAAAATGTTCAGATATTTTTTTGCCTAAAAAATAGGTGTCTTTAATTAATCCATTCGGATAAAGAGTGTAACGCAACTCGTCACCATTTTCATTTTTACTCAAAATGTGACATTTTTCATCAAGTTGTATTGAGAAAGGCTTGCCATCTCTATGGCCAATAAGACTTCCATTTGTATATTTTAGAATGGTTTCATGCCCAGAAGAAACATTATCAAGGTTTAAGCTATCAACACAACCATTTTTATTCAGTCTGATGGAGATTTTATAAGTAATTTTTCCATTCTCCTCAACATCAGTATGAATCGCCACGCGTTTAACAGACACCTCAGAGT
>NZ_KV787850.1:0-764 GCF_001807145.1 Enterobacter sp. HMSC16D10
TGAATCGCGGCGTTCACTTCCGTTGCGCGCGCAATGATCGACAGCGCGTCGCTCTTGCTGGCATCCAGCCCCTGGCCTTCAACCGTGATGGCGCCTTTCGTCACCTCCAGCGCCTGCAGGTTACCGCTGGCGTCGAACTGCGGTTTCCCCGTGGTCAGGGTGACGTTCGGGGTGTTGATAAATCCGCACCCGTTACAGGTAATGCCGTACGGGTTAGCCACCATGACGTTTGCTGCTTTACCGGCGACTTCCGTATAGCCCTGCAGCTGCGAGCGGCTGGCGCCCGTGACTTCGTTGATAATGCCTTTCGCTTCCCGCCCGGCCTGCAGGTTGGGGTTGTTCTGGATAAGCCCGCCCAGCTGGGTCCGGGTTAAACGGTCCGTGCCGTTGTTGAGGATAAGCCCCTCTTTGCCGACGTTATACTCACCGAACTGGTTATGCGAGATACCCGCCCCGTTGGGCGTGGCGATGTTGACGACCGGCACCCCGTTCCCCGCCCGATCGACCGTGGTCTGCCCGGTCGGCGTAAGCGCCGCCGCGACGGCAGGTGCCATCGGCTGCCAGACCATCAGGCCGCAGACAATCCAGCTGATCAGACGCTGCGAGAAACGAACGGGTGGGTGACGGGTATCCATAGTCGTAGAGTCTCTTAAAGCATGAAGGCAATGCGCCAGTTAACGCTCACATGATCCGGGCCGAGCCAGTCGGGGTAGTGCAGGGGCGTACCGACCGAAATCTGGCTGCTGTACCCGCGCCCTGCGCTG
>NZ_KV787851.1:0-33334 GCF_001807145.1 Enterobacter sp. HMSC16D10
TCGGAAGTGTCTAGATTATCCGTGGCGATTCACTCAGCAATGCGCAGCAAAGCTATGGCAGAAGCCAAACTGATGGAGATTGCGAACGAAACAGGATTTAGCAGACGTAAGGTCGTGGAGATTGTTGAGCAAGCTGTGAGGGTAGAATAATCGGCTCAGGAAGACCGCCGTTGCGCAGTTGCACCAAATAAAAGGCACAGCCCAGGCGGCAAACCATAAGTATTACGTTAACTGTTCAGGTATTCCATTCAAGTTTGTGCATTAAGGTGTGACAACATAGCCGTACAGATTTACCAAAGGCAGCATTTCTCATTATCTTTATGCAGGCGATGACGAGGCAATCGACCATCTGCTGGTATGTCGTTTAGGGTGACAACAGGCAGCCCAGTTAGCTCGCTATAGCGTTCCATAGTGACGTGCAGTTTGTTCAAGAAATTGTAATATTAGGGGTCATGGTGCAACACCTCCTACTGGCTTGTGGTGAGCCGTTTGTAAACGGGACAAGTACATAAATGGAAACAAAACTGATAATGGTTGATGGGAACGCTTACATTTTTGACGCGCCATTTCTTCCTATCAATCTTCATCTCCGATTGTTGTTAGTGATGGTCGTACTACATATATCAGTTGTCAAAAATTCACGGAAGTGTTAGATGCGCACTGGTTGATCAATATTGATGGGACCTATTCCGTTAGACTGATTACAAGACTGCAGAAAGGCATGATTAAAGTTTCTACTGCAGAAAATAGTTTTTAGTGTGCTTTTTCTTGTATAGAAGTTATTGCATGTATAAGAAGCACAACAGTTTCACACTGATTAGGTAAAAGGATTTAGAAATGGATTTGTTTCTTGTTGTAGTTTTGCTTTTGGCCTTACTCGCCCCCATCCTTAGTCTTATTTTGCTCAAGAAGAGCAAACAACATAAGACAGAGATCGAGGCACTTAATCATCAAAAGATAGCTCTTTCGAATGAACTAAGTGAAAGCCAAAAACATTTAACGAACGCTATAAGAGAGCACTCAGAGCTGGAAGGAAGAGCTGCTCCTCTGTGGCAATATGAAGAACTGCATAGTGCCGTTCTGGATGCAGAAAAGACGATAAAAACAGCAGACTCGATTGCTAAAAACACAGTGAATGAAGCACAACTTAAAGCATCCAGCATCGTCTTTGAAGCAAATAACCAAGCCCGACTAACGATAAGTAATGCCAATAACGAAGCAGTTGTAATAACTAAAGATGCTCGCGATGCTCGTTTAAAAGCCAAGGAACGATTGGAGAACGCCAATAGTAGGGCCGATGAGCTAATCTCCAATGCTAATGATAATGCAATGAAAATAGTCGCTGATGCAGAGATTAGAGCAAAAGAAATCGCCGGCTCTGCATATGAAGCAAAAGAATTTGCAGAAACCTACCAAGCTGTGGCCAAGTCAATGAAAAATAAAATTGAAGGGTACGGTGATGAATGGATTGTTCCAAACCGAAGCGTTCTGGATGAACTAGCAGAGAATTATGAATTTACTGATGCAGGCAGAGAGCTACAAAAAGCCAGAGAGTTAACAAAATCACTAATTAAAACGAGCAAAGCGGCAAGTTGTGATTATGTCGAACCGAATAGACGTAATACTGCGATAAAATTTGTATTAGATGCGTTCAATGGCAAAGTTGATAGTACACTTTCTAAAATCAAACATAACAATTACGGTAAACTTTCCCAGGAAATTAAAGACGCATTTCAGCTTGTAAATTATAACGGCTCAGCTTTTAGGTCGGCTAAGATCACTGATATATTCTTACAGGCCCGACTCAACGAACTGAAATGGGGCGTTGCAGTTAATGAAATTATGCTCGAAGAAAAAGAAGAACAAAGGCGCATCAAAGAGCAGTTGCGCGAAGAAGAAAAAGCACGTCGAGAATACGAAAGAGCGATAAAAGAAGCCGAGAAAGAAGAGAAAACAATTCAGCAGGCTATAGATAAGGCTACTAAAGAGCTGATGCTTGCAGGTGAAGAGCAACGACTCGCCCTTGAGCAGAAACTGGCTGAATTACAAATTAAATTCGAAGAGGCTGAAGCCAAAAACCAGCGTGCAATTTCGATGGCTCAACAAACACGCTCAGGTCATGTCTATGTAATTAGTAATATAGGATCGTTCGGCGAAAATGTTTATAAAATTGGCATGACGCGACGCCTCGAACCTCTAGACCGTGTTCGTGAACTTAGTGATGCCAGTGTTCCATTCGCCTTTGATGTACATGCAATGATCTACAGTGACGATGCACCATCATTAGAGAATCACTTGCATAAAGTATTTAATGGAAAACAAGTTAACAAGGTTAATTCTCGGAAAGAATTCTTTAATGTGGGCATTAAAGATATTAAATCAACTGTAGCCAATATGAATATCGATGCACATTGGACGATGTTTGCAGATGCCAAAGAATATAGAGAGTCTCTCGCAATTGAGAATGAACGCTCAGCCGCGCAGGTTGCAAACGAAGAACTCGTTGTTGCCTGACATAGGTGATTTCACGTAATCATACATTAATCACGATTTTTATATACAGTTAAATTTAGCCCTCAGACATGAGGGCTTTTTTATGGCAGTGCGAAAACTCGAAACAGGAAAATGGATTTGTGAATGCTACCCCGCCGGACGCAACGGGCGGCGTGTGCGTAAGCAGTTCGCTACCAAAGGCGAAGCACTGGCTTTTGAACGCCACACAATGGAAGAGACGGAGGCTAAGCCCTGGTTGGGTGAATCGGTAGCTCGCCGAACTCTGAAAGACGTAGTTGAACTCTAGTTCAAGCTGCACGGCAAATCTCTGACCGCTGGCGAGCATGTTTACGACAAGCTGATCCTGATGGTCTATGCACTCTGAAACCCTATTGCTACTGATCTCAGCTCGAAATTATTCGCACATTACCGTGACAAACGCCTGACGTGTGAAATCTATTTCAGTGAGAAGTGGAAGAAAGGTGCCAGCCCGGTAACTATCAACCTTGAACAAAGCTATCTGAGCATTGTTTTTAGCGAGCTGGCCCGCCTTGGAGAATGGACGGCACCAAACCCGCTGGAAAGCATGCGCAAGTTCACGATTGCCGAAAAGGAAATGGCCTGGCTGACGCATGAACAAATCACAGAGCTACTTTATGACTGCCAACGCCAAAGCGCCCTGCTCGCTCTGGTTGTAAAAATCTGTCTGAGCACCAGGGCACGCTGGCGCGAAGCTGTGAATCTCACTCGTTCCCAGGTAACTAAGTATCGAATCACTTTCGTCAGGACAAAAGGCAAAAAGAACCGCAGCATCCCGATCAGCAAAGAGCTGTATGAAGAACTCATTGCTATGGACGGCTTCAAGTTTTTCACCGACTGCTACTTTCAGTTTTTGGCAGTGATGGATAAAACTTCCATCGTGCTACCACGCGGGCAGCTAACCCACGTCTTGCGCCATACATTTGCAGTACACTTTATGATGTCAGGCGGGAACATCACTTGCCCTTCAGAAAATCCTGGGTCACCACGACATAAAAATGACCATGCGTTATGCCCACCTGGCACCAGATCACCTTGAGACAGCGCTACGTTTTAACCCGTTAGCTACCATGATAACTGCTTAAATTGGAAGAACCGCTCATACGCACTCACCGCGTTTTAGCACGTTTGAATCTCGATTTATTCAACTATGTATGCCACTATAAGTTAGCTTGGTTTTCAAAGATTCTTAGCAGCTGATTTCTCTAAAAAATTTGGCTACCTAGACACCAAGTTAAGGGGATAAATAATGATAAATATCAATCAACTATGTGATTACATCATCACAAAAATCTCAGCTTCAGGCGAAACTATGTCTAATTTGAAGCTGCAAAAATTGGCGTATTACGCGGATGCTTGGTATCTGGCTTTTTTTGATGAAAAGTTAGTGGATGAGGGGTTTCAAGCGTGGATTCACGGCCCAGTAAGCCGTGCGATTTATAACCGATTCTCTTCTACAAAATCACTGTATTCGGACATCACGATTACAGATTGCACTCCTGGATTTGATCTTTCATCTATTCCAGCCGCTGCCGCAGCTCATATTGATGGCGTTCTTGAAGTCTATGGTGCTTTTTCTGGTGCACAGCTTGAAGATATGACCCATAAAGAAGAGCCATGGATTAAGGCTCGTGAGGGTTACAGACCGTCAGCACGTTGCGAGGTAGTCATTGATCGCAACATAACTAGAGATTTTTACCGTAGCCGATTGAATTAATAACCATGGTGAAAGCCTTTCGCCCTTCATTAGGGACAAATCAGCCGACAGCGGTACAGACCCCTAAAACGCCCTCCGCACCCGAAAGAAAGTGGGCGTTTTCTTTTCGTTATTGGCGTCAAATTGAGAATTTTGGGTTAGATCGTACCGATTCAGGCTGGTTTGTTTCACTAATTGGAAAATTATCCGAGCTTTCCCAAAAAGATGTCAAAGGCTTTATTACCAGTGGGGCCGAAAGAGAGGCATGGCGCTATCATTCAATAAACTGGGAACAAAGAAATATCCCCGTACAACGTAACCAGTTGACCTGGATTGACTCTGACTACCTTGAAAATGACGAAGAATACCCATTATTACAATTTCAGATATCTACTGCCCTTGGTAGAGTTGTAGGCTTTTGGGATGAGAACCAAATTTTTAATGTTGTGCTTTTAGATCCTCTTCATAACATCCAGCCAACACGCTCTCATAACTATCGAGTTGACTACTGTGCACCGCTTGAGACCCCCTACTCACTTTTACTCTGTAGAGTAGATGATATAAGACGCACATGCCGTTGTTCAGATCCTGAATGTAGCTTCAAACGTCGAATCGAGCAATTTGAAGAAATTCCAATCCAGACAAACACACTTGTACACTATGTCAGTGACATGGAATGGGCTGAGACACAGCAATTTATAGCGGATGGTTTGATAAGCGATGCCAAAGAAGTTTTCTCTTGGGGGCTACTGGCTATCAGGGACCAGTAACCACCTGCCAAGTGGCGACAAAGTGGCGGCAGCGGTTGGCAATACCCCGTAATCGTCACTTCTCACCACCAAGCTAACTTATTGATTATCGTACAACTCATTGTTTTCACTAACCCGTCTATATAAATGGGTTTTTTGTTGTCTGAAATACCCCTTCCTCTAATCTTATCTTCTCTCTCGCCACCAAAACATATATGATTAAACACATATAAAAATCACATCTGCAGGAACACCCATGCTCCACCCACTCCACCTCTTCAAAACCCTCTCCGACGAAACGCGGCTCGCCATCGTCATGCTGCTCCGCGAAGCGGGTGAGCTGTGCGTCTGCGATCTCTGCGCCGCCACCGCCGAATCTCAGCCGAAAGTCTCCCGCCATATGGCGCTGCTGCGCGAGTCCGGGCTGGTGATCGACCGTCGCGAGGGTAAGTGGGTCCATTACCGTCTCTCTCCCAACATGCCTGCATGGGCGGCAGCCGTTATCGACACCAGCTGGAACTGCCTGCGGGAAGAGACGCGTATGAAGCTGAAAAACCGGCTTCCGGGTTCGTGCTAATTGCAACACATTCACAAAAACAGATATAACGGAGTAAGCGATGTTTCTGGCAGGGGCAATTTTTCTGTTTACGCTGGTGCTGGTCATCTGGCAGCCCAAAGGACTGAGTATCGGCTGGAGCGCGACTATTGGCGCCGTGCTGGCGCTGGCCAGCGGCGTGATTCACATTAACGATATTACGGTAGTCTGGAATATCGTCTGGAACGCCACGGCAACGTTTATAGCCGTCATCATTATCAGTCTGCTGCTGGATGAGTCCGGCTTTTTCGAGTGGGCAGCGCTGCACGTCGCCCGCTGGGGGAAAGGTCGAGGGCGATTGCTGTTTACCTGGATTATCCTGCTGGGCGCAGCCGTCGCAGCGCTGTTTGCTAATGACGGCGCGGCGCTGATCCTCACGCCTATCGTCATCGCCATGCTGCTGGCGCTGGGGTTCAGCAAACAGGCCACGCTGGCGTTTGTGATGGCGGCAGGTTTTATCGCCGATACCGCCAGCCTGCCGCTGATTGTCTCCAACCTGGTCAACATCGTCTCGGCAGACTTCTTCGCGCTGGGGTTCAGCGAGTACGCTTCGGTGATGATCCCGGTGGATATCGCCGCGATTGCCGCAACGCTGGTCATGCTGCACCTGTTCTTTCGCAAGGAAATTCCTCCAGAATATGACCTGGCGAAACTCCAGGAGCCTGCGCGGGCCATTCACGACCTCCCGACGTTCAGAACGGGCTGGATCGTCCTCCTCCTTCTGCTCGTCGGTTTCTTCGTGCTTGAACCTCTCGGCATTCCGGTCAGCGCCATTGCGACCGTCGGCGCGCTGATTTTATTCGCTGTCGCAAAACGCGGACATGCGATAAATACCGGAAAAGTGCTGCGCGGCGCGCCGTGGCAGATCGTCATCTTCTCGCTGGGGATGTATCTGGTGGTGTATGGCCTGCGTAATGCCGGGCTGACGGACTCTCTCACAGGCGTACTGAATAGCCTGGCCGGACACGGGCTGTGGGCCACCACGCTGGGAACCGGGTTCATCACCGCGTTCCTGTCATCCATAATGAACAATATGCCCACGGTGCTGATTGGCGCGCTCTCCATTGACGGCAGCACGGCAACAGGATTGATAAAGGACGCGATGATTTACGCCAACGTGATTGGCTGCGATCTGGGGCCAAAAATCACGCCTATTGGTAGTCTCGCCACCCTGCTCTGGCTTCACGTGCTGGCGCAGAAAAACATGACGATTACCTGGGGCGGCTATTTCCGGACGGGCATCATCATGACGCTGCCGGTCCTGTTTGTGACGCTCGCCGCCCTGGCGCTACGTCTCTCCTTCACACTGTAATGAGCCACTGATATGAGCCACATCACGATTTACCACAACCCCGCCTGCGGCACCTCGCGCAACACGCTGGAGATGATCCGCAACAGCGGCGCGGAGCCAGAGATTATTCTCTATCTGGAAACCCCGCCGTCGCGCGATACGCTGACCGCCCTGATTGCCGATATGGGCATTTCGGTGCGCGATTTGCTGCGTAAAAACGTGGAGCCCTATGAACAGCTCGGCCTTGCCGACGATAAGTTCACCGACGACCAGCTTATCGATTTTATGCTGCAACACCCGATCCTGATTAACCGTCCGATCGTGGTGACGCCGCTGGGCACCCGCCTGTGCCGCCCGTCTGAAGTCGTCCTCGACATTCTGCCGGACGTGCAGAAAGGGGCGTTTACGAAAGAAGATGGCGAAGCGGTGGTGGACGCCAGCGGGAAGAATATCCTGAAAAAATAATCCTTCCTCAGGTGGACGACAGGGCCAGCGCCCGGCGGGCCCTGAACGCCAGGAGAAAACAACCGCCCGCTAGCTCGCCACGCAGACCCGGTTGCGCCCCTCACGTTTTGCACGATAAAGCTCACGATCGGCTCGCGCCAGGGCTGACTGCACGCCATGTTCAATCTCCAGTTCATCCGGCGTCATGCATACGAGCCCCATGCTGGCGGTGAAGCGGATCGTCTGCCCGTTGAAGTCGACGTTCTGGCTGGCAAGGCTCATCCGTACGCGCTCGGCGATCTCAGCGGCCGTCTCCAGAGAGGTCTGCGGCATTGCCACGACAAACTCTTCCCCGCCAAAGCGGGCGACAATGTCGCTGCCTCTCACCAGTGCCGGAAGCGCGTTGCCAATATGCTTCAGCACCGCATCGCCGCCGTCATGGCCCCAGGTGTCGTTAATACGCTTGAAGAAATCCAGATCCATGCTCATCAGGCACAGGGGTTGCTGATGCCGACGGGCAAGATTGCAGGCCCGCAAAGACCACTCATCAAACTGGCGACGGTTTGCCAGCCCGGTGAGCGGATCGAGCCGCGCCTCCTGCTGGAAACGCGCCCGCTGCAGGGCGTTGACGTGGATGTAATGCATCAGAAACCACTGCGTAATGGAGATAACCAGAATCGCCAGCGCCGTCCACAGAGCCTGATAATACCAGCCGTGCAGCACGTCTTTTCTGGCCAGCCCGACGGCCAGCACCCATTTGCGTTCGTTGAGGTTAAGAAATACACCCATACGTTCAACGCCATCAATCGGAGAGGTATATCGTTGGACCTGTGCGGTATCGCTTGCGTATTCCAGCAGCTTCGCGAGGCGCGGGTCGGAGGTGTTCAATTGCGAACCGTCATTCGCCCCCATACGGGCAAGCTGCACCGCATTGTCACGATCAAGGACCGCCATCGCCCCACCCTGACCTAAATCGAAGCCCTGCACTTCCATTTTGCGAAACATATCGTTCATGGTGTTACCATTGAAGAAACCCAACGCACCACCAAGAAAGCGACCATGTGCGTCGCGCACTGCACGGAACATCACGAAGCCCAACATGTTTTTATCCGTGCCGTTGCTCTGCCAGTAAAACAAACTTTCGGTAACTTCATCCCGGCGAAAATCGGTAAACAGAGGGTGCTGCCGAAAGCTGTCCTGCGCAAGCGTAGAGGCGTCCAGAGCGCGCTCAAAAGGAAATAGCGCGCGGCTGCAGAGAAAATCACCGTCTTCATCAAAGACGACAACGCCATCCAGCCAGGCGCGCTTGAGCTCCCCTTGCAGGAATGGCTGCGCGTTTTCAGGCGTGACCGTATGGTTGAGCAGAAAGGCATTCCCGATAAAGCGCATCTGGTAGCGCATCGCGTTAAGGCTGGTATCAAACTGCTGGGACTGGAGTATGGCCGTATTGCGAAGGATACGTGCGGCGTTATCCTCCACATAGCCGCGCTGGTAGAGCAGATGCCCAATCAGCAGACTCACCTGAACCAAAATCAACAGTACTAACAACGCTCTCTTTTTTGCCAGACTGACCTGCACGAACCAGGTACTTACTTTTTCACCCAACGCCAACCTCAACCACTGAACAGTAAATAACCACCGCGGTGGATAGTCACGTGTTCGGTCCGGATTGTCAATATGGAGAAAAATCGTAATACATTGAAAAATATGAACTAATTTTCTTTATTTAACGGTGTAATGCCCGCAATCCTCCCCACCATCGCCCGAATCTCCTCCCGGCTTAACGGCGCCCGGTCGGTGACATAGTGCAGCGTCATCCCTTCGATAAACGCGTCCAGCGCGCGGGTGGTGACCGGGTCGAACCACTGCTCCAGCGTGGTCTGGCTCATCTTCATCCAGTCCTGCATCACCGTTTTCAGCGCCGCGCTGCGGTGCATAAAGGCGTAAAGCTGATACATCAGCGCCATGTTGTGCGGCGTGGTCACCTGCGAGCTGTGGATCAGCGTGGTGATAGATTCGCACGCCATTTCCGGCCCGGTGACGCCCGCGAAGAAATCCCGGTACTGCTGCGACATCTGGCGGGTAAACCACGTGAAGGCCTCCTCCAGCAGCGGCTCCATGCCGTCGAAATAGTAGGTCATCGACCCCAGCGGCACGCCCGCGCAGGTGGCGATTTTACGGTGCGTGACGGCGTGAATACCGTGTTCAGCAATGGTGTCGAGCGTCGCCTGCAGGATCTTCTCCCGGCGATGCGGATCGTTGGGTGGTCTGCTCATCAATTCCTCACCTGGTTTGTGTACAAATGTACACAAACTTGCTAGTGTTGTCGCTATTGTTGTACTTCTGGTGCTACCCCAATGACGCTGACCTCTCCCCGCAAAGCCCTGCAGCTCCGCATGTGGGCGCTGTTTATGTTCTTCTTCATTCCCGGTCTGCTGATGGCCTCCTGGGCCACGCGCACCCCCGCCATTCGCGATATTTTGTCCGTCTCTACCGCGGAAATGGGCATCGTGCTGTTCGGCCTGTCGATAGGCTCCATGAGCGGCATTCTCTGCTCCGCGTGGCTGGTAAAGCGCTTCGGTACGCGAGCGGTGATCCGCACCACCATGTGCTTCGCGGTGTTCGGGATGATGGTGCTGAGCGTGGCGCTGTGGTTTGCCTCACCGGTGCTGTTTGCGCTGGGGTTGATGGTGTTTGGCGGCAGCTTTGGTTCGGCGGAAGTGGCGATAAACGTGGAAGGGGCAGCGGTCGAACGCGAGATGAACAAAACCGTGCTGCCAATGATGCACGGCTTCTATAGCCTCGGCACGCTGGCCGGTGCGGGCGTGGGGATGGCGCTGACGGCCACTGGCGTGAGCGCGAATCTGCATATTCTGCTGGCGGCGCTGGTGTGCATCATTCCCATTCTGACCGGCATCCGGGCCATCCCGGACGGCACCGGTAAAAACTCCGCGGACGAACAGCATTCTGCCGAAAAAGGGCTGCCCTTCTACCGCGATTTCCAGCTGATGCTGATTGGCGTGGTGGTGCTGGCGATGGCGTTCGCGGAGGGCTCCGCCAACGACTGGCTGCCGCTGCTGATGGTGGACGGTCACGGCTTTAGCCCGACCTCCGGCTCGCTGATTTACGCCGGGTTTACGCTGGGGATGACCGTCGGGCGCTTCACCGGCGGCTGGTTTATCGACCGCTACAGCCGCGTGGCGGTAGT
This sequence comes from Enterobacter sp. HMSC16D10, assembly GCF_001807145.1. Lineage (NCBI taxonomy): Bacteria > Pseudomonadati > Pseudomonadota > Gammaproteobacteria > Enterobacterales > Enterobacteriaceae > Enterobacter > Enterobacter sp. HMSC16D10. The sequence continues at coordinate 10,516 of NZ_KV787851.1, forward strand.
GCGCGCCAGCGCCCTGCTCGGCGGGCTGGGTATCGCGATGATCATTTTTGTGGATGTGGACTGGATTGCCGGCGTCTCGGTGATCCTCTGGGGGCTGGGCGCGTCCCTCGGCTTCCCGCTGACCATCTCTGCCGCCAGCGACACCGGCCCGGATGCCCCGACGCGCGTCAGCGTGGTGGCAACCACGGGCTATCTCGCCTTCCTGGTCGGGCCGCCGCTGCTCGGCTTCCTCGGGGAGCACTACGGGCTGCGCAGCGCCATGCTGGTGGTGTTAGGGTTGGTCATCATCGCGGCGCTGGTGGCGCGCGCGGTGGCAAAGCCGGAAACGAATCAAACGACACTGGAGAAGGGATATGAGCGTTAAACTGATCGCCGTCGACATGGATGGCACATTCCTGAGCGATGCCAAGACCTACAATCGCCCGCGCTTTCTGGCGCAGTACGCGCGCATGAAGGCGCAAGGCATTCGTTTCGTGGTCGCCAGCGGCAACCAGTACTACCAGCTCATCTCCTTTTTCCCGGAGATTGCGCATGAAATTTCATTCGTCGCCGAAAACGGCGGCTGGGTCGTGAGTGAGGGTGAAGACGTCTTTAACGGTGAACTGTCGAAAGCCCATTTCGAGACCGTCGCGAGCGTCTTAAACGACGTTCCCGGCATTGAGATTATCGCCTGCGGGAAGAGCAGCGCCTATACGCTTAAGTGCTATGACGAGGCCTTTAAGGCCATCGCGGCGAAGTATTATCACCGTCTGGAAATGGTCAGCGATTTCGACAACCTGAACGATATTTTCTTCAAGTTCGGACTCAACGTGTCCGATGATGAAATTCCGCGTATTCAGGCGCTGCTGCATGAAAAGCTGAGTGACATCATGGTGCCCGTCACCACCGGTCACGGCAGTATCGACCTCATTATCCCCGGCGTGCATAAGGCCAACGGCCTGCGGATCCTGCAACAGCGCTGGGGCATAGAGAACAGCGACGTGGTGGCCTTCGGCGACAGCGGCAACGACGTGGAGATGCTGCGCCAGTCCGGGTTCAGCTTTGCGATGGCGAATGCCAGACCGCATATCAAAGCGGCGGCGCGCTTTGAAGCGCCGCACAATAACGAGGAAGGCGTGCTGGATGTGATTGAGAAGGTGTTGAACGGGGAGGCACCGTTTAATTGACCGCGTGCGGTCTGGTGCCCTCACCCTAGCCCTCTCCCACAGGGAGAGGGCATAAGAATTAAGGTTGCAGAGCGTTTCCGACGCGCTTGTCTTTCAGGAATACCACCATCAGGCCAACCCACAGCACGCCATTGGCGAGGTTAAACAGGCTGAACAGCCCGTTACCGCCCATCGCGTAGGCATGCTTGCTCACCTCGATACCGACGGTAAAAATCAGCATCTGTAGCATCCCCATCGCCGCGGAGACCGTGCCCTTACTCATCTCGCTGGCAAACAGCGTCAGGCGCACCAGCCCGGCGTTCGCCACGCCAATCCCGAAGGCGTAGATACTCAGCCCCGCCGTCATCCACAAATAAGCGTGAGATGACGCGACGGTTGCCACCGCCGCCAGAATCAGCCCTGCCGCAATCGGCCAGCCGCCCATGATAATCAGCGAGCGCACGGTGCGGCGTGACGTCAGACGGGCCAGCACCAGGTTACCGATAATCAGCGCGCCAAAGATCGGCACCTGCAGCAGGCCGTACTCGTAGCTGCTGAGCTTTTCACCGCTGATGATAATGACCGGAGACTGGGCAATCCACGCCAGCAGCGGCAGGCTAACAAACCCGGTCGCCAGCGCGCCCGCTACAAAGCGGCCGTTTTTCAGCACCTCTTTGTAATCCCGACCCAGCTCTTTCAGCGAGAGTTTCTCGCCGATGCGGGTGGCGGTTTCCGGCATCGCACGGTGCAGGCCAAAGAACGCGATGGCGGCGAGAACGGCAAAGAGCACAAACATCCCTTCCCAGGGGGCCATATGCACCCATGCGGCGCCCACCAGCGGCCCGAGCAAGGGAGCGATCAGCGCCACGTTCGCCATCAGCGCGGTGATTTTGATACACACAGCCTCTTCAAACGACTCCTGAATGGCCGCATACCCCACGGCGCCGATAAAGCACAGGCTCACCCCCTGCAGGAAACGCAGCAGAGTAAATTGTTCAATATTTTGCGCCAGCAGCGTGGCAAGGCAGGTGACGATGAACCACACCACGCCCGTCAGCATCACCGGGCGACGGCCAATACGATCCGACAGCGGGCCTAACAGCCACTGCAAAAACATGCCGCCGGCCAGATAGGCGGTCATGGAGGTCGGTACCCACTCAATTCCGGCGTTGTACTGCGCCACCACGGCCAGCATACCGGGCTGGATCATATCGTTGCCGATATAGGTAGAAAATTCGTAGAGCACCAGACACAGGGGGAAAAGCAACGCCTGACGACCCAGACGTGAACCTGAAGAAGAACGGTTTAACATGCAATCTCTTTATAATGACAAAATCGCGACGAGTGTAATGAAATGCCGCAGCCCGAGATAGTGATTTATCGAGGATAAACAGAAATAAAGCACATATCGTCTTCGTTTAAGGTTTCCTTAATTTGACAGATTTATGATAGCCCCATTACTCGTCAACGACCCCAAATTATGTCACTCACCTCCAGCCGTTCAGAATTGTCTAAGTTACAGACAAATAAGACAAAACGCCTTTACCGCTTGCCGTCCCGCTTTTATGGTTATCAGCTTTTCATACTGATAGTCCTTGCCGTGGTGTTTACGTGGCTATCGCGCAATGAAGCGCTCGACAGATGGATCACCGGCTTCTGGTATGACGCGGCGACGCAGAGCTTCCCGCTGCAGAAAGACCACCTGCTGGATCTGCTCAACCATCGTCTGGCGAAGTACATTGCCATCGCTTTAGGCGCCGTGGCGCTGTTTTACGGCGCGTACAAGCGTAACGCGAGGCTGGTTACGGCGGCGCTGCTGATGGGGCTTGGCGCGCTGGTCGTGGGCGTGCTGAAAAGCATGAGCCATCACAGCTGCCCGTGGGACCTGGTGGAATATGGCGGTAAGGCGATGTCCTATCCCCTGTTCAGCGCCGTCCCGGCGGACAGCGGACCGGGGCGCTGCTTCCCCGGCGGCCATTCTTCCAGCGGCTTTATGGTGATGGGACTGTTTTTTGCCTTCTGGCGCGAGCGGCCGCGTCTGGCCTGGAGCTTTGTCGTTCTCGGCATTTTGCTGGGTCTGGCGATGGGCTTCGGTCAGGTCATGCGCGGGGCGCATTTTTTCTCTCACAACCTGTGGGCCGGGTGGTGGGTCTGGTTTTCCCAGGTGGCAGTCTACGGGCTGGTTTCCACCCGGTTTGCTAAAGAGTGATAACGCTATGCTAGAGAATCTGAATTATCAGCTGTTTTATCTGATCAACGCCACCCCGGCCTCGCCCGAGCGGATGATCGACTTCGCCACCTTTCTGGCAAAAGATCTGATCAGTATCGTGCCCGCGCTGGCAGCCATCCTCTGGCTGTGGGGACCTCGTAGCCAGGTGAAAGCGCAACGCAAGCTTGTAATCAAAGTGGCGATGGCTCTCGGCGTAAGCGTCCTGGCAAGTTACATTCTGGGCCATGCGTTCCCGCACGATCGTCCGTTTGTCGATCACGTCGGCTATACCTTCCTGCACCATGCGCCGGATGACTCTTTCCCGAGCGATCACGGTACGGTGATCTTCACCTTCGCACTGGCCTTCCTGTTCTGGCATCGCCTGTGGTCGGGTGCGGTGCTGATGGTGGTCGCTGTGGCCATCGCCTGGTCTCGCGTGTATCTGGGCGTCCACTGGCCGCTGGATATGGTTGGCGGCTTCCTGGTGGGGCTGATTGGCTGCGTGAGCGCGGCTATCCTGTGGAGCCTCATTGGGGAAGCGCTCTACCGTGCGCTTTCTTCACTCTATCGCGCCATTTTCGCCATCCCGATCCGCAAAGGCTGGATACGTGACTAACCCCGACCTGACAGGTTACACTTGAACCCCCGCCCTGCGGGGGTTCATTTTTTTATGCCGAGGAACTATGGAAACACGTCGCGATGACCGCATTGCTCAGCTGCTACAGGCGCTGAAGCGCAGCGATAAGCTGCATCTTAAGGAAGCCGCCAACCTCCTCGGCGTCTCGGAGATGACCATTCGTCGGGATCTGAACAGCGAGAGCGCGCCCGTCGTGCTGCTGGGCGGATACATTGTGCTTGAGCCGCGTAGCGCCAGCCATTATCTGATCAGCGACCAGAAGACGCGCCTGGTGGAAGAGAAACGCAAAGCCGCGCGGCTTGCGGCTTCCCTGGTACAGCCGCACCAGACGCTGTTTTTTGACTGCGGTACCACCACGCCGTGGATTATCGAAGCCATCGACAGCAGCATTCCGTTTACCGCCGTCTGTTATTCCCTGAACACCTTTCTGGCGCTCCAGGAGAAACCCGAGTGCCGGGTGATCCTCTGTGGCGGTGAGTTTCACGCCAGCAACGCGATCTTTAAGCCGCTCAACCTGCAGGACACGCTCAGCAACCTCTGCCCGGATATCGCGTTTTATTCTGCCGCGGGCGTCAATGTGCGTCAGGGGGCAACCTGCTTTAACCTGGAAGAATTACCGGTCAAGCACTGGGCGTTAAGCGCCGCGCAGTACCATGTTCTGGTGGTCGATCACAGTAAGTTTGGTAAGGTGCGTCCGGCAAGAATGGGCGAGCTGGCGCAGTTCGATGCCATCGTCAGCGATTGCCGCCCGGACGACGAGATTGTGGCCCACGCGAAAGCGCAGCAGGTGAAGTTGATGTATTGAGGTTATGCCGGGTGGCGGCTTCGCCTTACCCGGCCTACAACGGCTCGAACGTAGGCCGGGTAAGCGCAGCGCCACCCGGCAAAAACTTAGCTAAACCAGCTGCCGAACCACCCGTGGAATTTCATCATCACGAAATCCCACATCCGGCTGAAGAAGCCGCCCTCTTCCACCGCTTCCATCACAATCAGCGGACGCTGTTCAATCGACTTACCGTTAAGCTGGAAATCAATCGTCCCAACCACCTGGCCTTTTTTCAGCGGGGCGGTGAGCTGCGGGTCGGTCAGAGTGTAGCTGGCCTTCAGGTTTTTCAGCTGGCCGCGCGGAATGGTTACCGAGCCCGCCTCACCGGCGCCCAGGTTTACCTCGCTCTTGTCACCAAACCAGACGCGCTGGCTGACGAACGTGGCATCCGGTTTAATCGGCGTCACGGTTTCATAAAAGCGGAAGCCCCAGGTCAGCAGTTTTTCCGATTCGTTAAAGCGAATGCGGTCGGTTTTGGTGCCCAGCACTACCGAAATCAGGCGCATGTCGCCCTGGGTCGCGGAGGCCACCAGGTTATAGCCTGCACCCGCCGTGGTGCCGGTTTTCATCCCATCCACGTTGACGTTGCTGCTCCACAGCAGGCGGTTGCGGTTCGGCTGGCGAATTTTGTTGAAGGTAAACTCTTTCTCTTTGTGGATGGCGTATTCATCCGGCACGTCGTGGATCAGCGCTTTCCCCAGCAGCGCCATGTCGCGTGCGGTGCTGAACTGGCCCGGCGCATCCAGGCCGTGAACCGTTTTGAACGTGGTGTTGGTTAAGCCCAGCTTCTGCGCGTAACCATTCATCAAGCCAATGAAAGAATCCTGGCTGCCGGCAACGTAGTCGGCCAGCGCGATGCACGCATCATTTCCCGACTGAATAATCACCCCTTTATTCAGATCGGAAACGGAGACCTGATCCCCTGGCTTCAGGAACATCACGGAAGATCCGCGCAGGGCCGGGTTGCCGGTCGCCCAGGCGTCTTTCCCGATGGTCACCATATCGTCCAGCTTGATCTTGCCCGCTTTCAGCGCCTGGCCCACCACATAGCTGGTCATGATTTTAGTCAGGCTTGCCGGATCGAGTTTCTCATCCGCATTCCCTTCCGCCAGCACTTTACCGCTGGCGTAGTCCATCAGGATCCAGGCGCGCGCATCCACAGGCGGCGCTTCGGGCGCAGCCTGTTCAGCTGCGTAGAGCGTTGGTGCAAACAGGAAAAGAAGCGCAGAGCCTGCCGCCAGGCTGCGCAGAGAAGTCATTTTACGCGTCATAAATGCCACCCGAGTGTCCATTCAAAAATTACGTCACATCACCGTGTCGCAAGAAGCGATGAGTAATAGCGCACTAAAACCGTTAAAGAAACCCAACGAGGGTAAAGTTATTAAAGTTTATGCAATAACATTCAGATACGCTTTGATTAAGGCGATTTTTTTGTCTTCTGTTGCGTAATTGTTAGGTTTATCTCACCATGGCGAAAAGCTGATTCGGATTCACATCTCATCGGGAGTAAATATGATTACGCTGTGGGGCAGGAATAATTCGACCAACGTTAAGAAAGTGCTCTGGACGCTGGAAGAGCTGGATTTACCGTTCAATCAAATCATGGCAGGCATGGCGTTCGGCGTGAACAAGGAGGCCGACTATCTGGCCATGAACCCGAATGGCCTGGTGCCGCTGCTGCGCGATGATGAAACGGACGCGACGCTTTGGGAGTCCAACACGATTGTGCGTTACCTCGCCGCCCAGTACGGTCAGGGCCGCCTGTGGGTAGAAAACCCGGCCCGCCGCGCCCAGGGCGAAAAGTGGATGGACTGGGCGAACCAGACGCTGTCCCCAACCCACCGCGTGATCCTGATGGGGCTTATCCGCACGCCGGAAGCGGAACGCGATTATCCCGCGATTCACGCCGCGCAGGATGCCTGCGAAAATCTGTTTGCGATGATGGATGACGAGCTGGCGAAGCACGCCTGGTTCTCCGGCGAGGCGTTCGGCATCGGCGATATCGCCGTGGCGCCGTTCGTCTGGAACCTGACCAACATGGGCCTGAAGTGGACGCCGCGCCCGCACCTGGAGCGCTGGCTTAAACAGCTGAGCGATCGCCCGGCGTACCGTAACGTCGTGATGATCCCGGTTACCTGATTACGCGCCGGACGGGCTGACTTTCAACAGCTGCCCGTCCGTCTCGTCGGTCAGGACATACAGATACCCATCCGGCCCCACCCGCACATCGCGAATACGCTGATCCCGGTCGCCCAGAATGCGCCCGTCCTCTGTCACCTTGTTACCCTCCACGCTCAGCACGATCACGTCCTTCTCCTTCAGCGCGCCGATAAACAGCTTGTTTTTCCACTGCGGGAAGACGTCGCTGTTGTAGAACGCCATGCCGCTTACCGCGGGTGAGACTTTCCAGACGAACAGCGGCTTCTCGGTGCCCTCAACGTGCTCGCCTTTGGCTTCCGGGATTTTCAGACCGCTGTAGTTAATGCCGTGCGTTGCCAGCGGCCAGCCGTAGTTCTTACCCTTCTCCGGGATATTGATCTCATCCCCGCCGCGCGGGCCGTGCTCGTTCAGCCACAGCGTGTCGCTCCAGGGGTTCATCGCCATCCCCTGCGGGTTGCGGATGCCGTAAGACCAGATTTCAGGTCGCGCACCGGGGGTATTCACAAAGGGGTTATCCGGCGGGACTTTTCCGTCTTCGGTGAGGCGCACCACTTTGCCCTGCAATTTATCCAGATCCTGCGCCGTGGGACGCTGGTTATTCTCGCCGAGTCCGATAAAGAGGGAGCCTTTGCCGTCGAACACCAGCCGTCCGCCGAAATGGTTACCGGTTGAGAGTTTCGGCATCTGGCGGAACGCCACCTGGAATCCCTCGATGCGGGAATAGTCGTCGCTCAGGCGGCCAAAGCCCACCGCCGTTCCGGCTTTGCCGTCATGCCCGGCCTCGGCGTAGCTCAGCCAGACGCGGCGCGACGTTTCAAAATCCGGCGCCAGCACCACATCCAGCAATCCTCCCTGGCCGTTTGCCCAGACTTTCGGTACGCCGACAATCGGATCGGAGAGCCCTTTTCCCGCCTGCCAGCGTTTGAGCTGGCCGCCCTTCAGGGTCACCAGCAGCCCGTTATTATCCGGCAGGAACGCCAGGGACCAGGGGTGATCGAGTCTGTTTTGCAGCACCTCGACCTTCACCGCCTCTGGCGCAGCAAGAAGTGAAAACGGAATGAATAACGCAGGCAGGAAAATCAGCGAGGATCGAGGCATAATGCACTCCTTTATCGGCATATGGCTTAAAGATTAGCCACTGCGTCCGGGCGCGTTACCACTTTTACAAAAGCTTAAGCAGAAGGGGGAGTTGCCTCCCCCGGGATCAGTGCTGTTCAAGCTGTTTGTGCTCGTTCAGGCACATGATGCATAGAGAGAGCGTTGTCAGGCAGTTTTCAAGCTTCTCCGCGTTTACGGCGATAAAATTCGGGCAGTCGTGGCGTCCGTTCATCAGACACACCCCTGCAATGGAGAGCACCTCGGCGGCGCGGCGCAGCGCGACTTCTTCACTTTCGCCGTAGTTCGCCTGCAGGGCCGGTGCTTTTTCACGCATGAAATTGCAAAGTTCAAACAGGTTATCACGCAGATGTTCGCTTTCGCTGACTGACATATACCCTTTTGCCTTCCTCAACTGCAGGTACGCGGCCAGGTCGATTCGGGCGTTGATCAGCTTGTTCAGCAGATCGCGTTTTAGTCTGTCAACGGTCATGCTCTTTCCTCCTCTGTCAGCCATTGTGCATAGTCAGGATAAGTACATTTTTTGTACAGTTTAATGCCTGGGATCAATTTTTATTAACTGATTAACATTATTTACAATGTTCCAACCTCTGCCCGGCGCATCCACCTTGCAAAGAGTGTATAAATCCCCCGCGATACGCTGTAAAATCCCGCCCTGATAACTCCATAATTGATGAATTTTTAACCTATGAGCAATGTTACGCACCAGCCGAAAATCGGCTTCGTCTCCCTGGGCTGCCCGAAAAACCTGGTGGATTCAGAACGCATCCTGACCGAACTGCGCACCGAGGGCTATGACGTGGTGCCAAGCTACGACAACGCCGATATGGTGATCGTTAACACCTGCGGCTTTATCGACAGCGCGGTCCAGGAGTCACTGGAAGCCATCGGTGAAGCGCTGACCGAAAACGGCAAAGTGATCGTGACCGGCTGTCTGGGCGCGAAAGAAGACCAGATCCGCGAAGTGCACCCGAAGGTGCTGGAGATTACCGGCCCGCACAGCTACGAGCAGGTGCTGCAACATGTTCATCACTACGTGCCAAAGCCCAAGCACAACCCGTTCCTGAGCCTGGTGCCGGAACAGGGCGTGAAGCTGACGCCGCGTCACTACGCGTACCTGAAAATTTCCGAAGGCTGCAACCACCGCTGCACCTTCTGCATCATCCCGTCCATGCGTGGCGATCTGGTGAGCCGTCCAATCGGCGAAGTGCTGGCGGAAGCCAAACGTCTGGCCGATGCGGGCGTGAAGGAACTGCTGGTCATCTCCCAGGACACCTCAGCTTACGGCGTGGACGTTAAGCACCGCTCCGGTTTCCACAACGGCGAGCCGGTGAAAACCAGCATGGTCGGCCTGTGCGAGCAGCTGTCCAAACTCGGTATCTGGACGCGTCTGCACTACGTTTACCCGTACCCGCACGTTGACGACGTGATCCCACTGATGGCGGAAGGCAAAATTCTGCCGTACCTGGACATCCCGCTGCAGCATGCCAGCCCGCGTATCCTGAAGCTGATGAAACGTCCTGGCTCCGTTGACCGCCAGCTGGCGCGCATCAAGCAGTGGCGTGAGATCTGCCCGGACCTGACCCTGCGCTCGACCTTCATCGTCGGCTTCCCGGGTGAAACCGAAGAAGATTTCCAGATGCTGCTCGACTTCCTGAAGGAAGCGCGCCTGGACCGCGTCGGCTGCTTCAAATACAGCCCGGTGGAAGGCGCAACCGCTAACGAGCTGGCGGATCAGGTGCCGGAAGAGGTTAAGGAAGAGCGCTGGAACCGCTTCATGCAGCTGCAGCAGCAGATTTCTGCCGAACGTCTGCAGGAGAAAGTGGGCCGCGAGATCATGGTTATCATCGACGAAGTGGACGAAGAAGGCGCGATTGGCCGCAGCATGGCGGACGCCCCTGAAATCGACGGCGCGGTGTACCTGAATGGCGAAACCAGCGTTAAGCCGGGTGATATTATTCGCGTGAAGGTTGAAAACGCGGATGAGTATGACCTGTGGGGTAGCCGGGTTTAATCTCCCCACTCCGCTTTTGTAGGCCGGGTAAGGCGTAGCCGCCACCCGGCACATGTCACTGCACTACCCCTTTATCCTCGGATCCAGCGCGTCGCGCAGCCCATCCCCCAGCAGGTTAAACGCCAGCACGGTCAGGAAAATCGCCAGACTCGGGAAGATCGCCACGTGTGGCGCAATCACCATATCGGCCCTCGCCTCGTTCAGCATCGCGCCCCACTCCGGTGTCGGAGGCTGTGCCCCCAGCCCCAGAAACGACAGGCTGGCCGCCGAGATTATCGACACGCCGATACGCATGGTGAAGTAGACCACGATAGACGACACCGTCCCCGGCAGAATATGGCTGAAGAGAATTGTGGCGTCGCTGGCCCCCATACTGCGGGCCGACTCGATAAAGGTCTGCTGTTTCAGCACCAGCGTGTTGCCGCGCACCAGGCGGGCAAAGGCCGGAATCGAAAACACCGCGACCGCAATGATGACGTTGGCCATGCCGCTGCCCATGATCGCCACCACGGCAATCGCCAGCAGAATGCCGGGGAAGGCAAACAGCACGTCGCAGATGCGCATGATGATGCGGTCCCACCAGCCTTCGTAATAGCCGGCGACCAGCCCCAGCACGATCCCAATGGTCGCGCCGATCAGCACCGCAAACACCCCGGCGGCGAGCGAGATCTGCGCCCCCACCAGCACCCGGCTAAAGATATCCCGCCCGAGAGAGTCCACGCCGAACCAGTGGAGCATCGAGGGCCCGTCGTTCAGGCGGTCGTAGTCAAAATAGTTTTCCGCATCAAACGGCGCCACCCACGGCGCCACGATCGCCACCACGATCAGCAGCAGCACGAACAGCCCCGCCGTCATCGCGACCGGCTGACGGCGAAAGCGCCGCCAGAATTCAGACCACGGGGTGCGGATGTGGTCCGGTTTTAGCCCCGGCATGGCGTTTAATACGGCCTGACGCCGCCAGTTCAACAATCGCATCTTACTTATACCTGATGGCCGGGTTAATGGCGGCGTAGAGCACGTCCACCACGAGGTTGATAAGAATAAACTCCAGCGAGAAAAGCAGGACTTCCGCCTGAATCACCGGGTAGTCCCGCATCTCGACGGAATCGACCAGCAGACGTCCCAGCCCGGGCCAGTTGAAGACCTTTTCCACCACGATAGAGCCGCCCAGCAGGAAGCCAAACTGCAGCCCCATCATCGTCACCACCGGGATCATCGCATTGCGGAACCCGTGCTTGAGAATGACCCACTTCTCGCTGACCCCTTTCGCTCGCGCGGTGCGAATATAATCTTCGCTCAGCACGTCAACGAATGAGGCGCGGGTAAAGCGGGCCATCACCGCCGACACGGCAGCCCCCAGCGTCATTGAGGGCAGAATGTAATGCTTCCAGGTATCGGCCCCGACGGTGGGCAGCCAGCCCAGCTCAACGGAGAAAATCTGCATCAGCAGCATCCCCAGCGCGAACGCCGGGAAGGAGATGCCGGTCACCGCCAGCGCCATGCCGAGCTTGTCCGGCCAGCGGTTACGCCAGACGGACGCCACAATCCCGGCGCCAAGTCCGAACACCACGGCCCAGCTCATGCTGGCTATCGTTAACCAGAACGTGGGCATAAAGCGGGTGGCGATCTCTTCCGACACCGGACGACGCGACACCATCGAGATACCAAAGTCACCCTGCAGAACGTTGCCAATATAGTGCAGAAACTGCATATACAGAGGCTGGTCAAGACCCAGCTGTTTACGCACCAACTCAATGACCGTGGCATCCGCTTCGGGCCCGGCAACCAGACGCGCCGGATCGCCCGGCAGCATATGGACAAACAAAAACACCAGCACCGCCACAATCAGCAGCGTCGGGATAAGCCCCAGCAGGCGTTTGCAAACATAGTTCAGCATGGGCGTTATTTTAAATCCGCATCGTCAAAGCTAAAGCCCGTATCCGGCATGATGTAGAACCCGGTCAACGCTTTGTTATGGGCTGACACCAGTTTCTCCACCACCAGCGGCACCCACGGCGACTCTTTCCAGATGATGTCCTGCGCGTCCTTGTAGAGGCGTGCTTTCTCCTCCGGTTTGGTGGTTTTCAGCGCATCGGCCAGGTCTTTGTCCACCTGCGGGTTGCTGTAGAACGCGGTATTGAACAGGGTTGGCGGCCAGTTCTGTGAGGCAAACAGCGGCGACAGCGCCCAGTCGGCTTCACCCGTCGAGGCCGACCAGCCGGTGTAGAACATCCTCACCCCGCTCTCTTTCTGCCCTTTCCCCTCGACCTCTGCCGCACGCTGTCCGGCATCCATGGCGGTAACCTGCGCCTTAATCCCCACCTGTGCCAGCTGCTGCTGGGTAAACTGCAGCACCTTCTGGGCGGTACTGTGGTTATGCGACGACCACAGCGTAGTGCTAAAGCCGTTCGGATAGCCCGCCTCCTTCAGCAGCTCGCGCGCTTTGGCCGGATCGTACGGCCACGGCTGATAGCTTTGCGCATACGCGATAGCCGGCGGCAGCACGCCGGTGGCCGGGGTGGCATAGCCCGCAAAAGCGACCTTCACCAGCGCCTGGCGGTTAATGGCATAGTTAATGGCTTCGCGCACCTTCGGATTATCGAACGGCTTTTGCGTGACGTTCATGCTGATGTAGCGCTGCATGATCGACGGGCTGGCGACCAGCTCCAGCTTGCTGTTTTTCTCCAGAATGGCGGCCTGCTCGTACGGGACCGGGAAGGCAAACTGCGCCTCGCCGGTTTGCAGCATCGCCGCACGGGTGTTGTTATCCACTACCGGACGCCAGGTGATGGTGTCCAGCTTCGGCAGCCCTTTCTGCCAGTATCCCGCGTATTTCTTCACCTTCACAAAATCGGTCTGATTCCAGGTGACCAGCTCGTACGGACCGGTACCGACCGGGTGGAAGCCGATCTCCTTGCCGTATTTCTTCAGCGCGGCAGGGGAGATCATCGCCGTCGCCGGGTGCGCCAGAATATTGATAAACGCGGAGAACGGCTCTTTCAGGGTGATTTTTACCGTCGCCGGGTCGACCACCTCGGTTTTGGCGATGTTTTTATAGAGGTTATAACGCTTGAGGCTGTTCTCAGGATTGCTGGCGCGATCCAGGTTTACCTTCACCGCGTCCGCATTAAAGTCGGTGCCGTCCTGGAACTTCACCCCAGTTTTGAGCTTAATGGTGTACACCAGCCCGTCATCCGAAACGGTGTCCCCCTCCGCCAGCACGTTTTTAAGCTTCATCTCTTTATCCAGGCCAAACAGGCCCTGGTAGAACGATTTCGCCACCGCCTGGGAGAGCGTGTCGTTAGCGTCATACGGATCCAACGTGGTGAAGTTAGAGCCGACGGCGACCACCACATCTTTGGCAGCGAACGCGGGGGCAGCGGCCAGGGCTGCCGTCACGCTCGCGGCTAACAACCATCTACGCGCTACAAATGTAACCATTATGTTCTCCTGCCTGTTGAAAGTTATAACCGCGAAAAGGCATTGCCCTGACGCGGGGGAGCCACGAAATGACCCGGACCGACCTCACGCAGCGCCACGCGCTCCACGGCCTCGCCGCGTTTACGAATATTGCTCGGCATTTCATCCTGCAGCAGCACGCGCTGGCCGTGACGATGCGCCGGATCGGCGACCGGGACCGCCGCGATGAGCTTGCGGGTATAAGGGTGCTGTGGGTTCTCGAACACCGCCCTTCGCGGCCCGATTTCCACGATTTGCCCCATAAACATCACCGCCACGCGATGGCTGATGCGCTCAACCACCGCCATGTCGTGCGAGATAAACAGGAAGGCGATCCCCATATCCCGCTGTAAATCCAGCAGCAGATTGATGATTTGCGCCCGGATAGAGACATCCAGCGCCGAGACGGATTCATCCGCAATCACCACTTTTGGGTTCAGCGCCAGCGCGCGGGCGATGCAGATACGCTGCCGCTGCCCGCCGGAAAACTCGTGCGGATAACGCCAGGCGTGTTCCGGCTTCAGGCCAACGCGCTCCAGCAGCCAGGCCACGCGACGCTGCGCCGCCTCGCCGTCGAGCAGGTCATGCACCCGCAGCGGCTCCATAATCGAATACCCCACCGTATGTCGCGGATCGAGAGAGGCATACGGATCCTGAAAAATAAACTGAATATCCCGCCGCACCGCCTGCAGCCTGCTGTCAGGAAGGGTATCAATGCGCTCGCCGTTAAAGGTAATGCTCCCCTCCTGCGCGTCCACCAGACGGAGCAACGCGCGCCCGGTCGTGGATTTACCGCAGCCGGACTCCCCTACCAGCGCCAGCGTTTCGCCCGGCCAGAGGTCGAAGCTGACGTTTTCCACCGCGTGCACTTCGCGCTTTACGCGGTTCAACACACCGCTGCGCAGCGGAAAACGCGTGACCAGATTGCGCACTTCCAGAATGGGCTTGCCCGGCACCACGGTGTCCTGCTCGCGTTCCTCCTCCTGCGGCTCAGACGCCTCCAGGGAAATCAACGGAAAACGACGCGGCAGATCGCTGCCGTTCATCGCCCCCAGGCGCGGAACCGCCGCCAGCAGCGCTTTGGTGTAAGGATGCGCGGGCGCGTGAAAAATCTGTTCAACCGGGCCGGTTTCCACCGCGCTGCCCTTGTGCATCACCAGCACCCGATCGGCGATATCGGCGACCACGCCCATATCGTGGGTGATGAAAATCACCCCCATCTCCATCTCCTGCTGCAGCACCTTGATGAGCTGCAGGATCTGCGCCTGAATCGTCACGTCCAGCGCCGTCGTTGGTTCATCGGCAATTAGCACAGCTGGACGGCAGGAGAGCGCCATGGCAATCATCACCCGCTGGCGCATGCCGCCGGAAAGCTGATGCGGATAGCGGCTCAGGATGGCCTGCGCCTCCGGAATGCGCACCAGCTCCAGCATGCGTCGGGCCTCGTTGAGCGCTTCATCACCGCTTAGCCCCTGATGCAGGCGGATGGACTCGGCAATTTGTTCCCCGACCGGGAACACCGGGTTCAGGGAGGTCATCGGCTCCTGGAAGATCATCGCAATGTCCGCCCCGCGCACGCCCTGCATCTGCGCGCCGCTCAGCTCGTTTAAATCAATGACCTGACGGTTACGGCGGCGCAGCAGCATTTTCTCGCTGCTGATTTGCCCGCCCGTCTGTTCCAGCAGGCGCATCAGCGCCAGCGCGGTGACCGATTTCCCGGAGCCGGACTCGCCAACAATCGCCAGCGTCTCGCCGCGCCTGAGCGTGAACGATAAATTCTGTACTGCGGGGATGAACTGCCGCTCTTCCTGAAACGCAATATTCAGCTGATGGACAGCCAGCACTTCGCGGTTGTCCAGCTCTTCACTGTGCGGCACGCGCTGCCCCCTTATTCACGATAGATCCCCGTGCTCGGCTCATCGCCGGCATAGCCCCAGGCGCGGTACATGCCTTCGCTGTTGAACGGCAGGGCCACGTTACCCTCGCGATCCACCGCAATCAGCCCGCCGACGCCGCCCAGGGCAGGTAATTTCTCCATCACCACGCGCTCGCAGGCTTCGCTGAGGCTTAAACCGCCGTAATCCATCAGCGCGGTAATGTCGTAGGCCGCAAGGGCGCGAATAAAGACTTCCCCGGTGCCGGTACACGACACCGCCGCCGTGGCGTTATTGGCATAGCAGCCCGCGCCCGGCAGCGGGCTGTCGCCCACGCGTCCGGGCAGCTTGTTGGTCATCCCGCCCGTGGAGGTTGCCGCCGCGAGGTTGCCCGCTTTGTCGAGCGCCACCGCGCCGACCGTGCCCATTTTGCTGCGCTCATCCAGCGGCGCAGTATGGTCAAGCTGCGTCATGCCTACCGAACGGGCGTCCAGCAGCTGCTGATAGCGCGCCTCTGTGGAAAACAGATCGGGCGATACCGGCTCCATTCCGTGTTCGAAGGCAAACCTCTCCGCCCCCGCGCCCGTCAGCAGCACGTGCGGGCTCTCTTCCATCACCAGACGCGCGGCCAGCACCGGGTTACGCAGGTGGCTGACGCCTGCCACGGCCCCCGCTTTCAGGGAGATACCGTCCATGACGCAGGCATCCAGCTCGTGGGTTTCATCCCGGGTAAAGACCGAACCGATCCCCGCATTAAATAACGGGCACTCCTCCAGCAGGCGTACCGCCTCGGTGACCACGTCCAGCGCGCTCTCGCCCGCTTCCAGCATTTTCTGGCCCGTTTCGACAATGGCGTACAGCGCGTCGATGTAGCGCTTTTCCTGCTCAGGAGTGAGCTGTGCACGGGTGATTGCCCCGGCCCCGCCATGAATTGCGATTACCGCCTTAACCATTCGCATCACCCGTTAGCCTGTTTTGCGGCTTTTTCTATAAATATCATTATCGTCGACGAAACTTCAGATGATTTTTGAATATAGAAAGACGTAACAGTGATGTAAAGCGTACACCCTCCGGTCATACAGTTAGCCGCACTTTTCTGCCATAATGGACGCTTTCGTTGTTACTCCGCAGGAGCCCACCATGGATTTTACCGCCGGACTGATGCCGCTTGAGACGGCACTCACGCAGATGCTTGACCGAGTTTCCCCGCTGCATGACGTTGAGACGCTGCCCCTCGTGCGCTGTTTTGGCCGTATTGCCGCACGCGATATCGTCTCCCCGCTCAACGTGCCGGGGTTTGATAACTCCGCGATGGACGGTTACGCGGTACGCCTGGCGGATCTCCAGACGGATAACGCCCTGCCGGTGGCGGGTAAAGCCTTTGCGGGTCAGCCGTTTAGCGGGGAATGGCCTGCGGGCACCTGCGTGCGCATCATGACCGGCGCGCCGGTTCCGGCTGGCTGCGACGCTGTCGTCATGCAGGAAGAGACCGAACAGACCGACGACGGGGTGCGTTTTACCGCCAGCGTCAAAGCGGGCCAGAACATCCGCCGCACGGGTGAAGACATCACCCTCGGCGCGACCGTTTTTGCCGCCGGGCAAAGGCTGACGGTGGCGGAGCTGCCGGTGCTGGCCTCGCTCGGCATCGCGGAAGTTGACGTTATCCGCAAAGTGCGCGTCGCCGTTTTCTCCACCGGCGACGAACTGCAGCTTCCGGGCCAGCCGCTGCAGGACGGCCAGATTTACGACACCAACCGCCTGGCGGTACACCTGATGCTGGAGCAGCTGGGCTGCGACGTGATTAACCTCGGCATCATTCCAGACGACCCGGAACAACTGCGCGCGGCGTTTATCGAGGCGGATAAATCCGCCGACGTGGTCATCAGCTCCGGCGGCGTCTCCGTGGGCGAAGCGGATTACACCAAAACCCTTCTTGAAGAGCTGGGCGAAATCGCCTTCTGGAAGCTGGCGATCAAGCCGGGCAAACCGTTCGCGTTTGGCAAGCTTCCACACAGCTGGTTCTGCGGCCTGCCGGGTAACCCGGTCTCCGCCGCGCTGACCTTCTACCAGCTGGCGATCCCGCTGCTGGCGAAGCTTTCCGGCAACAAGGCCAGCCCGCTGCCGGAACGCGTGCGCGTGCGTGCCGCGACGCGGCTGAAAAAATCGCCGGGCCGTCTCGATTTCCAGCGCGGCATTCTGACCCGCGGTGCGGACGGCGAGCTCGAAGTGAGCACCACCGGACATCAGGGCTCGCACATTTTCAGCTCCTTCAGTCTGGGCAACTGCTTCATCGTGCTGGAGCGCGAGCGCGGCAACGTGGAAGCCGGCGAATGGGTTGAGGTCGAGCGCTTTAACCACCTGTTCGGAGGCTGACATGACGGTGGAGCTGAGCGACCCGGAGATGATGCGCTACAACCGCCAGATTGTGCTGCGCGGGTTTGATTTCGAAGGTCAGGAAGCGCTCAAGGCGGCCAGCGTGCTGGTCGTCGGGCTGGGCGGACTGGGCTGCGCCGCCGCGCAATACCTTGCCGCGGCGGGCGTAGGAAGCATGACGCTGCTGGATTTCGATACCGTATCGGTGTCCAACCTGCAGCGCCAGACGCTGCACAGCGACGCGACGGTGGGCCTGCCGAAAGTGGAATCCGCCAGGGCTGCGCTGGCGCGTATCAACCCCCACGTTCAGTTCACGCTGATTGACGCAATGCTGGATGACGACGCGCTCTCCGCGCAGATTGCCCGGCACGATCTGGTCCTGGACTGCACGGATAACGTCACCGTCCGTAATCAGCTCAACGCGGGCTGTTTTGCTCACAAAACCCCGCTGGTCTCCGGCGCGGCGATCCGCATGGAGGGGCAAATCAGCGTCTTCACGTACGCCGAGGGTGAACCCTGCTACCGCTGCCTGAGCCGTCTGTTTGGCGAGAATGCGCTGACCTGCGTTGAGGCGGGCGTGATGGCGCCGCTCGTCGGCGTGATTGGTTCATTGCAGGCAATGGAAGCGATCAAGGTGCTGACGAATTACGGCACGCCCGCCGCGGGGAAAATCGTGATGTATGACGCGATGACCTGCCAGTTCCGCGAGATGAAGCTAATGCGTAATCCGGGGTGTGAGGTGTGTAGTCAGTAAAAAGTCGGGTGGCGGCTTCGCCTTACCCGACCTACAACGGCTCGAACGTAGGCCGGGTAAGCGTCAGCGCCACCCGGCAGCCGCGTCAGATGGACGTCCGTCCAAACGCCCCCTGCCAGTCCTGCTCAAACTTCACAATCGCTGCGTCTACCGCCGGAGAGGTAATAAACTGCTGCGCCACGTCCAGCGGCAGCGTGATGGACTCGCAGCCTGCCAGCAGGCAGTCCAGCGCCTGACGCGGGGTTTTAAAGCTCGCGGCCAGCACTTTTGACTGCGGCGCATGC
This sequence comes from Enterobacter sp. HMSC16D10, assembly GCF_001807145.1. Classification (NCBI taxonomy): domain Bacteria; kingdom Pseudomonadati; phylum Pseudomonadota; class Gammaproteobacteria; order Enterobacterales; family Enterobacteriaceae; genus Enterobacter; species Enterobacter sp. HMSC16D10. The sequence goes on from NZ_KV787851.1 coordinate 29,367, forward strand.
AGCGTCAGCAACTGCTGTAATTCCACCACGGTCTGGATCCCGTCCCCGCCCTGCGCGTCCACGCGGTTAACGTAAGGGGCCACATACTCCGCCCCCGCCAGCGCGGACAGCATCCCCTGCGCGGCACCGTAGACCGCCGTGCCCAGGGTCGGGATCCCTTCCGCTTTCAGCATCTTGATCGCCGCCAGCCCTTCTGCGGTCACCGGCACTTTCACCACCAGATCGTTAATGATGGCGCGCAGCTTACGCGCGTCTTCCACCATCCCTTCGGCGGTGGTCGCCATCACCTGCGCGAACAGACGGCCTTTACCGCCCAGCGCGTCGTGCAGCGCGGGCAGCAGTTCGTCGAGCGGCGTTTTACCGGCCGCAACGATGCTTGGGTTGGTGGTCACGCCCGCCAGCGGGAAGATACGCGCCAGCTTTTTGACTGCCGCAACGTCAGATGTGTCGAGATAAAGTTCCATGATGTCACCCTCAAAATTAGCCTGCACTTACCCTATCACGACAAAACCTGCTCAAGAGTTGACCTGCATCAAGATAACTTTCATTCGAAAGTAATTTAATCTTCATATGCAAGATAAGAGGCGGAAAACATGATCTTCAATATTCAGCGTTACTCTACCTACGACGGCCCCGGTATACGTACCGTGGTGTTCCTGAAAGGCTGCTCGCTGGGCTGTCGCTGGTGCCAGAACCCGGAAAGCCGCTCCCGCAGCCGGGACGTGCTGTTTGATGCGCGTCTGTGCCTGGACGGCTGCGACCTGTGCCAGCAGGCGGCACCGGGCTGCATCGAACGCGCGCTGAATGGCCTGGTCATCCACCGCGAAAAGCTGAGTGAAGAGACGCTTGATGCCCTCACCGACTGCTGCCCGACGCAGGCGCTGACCGTTTGCGGCGAAGAACAGCAGGTCGAGGAGATCATGGCGACCGTACTGCGCGATAAACCCTTCTACGACCGCAGCGGCGGCGGGATCACCCTCTCCGGCGGCGAACCGTTTATGAACCCGGAGCTGGCGCACGCGCTGTTTAAAGCCAGCCACGACCAGGGTATCCACACCGCCGTCGAAACCTGCCTTCACGTGCCGTGGCACTATATCGAGCCGTCATTACCGTACGTCGATCTGTTCCTCGCCGACCTGAAGCATGTCGACGGTGACGTTTTCAAGCAGTGGACGGACGGTTCGGCTAAGCGCATCCTGGACAACCTGAAGCGCCTGGCCGCCGCCGGGAAAACGATCACCATCCGCGTGCCGCTGATCCAGGGCTTCAACGCGGATGAAGCCTCCATCACCGCCATTACCAACTTCGCTGCCGATGAACTCGGCGTCCACGATATTCATTTTCTGCCGTATCACACGCTGGGCATGAACAAATACACCCTGCTCGGCCAACCCTACTCTGCCCCTGACAAACCGCTGGATAACCCTGCCCTGCTGGACTTCGCGCAGCAGTACGCCTGCCAGAAAGGGTTAACCGCGACCTTACGAGGATAAACCTATGACCACCCTGAATCTCAACACCCTCAGCGAGCGCATTAAGGCGCACAAAACGGCCCTGGTGCATATCGTGAAGCCGCCGGTCTGTACCGAGCGCGCGCAGCATTACACCGAAATGTACCAGCAGCACATGGACAAGCCGATCCCGGTGCGCCGCGCCCTGGCGCTGGCGCATCACCTGGCCAAGCGTACCATCTGGATCAAGCACGATGAGCTGATCATCGGGAACCAGGCAAGCGAAGTGCGCGCGGCGCCCATTTTCCCGGAATATACCGTCTCCTGGATTGAGAAAGAGATTGACGACCTGGCGGACCGTCCGGGCGCGGGCTTTGCGGTGAGCGAAGAGAACAAGCGCGTGCTGCATGAAATCTGCCCGTGGTGGCGCGGCCAGACGGTGCAGGACCGCTGCTACGGCATGTTCACCGACGAGCAGAAAGGCCTGCTGGAAACCGGCATCATCAAAGCCGAAGGTAACATGACCTCCGGCGACGCGCACCTGGCGGTGAACTTCCCTCTGGTGCTGGAGAAAGGTCTCGACGGCCTGCGCGCCAAAGTGGCCGAGCGCCGCTCGCGCATCAACCTGACGGTGCTGGAAGACCTGCACGGCGAGCAGTTCCTGAAGGCAATTGATATCGTGCTGGAAGCGGTGAGCCTGCACATCAAACGCTTTGCCGACCTGGCGCGCGAAATGGCCGCGACCGAAACCCGCGTAAGCCGCCGCGACGAGCTGCTGGCAATGGCGGAAAACTGTGACGTAATCGCCCACGAGCCGCCAAAAACCTTCTGGCAGGCGCTGCAGCTGTGCTACTTCATTCAGCTGATCCTGCAGATTGAGTCCAACGGCCACTCCGTCTCCTTCGCGCGTATGGACCAGTATCTCTATCCGTACTACCGCCGCGACGTGGAGCTGAACCAGAGCCTGGACCGCGAGCACGCCATCGAGCTGCTGCACAGCTGCTGGCTGAAATTGCTGGAAGTGAATAAGATCCGCTCCGGCTCGCACTCGAAAGCTTCCGCCGGCAGCCCGCTGTACCAGAACGTCACCATCGGCGGCCAGAAGCTGGTTAACGGTGAGCCGATGGACGCGGTGAACCCGCTCTCCTACGCGATTCTGGAATCCTGCGGTCGCCTGCGCTCCACCCAGCCGAACCTGAGCGTGCGCTATCACGCGGGCATGAGCAACGACTTCCTCGACGCCTGCGTGCAGGTGATCCGCTGCGGCTTCGGGATGCCGGCGTTCAACAACGATGAAATCGTCATTCCGGAATTCATCAAGCTCGGCGTTGAGCGCGACGACGCCTACGACTACGCGGCCATTGGCTGTATCGAAACCGCGGTGGGCGGCAAATGGGGCTACCGCTGCACCGGCATGAGCTTTATCAACTTCGCCCGCGTGATGCTGGCCGCGCTGGAAGGCGGCCGCGACGCCACCAGCGGCAAGGTGTTCCTGCCGCAGGAGAAAGCCCTCTCTGCCGGTAACTTCGACAACTTCGACGAAGTGATGGCAGCCTGGGATAGCCAGATCCGCTACTACACCCGCAAATCCATCGAGATTGAGTACGTGGTAGACACCATGCTGGAGGAGAACGTCCACGATATTCTCTGCTCGGCGCTGGTGGACGACTGCATCGAGCGCGCGAAAAGCATCAAGCAGGGCGGCGCGAAGTATGACTGGGTGTCCGGCCTGCAGGTGGGCATCGCCAACCTCGGCAACAGCCTGGCGGCGGTGAAGAAGCTGGTGTTCGAACAGGGCACTATCGGTCAGCAGCAGCTGGCGGCGGCGCTGGCCGATGATTTCGATGGCCTGACCCACGAGCAGCTGCGTCAGCGCCTGATCAACGGCGCGCCGAAGTACGGCAACGACGACGACAGCGTGGATATGCTGCTGACCCGCGCCTATCAGACCTATATTGAAGAGCTGAAGCAGTACCATAACCCGCGCTACGGCCGCGGCCCGATCGGCGGTAACTATTACGCGGGCACCTCTTCCATCTCCGCGAACGTGCCGTTTGGCGCGGCGACGATGGCGACACCGGACGGACGTAAGGCGCACACGCCGCTGGCGGAAGGTGCCAGCCCGGCTTCGGGTACGGACCACCTCGGCCCGACGGCGGTAATTGGCTCGGTGGGCAAACTGCCGACGGAAGCGATTCTCGGCGGCGTGCTGCTGAACCAGAAGCTGAACCCGTCAACGCTGGAAAACGACAGCGATCGCCAGAAGCTGATGGTGCTGCTGCGCACCTTCTTCGAGGTGCATAAGGGCTGGCATATTCAGTACAACATCGTCTCGCGCGAAACGCTGCTGGAGGCGAAGAAACATCCTGACCAGTATCGTGACCTGGTGGTGCGCGTCGCGGGTTACTCGGCGTTCTTCACCGCCCTGTCGCCGGATGCGCAGGACGATATTATCGCCCGTACTGAGCATACGCTGTAAGAAAACGCCCGGTGGCGCTGCGCTTACCGGGCCTACAA
>NZ_KV787851.1:33354-93425 GCF_001807145.1 Enterobacter sp. HMSC16D10
TAGGCCGGGTAAGGCGAAGCCGCCACCCGGCTTTCTGACTTTCATTCGAAATTAAATTTGTGCTCCTCGTCACCTTGTTATTAGAATGTTTCAAAACGCAGTGACCCAGGAGCACAGTATGACCGTTAAAGTTATCGTCACCGATATGGACGGAACTTTCCTTGATGATGCCAAGCAGTACGATCGTGACCGCTTCCAGGCACAGTTTGAACAGCTTAAAGCCCGCGACATTGAATTTGTTGTCGCCAGCGGCAACCAGTATTACCAGCTCATCTCCTTCTTTCCGGAGCTTAAAGATCGGATCTCCTTCGTGGCGGAAAACGGCGCGCTGGTGTTCGATCGCGGCGAGCAGATTTTTCACGGCGAACTGACCCGCCATGAATCGCAGATCGTGATTGGCGAACTGCTGAAAGACAAAGGGCTGAACTTCGTGGCCTGCGGGCTGGAGAGCGCCTACGTCAGCGATAAAGCGCCCGACGCGTTCGTGGCGCTAATGTCAAAGCACTACCACCGCTTAAAGCGCATCAGCGATTACCGCGACATTGACGACGTGCTGTTTAAGTTCTCCCTGAACCTGCCGGACAGCGATATTCCTAATCTGGTGGATAAACTCCACGTCTCCCTGGACGGCATCATGAAGCCGGTCACCAGCGGCTTTGGCTTTGTGGATTTAATTATCCCCGGCCTGCACAAAGCGAACGGCATCAGCCGTCTGCTGAAGCGCTGGAAAATTTCTCCGCAAGAGTGCGTGGCGATTGGCGACAGCGGCAACGATGCCGAGATGCTGAAGCTGGTGAAATATTCCTTTGCGATGGGTAACGCGGCAGAGAGCATCAAAGAAATCAGCCGCTACAGCACTGACGACAACAACCATCACGGCGCGCTTAACGTCATTCAGGCCGTGCTCGACAACCATTCCCCGTTCGACGCCTGATCCTCTTCTCGCCGGAGCCCTGCTCCGGCACCCCCACTCATTTTCCCGTCCTGTGGCGCAGGTCAAGTTTTTAAACTTGCATTAACTTATTTTTAACTTAAAGTATCACTTGTAGACACTTTTACTTTCGAATGAAAGATGCGAGGCAGTTATGACCTTTACCAGTGAAACCTTGCCGGCGGATCACAAAGCGGCAATCCGTCAGTTGAAACGTGAGTTACGCGCGCAGATCGGCGACGTGCAGGCGGTGTTCGACAAGCTCAGCGACAGCATTGCCACCCGCGTGGCGGAAATTAACGCCCTTAAAAATAAAGGTGAATCCGTCTGGCCGGTGATTCCGTTTAACGATGTGAAAAACGGCACGATTACCGACGCGCAGCGCGAGGCCGTTAAGCGCCGCGGCTGCGCGGTGATTAAAGGTCACTTCCCGCGCGAGCAGGCGCTGGCGTGGGATCAGTCGATGCTCGACTACCTCGATCTGAACAAGTTTGACGAGGTGTACAAAGGGCCAGGCGATAACTTCTTCGGCACCCTGAGCGCTTCCCGTCCGGAGATTTACCCGATCTACTGGTCGCAGGCGCAAATGCAGGCGCGCCAGAGCGAAGAAATGGCGCAGGTGCAGTCGTTCCTGAACCGCTTATGGACGTTCGAGAGCAACGGCAAGCAGTGGTTCGACCCGGACGTGAGCGTGATTTACCCGGATCGTATCCGCCGCCGTCCGCCGGGAACCACCTCGAAAGGACTCGGCGCGCATACCGACTCCGGCGCGCTGGAGCGCTGGCTGCTGCCGGCATACCAGCAGGTTTTCGCCCGCGTGTTTGACGGCAACGTCGACAAGTACGATCCGTGGAACGCCGCGCACCGTACCGAAGTGGAAGAGTATACCGTGGATAACACCACCAAATGCTCGGTGTTCCGCACCTTCCAGGGCTGGACGGCGCTGTCGGATATGATCCCCGGCCAGGGGCTGCTGCACGTGGTGCCGATCCCGGAAGCAATGGCCTATATTCTGCTGCGTCCGCTGCTGGACGACGTGCCGGAGGACGAGCTGTGCGGCGTGGCGCCTGGGCGCGTGCTGCCGGTTTCCGAGAAGTGGCACCCGCTGCTTATCGATGCGCTGACCAGCATTCCTGCGCTGGAGGCGGGTGATTCGGTGTGGTGGCACTGCGATGTGATCCACTCCGTCGCGCCGGTGGAAGATCAGCAAGGCTGGGGCAACGTGATGTACATCCCCGCCGCACCGATGTGCGAGAAAAACCTCGCCTATGCGAAGAAGGTCAAGGAAGCGCTGGAAACCGGCGCGTCGCCGGGAGACTTTCCGCGCGAGGATTATGAAAAAACCTGGCAGGACCGCTTTACCGTGAACGATCTCAACATCCACGGCAAACGCGCGCTGGGCATGGTCTAGCTGTCGTACAGCCCTTCCCGCTCCACGGCGGTGCGTCGTTTCCCCTGACGTATCCGCCGTACCGATTCCCGCACGGCCAGCGTGCCGTTCAGCAGCAATGTGCCTACCGGCGCGTCCAGGCGCATGAGCCGCTGCTGGAGCATATGTACCGCTTCCGTTCCCAGCTCATCGCGGGGAACATGCACGGCCGTTAATGGAACATCCTGAATCGCCGCCAGGTTAAAGCCGTCGATGCTCATCACCGAAACGTCCTGCGGCACGCGCAGGCCGTGGTTTTGTAATGCGCTGATGGTGCCCGCCGCCATAAAGTCGCCGCCAACCAGGAACGCCGTCGGCAGGTCTTTTCCCTGCTGCTGATTTAGCCAATCGCTCACCAGCTGCTCCGTCTCTCTGGCGCTGAAGCTCGGCACCACCAGCAGATCGCGCTTGTCGTTGAACGCCAGGTTGTGGGACTGCCACGCGTCGCGGATCCCCGACAGGCGCAGCTCCATGGTGTAGCGCCGCAGGCACAGCACGTTCATCACCTCGCGGTGTCCCATCTCGAACAGGTACTCCGCCGCCCGCTCGCCGATGGCGCGGTGATCCGGCGCAACGGCAGGCAGACGCATGTGCCGGTCGCGGCAGTTAATCAGCATGCAGGGTTTGCCCACGTCCACAGCCAGATCGTGGATATGCGGATCGTCAATACCGAGAAGAATGGCCGCCTGCGTATCCGGCTCGTTCATCCGCGCCAGAAACAGCTGGGCGTCGCTGTCGTTCTCCTCCAGCGCGCAGTAGCGCAACCGGACCTCGTGGGAGGCAAGTGCTTTGCTCACGCTCTGGATCACGCGGTAGTAGAAGATGTCGGACCGCTCGTCGAAGGCGCGCTGCGGGGCAAAAACCACCAGGCTGTTAAGCAGCAGACGCCCTGCCGCCATGCCGTCCATTACCCCCAGCTCGCGCGCGCACGCCAGCACCTTTGCGCGCGCTTTTTCGCTGGTATTCGCTTTCCCCGCCAGCACCCGCGAAACGGTGCTGATGGAGAGCTGCGTGCGGGCCGCGATTTCGGTGATTTTTAGCCTTTTGTCCATTTTGTGATCTGGCTCCATTTGCGAAATGAAAAAATTTTCATAGCGTGTTTGTCAGGCAATAACTGGCATGAATGCCATCATGCCAGAGTGTTTTCGTCGGTTATGAGAAATTTTGCACAAAATCCACTTTTGCCCAATCATTTTCTTCCTTAAGGTGAACTTGTCACACAGCTTCCATACTAGTTGTATAGCAACTTAAGCATTATAAGCGGATAGAAATCAAAGGCATAACAATCTGTGTGACACCTGAACCTCCGTCCCCTTACCGTCCGTCTTGTGGAGAGTAAAATGAGTCAGGACATCAATAACACCATTGCGACAAGCAAAACCCGTCGCGTCATCAAGAACCTGCGCTGGTACGTGCTGGTGCTGTTTTTGCTGGGCGTCACCGTTAACTACATCACCCGAAATTCCTTAGGTATTCTCGCTCCGGAGCTAAAAGAGAGCCTCGGGATCACCACCGAGCAGTACTCCTGGATCGTTGGCGCCTTCCAGATCGCCTATACCATTTTCCAGCCCCTGTGCGGCTGGCTGATTGACGTCATTGGCCTGAAGATTGGCTTTATGGTCTGCGCCGGGATCTGGGCGCTGATGTGTATTTTCCACGCGGGCGCCGGAAGCTGGCTGCACCTGGCCATACTGCGCTTCTTTATGGGAGCTTCCGAAGCCGCCGCCACCCCGGCGAACGCCAAAACCATCGGCGAATGGTTCCCGAAATCAGAGCGTCCCGTTGCCGCCGGCTGGGCGGGCGTGGGCTTCTCCATCGGCGCAATGCTGGCTCCGCCTATCATCTACTTTGCTCACGCCTCGTTCGGCTGGCAGGGGGCGTTTATGTTTACCGGCGTGCTGGCGCTGCTGTGGGTGATCCTCTGGTGGGCGTTCTACCACAATCCCGAGCAGCACCCGAACCTGAGCAAGGACGAGCTGGCGTTTATCAAGCAGGATAACGAACCGGCGCCGGTCAAACTGCCTTTCCTGACCGCTCTGAAAACCGTTTCAAAAAACAAACGTTTCTACGGTATCGCCATTCCGGCCTTTATGGCAGAACCCGCCTGGGCGGTGCTGAGCTTCTGGGTGCCGCTGTACCTTGCCAAAGAGCACGGCATGGACCTGAAGCAGATTGCGATGTTTGCCTGGCTGCCGTTCCTCGCCGCCGACCTCGGCAGCGTGGCAAGCGGCTACCTGACGCGTCTGTACACCCGCCTGTTCGGCTGCTCACGCGTTAACTCGGTTGTCGCCAGCTCCGTGACCGGCGCGTTCCTGATGATCTCGCTGGCCATCGTGGCCATTACCCGCGACCCGTATATCACCATTGTGCTGATCTCCATCGGCGGCTTCGGGCACCAGATCATCTCCTGCATGCTCAGCGCCCTGGTCGTGGAGTCGTTCGACAAAGGCCAGATGGCGACCGTCAACGGCATGCGCGGCTCGGCGGCGTGGATCGCCAGCTTCCTGTTCTCGCTGTTAATCGGTGTAACCGCCGACAAAATCGGCTTTAACCCGCTCTTTATTGCCATGGGCTTCTTTGACCTGATTGGCGCTCTCTTCCTGGTAGCATTTATTGCTGAACGTCGCGCGAAGCGCGCCTGATAGTGGATGTATTGCATATGAAAACCCTGAAAAACTGGACCCTTGATACGCAGTCGGCAAACCATCTGGAACTGCTGGTCGATAGCCAGCACCGCCTGTGCCTGTATGTGCTGGAAGAGAACCTGTTCCGCGTGCTGATCAAACGCAAGGGCGAGCTGGCGCTGGACCGCACCTGGAGCATCGCACCGGAAAAAGACGTGCCGTGGGAAGGTCGCCGTCGCGACGATCTGAGCGGCTTCTCCTGCCCCGCCTGGACGCTGACGCAGCAGGACGATACGTTAACCGTGGCAACCGAGCAGCTGCGCGTCACCGTCCACCAGCCGCTGTGGCTGGAGTGGCACTACCGCAATGACGCGGGCGAGTGGCAGCCGCTGGTCAACGACCGCCCCACCAGCGCCTACCTGCTGAACGCCCACGGCGACGGCGTGGCGCACTACCTCAGCCGCCGCAAGGACGAGCGTTTCTACGGCCTGGGTGAGAAAGCGGGCGATCTGCAGCGCAACGGTAAACGCTACGAGATGCGCAACCTCGACGCCATGGGCTACAACGCCGCCAGCACCGACCCGCTGTACAAGCACATTCCGTTCACTATCGCCCGCCGCGACGACGTGAGCTACGGCCTGTTCTACGACAACCTGAGCAGCTGCTGGCTGGATCTCGGTAACGAAATCGACAACTACCACACCGCCTATCGCCGCTGGCAGGCGGAAGCGGGCGATATCGATTATTACCTCTTTACCGGCAGACGCGTGCTGGACGTCACCAAAGCCTTTGTTCGCCTGACCGGAAAAACGCTGTTCGGACCGAAATGGAGCCTGGGCTACAGCGGCTCAACCATGCACTACACCGACGCGCCGGACGCGCAGAATCAGCTGATGAACTTCATCCGCCTGTGCGAAGAGCACGCCATTCCGTGCGACTCGTTCCAGCTTTCGTCTGGCTATACCTCCATAAACGGCAAGCGCTACGTCTTCAACTGGAACTATGACAAGGTGCCGCAGCCGAAGGTGATGAGCCAGGCGTTCCACGACGCGGGATTGAAGTTGGCCGCAAACATCAAGCCGTGCCTGCTGCAGGATCATCCGCGCTACAGCGAAGTGGCGGAGAGCGGCCTGTTCATTCGCGATTCAGAAACCGATGCACCCGAACGCTCCAGCTTCTGGGATGACGAAGGCTCGCACCTCGACTTTACCAACCCGCAGACGGTGCAGTGGTGGCAGAACGGCGTCACCACGCAGCTGCTGGAGATGGGCATCGACTCCACCTGGAACGACAACAACGAGTACGAAGTGTGGGACGGGGAAGCCCGCTGCTATGGTTTCGGCAAGGAGATCGCCATCAAGCATATTCGCCCGGTGATGCCGCTGCTGATGATGCGCGCCTCGCTGGAAGCGCAGCAGCGCTTTGCGCCGGAAAAGCGTCCGTATCTGATCTCCCGCTCCGGCTGCGCCGGGATGCAGCGCTACGTCCAGACCTGGAGCGGCGACAACCGCACCAACTGGGACACCCTGCGCTATAACATCCGCATGGGGCTGGGCATGAGCCTGTCCGGGCTGTTCAACGTCGGCCATGACGTCGGCGGTTTCTCCGGCGACAAGCCGGACGCCGAGCTGTTCGTGCGCTGGGTGCAGAACGGCGTGATGCACCCGCGCTTTACCATTCACTCGTGGAACGATGACCACACGGTGAACGAGCCGTGGATGTATCCGGGCGTCACGCCTGCCATTCGCGGCGCGATTGAGCTGCGCTACCGCCTGCTGCCGTATCTCTACACCCTGCTCTGGCAGGCGCACGCCGACGACGAGCCGATGCTGCGCCCGACCTTCCTCGACCACGAGCACGACGCGCAAACCTTCAAAGAGTGCGACGACTTCCTGCTGGTCCGCGACCTGCTGGTCGCCAGCGTCGTCGAAGCCGGGCAGCGCGAGCGCCGCGTCTGGCTGCCGGATAACGAAACGGGCTGGTACGATTTTTACACTCACGCGTGGTATGCGGGCGGACAATCCATCGTCCTCGATGCGCCGCTCGAAAAACTGCCGCTGCTGGTGCGCGCCGGGGCCGGTCTGCCGCTCAGCGAGCGCATCACGCATGTGAGTGCCGAAAAAGATACGACCCGCGAGCTGAAGCTGTTCCCGGTGAAAGGCGTGGGCACAACCTCGGGGCTGCTGTTTGAAGACGACGGTGAAAGCTGGGGCTACCTGAACGGCAATGCGCTGTGGGTGGAATGGGAGATGGTGTGCGACGGCGCAACCATCAACCTGAAGGTGAACGCGCGCGGCGACTATCGTCCGGCGTGGAAGGCGCTGAAGGTATCATTACCGGCGGGGGAAAAACGTACGCTGCGGGTGAACGGGGTTGAAAGGAGTGAGTGGGTGCTCTGAACATTGCCGGGTGGCGGCTTCGCCTTACCCGGCCTACAAAGTCACCCGTAGGCCCGGTAAGCGAAGCGCCACCGGGCTTTTTTTTAGCCGTCGATACCTTTGCTGCGCAGGTAATCTTCGTAGTTACCGGTGAAGTCCACCACGCGCTCTGGCGTAATCTCGATCACGCGGGTTGCCAGCGAGCTGACGAACTCGCGGTCGTGAGAGACGAAGATCAGGGTGCCCTGATACATCTCCAGCGCCATGTTCAGGGATTCGATCGATTCCATGTCCAGGTGGTTAGTCGGTTCGTCCATCACCAGAATGTTCGGTTTTTCCATCATCAGCTTGCCGAACAGCATGCGGCCTTTCTCGCCACCGGAGAGCACTTTAGCCGGCTTTTTGATGTCGTCCTGGCTGAACAGCAGACGGCCCAGGATGCTGCGCACCGCCTGCTCGTCGTCGCCTTCCTGCTTCCACTGGCTCATCCAGTCGAAGACGGTGAGGTCATTTTCGAATTCGTACTCATGATCCTGCGCGTAGTAGCCAATCTGCGCATTCTCGGACCATTTCACGGTGCCGTTGTCCGGCTGCAGTTCGCCGACCAGGGTTTTCAGCATGGTGGATTTACCCACGCCGTTGGCGCCCAGAATGGCAATCTTCTCGCCCACTTCCAGCAGCAGGTTGAAGTTTTTAAACAGCGGGCCTTCATCGAAGCCTTTGGTAAGGGCTTCCACTTCCAGCGCGTTACGGAACAGCTTCTTGTCCTGCTCGAAGCGGATGAACGGGTTCTGACGGCTGGAGGCTTTAACCTCTTCCAGCTTGATTTTGTCGATCTGACGCGCACGCGAGGTCGCCTGACGCGACTTAGAGGCGTTGGCGCTGAAGCGGCTAACGAAGGACTGCAGGTCCGCAATCTGCGCTTTCTTCTTGGCGTTGTCCGCAAGCAGACGCTCGCGCGCCTGGGTGGCGGCGGTCATGTACTCGTCATAGTTGCCCGGATAGACGCGCAGCTCGCCGTAGTCCAGATCCGCCATGTGCGTACAGACCATGTTCAGGAAGTGACGGTCGTGCGAGATGATGATCATGGTGCTGTCGCGGTCGTTGAGCGTCTGCTCCAGCCAGCGGATGGTGTCGATGTCCAGGTTGTTCGTTGGTTCGTCGAGCAGCAGGATGTCCGGGTTAGAGAACAGCGCCTGAGCCAGCAGCACGCGCAGCTTCCAGCCTGGCGCAACTTCGCTCATCGGGCCGTAATGCTGTTCAACCGGAATGCCGACGCCCAGCAGCAGCTCGCCCGCACGCGCTTCCGCAGAGTAACCGTCCATCTCGCCGTACTGCGTTTCCAGATCGGCCACCTTATAGCCATCTTCTTCGCTCATTTCGGCCAGCGCGTAGATGCGATCGCGCTCCTGCTTCACTTCCCACAGCTCCGCGTGCCCCATGATCACGGTGTCCAGCACGGTGAACTCTTCGAAGGCGAACTGATCCTGACGCAGCTTACCGATACGCTCGTTAGGGTCGAGCGAGACGTTGCCGAGGGTCGGCTCCAGATCGCCGCCGAGGATCTTCATGAAGGTGGATTTTCCGCTACCGTTGGCGCCAATCAGGCCGTAACGGTTGCCGCCGCCAAATTTGACGGAAATGTTTTCGAACAGCGGCTTACTGCCAAACTGCATAGTGACGTTGCTGGTAACTAACACGGGGAGATTCCTGCGAAAAGTGTGATAAACACGGCATTATGCCACAATTCCGAATTGAGATCCCGTGTTGCGGCAATCCACTAAACTTTAACAAAATCGAAAAAAATGTGATTTCGTACACATCTGAATTCCCTGTTAGCGGGAATGCACATATAATGCGCTCCCATCACAGATTCAGACTTATCAACTCATCGCCTGAATGGCTTAGATACCTCGCACAACATGAACATGAAATTAACAACGCTTTTTGCGGCGGCGTTAGCCGTAGTAGGTTTTTGTAAGACCGCGTCTGCGGTGACGTATCCCCTGCCGACCGACGGAAGCCGTCTGGTGGGTCAAAACCAGGTGGTGACGGTGCCTGAGGGTAACTCTCAGCCGCTGGAGTATTTCGCCGCGCAGTACCAGCTGGGCCTGTCTAACATGCTGGAAGCGAACCCGGGCGTTGACCCGTATCTGCCAAAAGCAGGTACCGTGCTGAATATTCCTCAGCAGCTGATCCTGCCGGATACCGTTCATGAAGGTATCGTGATCAACAGCGCCGAAATGCGTCTGTATTACTACCCGAAAGGCACCAATACCGTTATCGTGCTGCCAATCGGTATCGGCCAGCTGGGTAAAGACACCCCGCTGAACTGGACCACCAAAGTTGAACGTAAGAAAGCGGGCCCAACCTGGACCCCAACCGCCAAAATGCACGCGGAATACATCGCTGCGGGCGAACCGCTGCCAGCCGTGGTGCCAGCCGGCCCGGATAACCCGATGGGTCTGTATGCCCTGTACATTGGTCGTCTGTACGCGATTCACGGCACCAACGCCAACTTCGGTATCGGTCTGCGCGTAAGTCACGGCTGCGTGCGTCTGCGTAACGACGACATCAAGTTCCTGTTCGAAAACGTGCCGGTCGGTACGCGCGTGCAGTTCATCAACGAACCGGTGAAAGCGACGTCTGAGCCAGACGGCAGCCGCTACATCGAAGTGCACAACCCGCTGTCCACCAGCGAAGACCAGATCAACAACAACGAGATCGTGCCGATTACGCTGAACAGCGCGGTGCAGTCCGTGACCTCTCAGCCTGACGTGGAAACCACCATCGTCGACCAGGCGATTCAGAACCGTTCCGGTATGCCGGTGCGTCTGAACTGATCTTTCTGAATCTTTAAAGTACCTTATAAGACCTCGAAATCTCGGGGTCTTATTACTCCGCGATACCCACTGCACTCATCGTTTCTGAACAGCAATTATTGCCGTAAGTCCCATTCTTGCCATTTTCTGCCAACCCGGCGTGGTTACATCTGATCCTCTAAGTGTTATGATGCGCCTACTTATAACATCAGTTTAATCTGTATTTATAGGGTCTTTTTATTTCCTGGAGCACACTTAGTACAATGATCAGTATTAACTTAACAACAACAAAATCGCGCCTTTATCTCTGTTCGCAGACAGTGTGGTCACTAGCGAACCAGAGAAAAAAAGTCGATCGAATTGTTGTATGGGTCTCCAGTACACCTTATCTCAGTGATGAAGGCATCACTGAAGAGCCTGAATGGGCGCAGAAAATTCGCCAGACAGGTACAAACCTGGTTTTTAAATGGGTTAAAAACACCGGGCCTTATCGTAAATTGTTTCCTGCGTTACAAGCGGCAACGGAAGAGGATATTCTGATTTATGCCGACGATGACGCCATTTATAACGAAATGTGGGCAGAAACCCTACTAGATGATTTTTACCACCACAATCAGGAATATGTGGTTGCTGCGCGCGTGCGCGAAACAGTAAAGAAGAAGAAAGAACTTCTTGATACCTATCGTAATTTCCCGCTTATCACCGTGCCAAAAGTTGTTAAGCAAAACTATATCATCACCGGTCTTGGTGGCGTTGTCCTCAAGAAAAACATGATTCCGGAGTATTTCCATTTTAACGAGGATTTTATTCGGGTTTGTCCTCGCGCAGATGATATTTGGATCAGCAAACTGATTCAGCTCACCAAAACACCGGTCTATGTTTCAGCAAAGAGCATTCGTTTTGTTCATGAGATAATTCATGATTATGGATTATCACGCGACAATACCAGCAAAATAAAACGATCCTGGATCCAAAAAATCCGTTTTACATTTAAGCCGGGTCATATTCAGCATCTGTGTCAGAACGATCTTTACATAAAAGATACAGACAGCTATTTCGAGTCGTGTGCCTGAAGGACGGACTATCCGTTATTCACGATAACAATCCCGCCGTGGTCGTACCGATAGTGGCAGTGGGCATACTCCAGCGCAGTGCCGTCCTCCAGATAAATCACCTGCTCCACTTCCAGCACCGGATCGGTATGCTCGCAGACCAGATGCTCCCTGTCCAGCGCGCTGGGCTTAAGCGCCCGCACCACCCGATATGACCCCATAATTTTCAGCCCCAGGGTCTCCTGCACGTACTGGAACACTGACCCTTCAAGATGGCTTTTCGTCAGGCCCGGCACCAGATTCATCGGCATCACCGTGGAATCCAGCGACATGGGTTCGCCGTTTAATAAGCGCAGACGAATAAAGTCATAGACGGGCGCATCGGCGTTAATCATCAGCGACGCCTGCTCTTTTTCGTTCGGGAAGCGCAGTTCAAAATGCACCACCTGGCTGGTAACCGTGCCCAGATGTTCCCAGGTTTTGGTGGCACCGAAATAGTCGCTGCCGGAGAGATCCCACTGCGAGAGCTGGAGGAAGTTTTTGCGGATGAACGTCCCTTGCCCCTGACGGGTGTAGACCAGCCCTTCGACGATCAGCTGGCGCATCGCCTGCTGGATGGTCATCCGGCTGGTGCTGAACTCCGCCGCCAGCGCAAACTGGTCCGGGAGCGGTTCATTGGCGGCGTACTGCTGGCTGATAATGCGTTTCTTGATTTCCCGCGCTATGGTGATGTACTTCGCCGCCATCGTCCTTCCTTACAGTTAGTTTTCTATCCCGCTGTTTTTCAACGCCACTCGCTCGGCAATCTTGAGGAAAGGCAGGTAGAAGAATACACCAAATACAATGATTGCCAACTGCCCCCCCACCGCCCGCCAGTCCCCTGCCGTCGCCAGCCAGGCGCTGAGAATCGGCGGCGTGGTCCACGGGATCATCACCACGCAGCGCGACATGAATCCCAGCGTGGTACAGAGCCAGGCGAAGTAAATGCCTATCGCGGGCAACAGCACAAACGGGATCATTAGCGGCAGGTTAAAGACAATCGGCAGGCCGAAGATCACCGGCTCGTTGATGTTGAATAAGCCGGGCGCCAGCGACAGACGCGCCACCTGCTTCGCCGACTGTTGTCGTGAGAAGATAAAGATGGCGATCAGCAGCGAGATCGTGCTGCCGGTTCCGCCCACCATGCCAAACGTCGGCACGAAGATGTTGTTGATGATGTGCGGAATGGGCTGGCCGTTGGCGAAGGCCAGCATGTTCTCGTTGGTGTTGATCAGCAGAAACGGCTCCAGCACCACGCTGTTGACCACCGACTGATGAATACCGAGCGTGAACAGGAAGTTGCCGAAGCTGTAGATGAAAATCGTCCCCGGCAGGCTGGTGTTGATCAGCCGCAGCGGCTGCTGGATAAAGGTCGTAATGAGATGAATCAGATCCGTGTGCAGCACGTTTGCCAGTATGGCCGCCAGCACCGCGAACAGGGAGAGCGTGAGGATCGTCGGGATCAGCGCGGTAAAGGATTTGCTGACCGCTGGGGGCACATTTTCCCCGAGCGATATGTGCAGCGCCTTCAGGCGCGAAATCGCGATAAACACTTCCGTTGAGAGCAGCCCAATCAGCACCCCGGCGAAAATCCCGGTGGAGCCGATATTGGCGAAGGTCAGCACCTGCGTGACGTTCACCGCGGCGTCGCTGCCAACGGGCGTAACCTGTAAGCGCATCGGCATCATGATGATAAAACTGCTGACGGCGATAACCACTGCCGAGACCGGGTTGTCGAAATCTTTGTTGCGCGCCAGTGACCAGGCGATCATCGGGGCCAGCAGCAGCGCGGCGATGTTAAGCGTGCCGTTGATAATCGCCTCGCCCCACACTTTGAAGTGTGCCAGCGTATCGCCGTGAAAAATCCACGGGAACACCACGTTGTTCACCAGCACCGCCAGGCCGGCGAGGATGAAAATCGGCATCACCGTGGCGAAGGCGTCGCGCAGGGAGCGCAGGTGCACCTGGTTTGCCAGGCGCGCCGAGAACTCGACAAACTTATCGACAAAGGACTGCATGTGCGGTGTGATTTTTGTTTCAGACATAGCGGAGTGTTCCCATCAATCAGTCACAAAAACGGCCCGGCTGCGTACGGCTTACATCTCGCGTCCGTTGGTATGGATAACCTGTTTTAACCACGCGTAGCTCTTCTTCGGCACGCGCCTGAGGTCTTTCAGGTCGTGGTTTTCCCGGTTGACGTAGACCACGCCGTAGCGCTTACGCATGTCGCCCTGGGAGCTGAGAATGTCGATTAACCCCCAGCCGAGGTAGCCCATGACCTCTGCCCCATCCTCGAATATCGCCGCTTTCATCGCCTCGATGTGCGCCCGGTGGTAGTCGATGCGGTAGGTATCCTCGATGGGGTTGACGCCATCCCAGGACTCAATCACGCCAATGCCGTTTTCAATCGGGAAGACCGGCATGCGCCAGTCGTTGGCGTAGCGGGTAATGATGGTGCGAAAACCGAGCGGGTCGATCTGCCAGTTCCACTCGGTGGCTTTCAGGTAGGGGTTATTTTTCTCGCCGTGCAGCAGGTAATAGTTGACCGGCGTGCCTTCCGGGATCGCATCGCTGTCCAGCGTTTTGCTGGCGTAGTAGCTGAAGGCCATATAGTCGTTTCTGGTGCGCGCCAGTAGCGCTAAATCTTCGGCACGGTAGATATCACCAAAGCCTTCCTGCTCAACCACCGCCATCACCGCCGGGCTGTAGCCCTGCCCGGCAAAGACGCGCAGCAGGTTCTGGTTGAGGAACTCGTCGTACTGCTGGGCGCAGAAGATATCGCGCGGTTTGCAGGTGGCCGGGTAAACCAGCTGGTGCGCCAGCATGCCGCCCATCAGCTGGCCCGGTTTCGTCTGGTGCAGATACTCGGTCAGCGCCATGTGCGCCACCATGGTATGGTGCTGCAGCTCGTACAGCTCGCGCAGGGTTTGATCGCCTTTCATGTAGCCAGAAATGCGGAATGCTTCCGGCATATGGAAGATGTTCTGCTCGTTGAAGGTCAGCCAGTACTTCACGCGGTCGCCAAAGCAGTCGATCATCTTTTTACCGTAGCGGATAAAGGCGTCCATTACCCGGCGGTCATTGAAGCCGTTGTACTCCTGCGCCAGCGCCAGCGGCATATCGAAGTGGTAGAGGCAGATCATCGGCTCAATACCGCGGGCGATGAGATCGTCAATAAAGCGGTCGTAAAACGCGATGCCCTCGTCGTTGAACGCGCCGTCACCCTGCGGACAGACGCGGCTCCAGGAGATCTGGAAGCGATAGCAGTTCATGCCCAGATCCTGCATCAGGTCGAAATCTTCCCGGTAGCGATGGTAGGAGTCGGTCGCCACTTTCCAGTCGGAGATGTTCTCCCCAGCTTCGCGAATGTCGTACACCGACATCCCCTTCCCGCCCTCGTTCCAGGCCCCTTCCGTCTGCATGCTCGATACCGAGTTGCCCCATAAAAAGTTGGCCGGCAGCTGATTGCTCATGTTTCCTCCCCATATGACTAGTCATTTAAAATTCCATGACTAGTCATATAGGCGAAGATGGCATGTCGATCAAAGCGGAGGATCGTTTTTTGTGAGGTAGATTAGAAAGAAGACGCCGGGCAGGAAAAATGATTCGCGCAAACCCTGTTATTGAGGCCGGTGCGTTAGCCTATGCAAAATCACATTTCCCGATCGTGCCGCTGGCTGGCCTCATAAAATCACTATTAACTTAATGAGCACGAACCACGGCCCAGGCCGAAAAATAAAAATCTCAACCCTATCAAATGGAAAATGACGCTCATGAAGATATTTACTAGCCGTATCGCATTCGCTCTCAGCTTAGCGTTGCCATGCTCAATGACTCACGCGGCAACGGTGTATACGGGTGATAAGGTGCAAGGAGTGCCGGTTATCTCGACTCTGGATGTATCAGACCTGACAGCAGGACAACATCGCTTCATGTTCGAGGGGGTTGAGACAGGAACAGGACAGCGCTGGTATGTCCCCATCATGGTGGCAAAAGGCAAAACGGACGGGAAGAAAGTCCTTCTGCAGGCGGGCGTCCATGGCGATGAGCTAAACGGAGTGCGCATCGTACAAAAAGTGATGGAACAACTGGACCCCGCAAAAATGAACGGCAGCGTTATTGGCATTATAGGTCCAAACCGTTCTGGACTTGAAAGGGTCTCCCGGACATGGTCCGTTTCAACCGATGGGGGCGAGACGATCGACTACAACCGCGTGCATCCAGGAAAAGAAACGGGTAACCCTGCCGAGCGTCAGGCATGGATGATGTGGAATAAGGTTTACAAAGGAAATGTCGACCTGGCGATTGACTATCACACCCAGTCTACCGGAACGGCTTATCCGCTGTTCATTTATGCCGACTACCGCAATGCGGATGCCCGGACGATTGCAGAACTTTTTCCGGCCGATCAAATTAAGAAAGATCCCGGCGAAGCCGGCTAAATGGAGACAACCTTTATTCAAAATGGTATCCCGGCGATAACGGCCGAGACGGGAGAGCCGAGGATTTACCAGCAGGATATGATTGCCCGGGGTGTAGAGGGTGCCCTCAATGTACTGATTCATTACAAGGTGATTGAAGGCAAAATCGGCGCAACCGCCAGCAGCAATAAAACGTATATTGGTAATGCGATCAGTTCAATACGAGCAACCACGGGCGGGTTTGCGGAAGTTTTCGTTAAACCCGGCGACACGGTAAAAGCAGGACAAGAGGTCGCCCTGCAGCGAAATGCATTCGGTGATGTTGTCGCGAAGTATTCAGCAGAGCGGGACGGCAAAGTACTGTCAGTTGGAACAGATGTCGTGAGAGAACCCCGAGCCCTGCTGGTAAGAATCCTTGAGCAAAACCCAGCGGCAACCTGCAAAGACGGTTGCTGATTCCCGCCACAGCCCATCGTTGAATCGGCAAAAGCGTGCTCAGTGAAATAAGCCGCTTTCGCCGATTTCTGTACCGATGGGCAAACAAATTTAAAAAATACCTGATGCGGAGAGTTACTGTTGCGCGAGCTGATTACGGCGATACTCTCCCTGCCGCTCCAGCATCCAGCCGGGATACTCGCGCGGCAGTGCGCTCACCGCATCCAGCTGTTTGAGCTCGTCTTCGCTTAAGCGGAGCCCGGTGGCGGCAATGTTGTCGTCCAGCTGCTCAACGCGCTTCGCGCCAATGATGACGCTGGTCACCGCCTTCTGGTGCAGCAGCCACGCCAGCGCGATTTGCGCGACGGAGACGCCCTTACTTTCGGCAATCACGCGCATCACGTCCACGCAGTCAAAGGCGCGCTCTTTGTTCACCGGCGGGAAGTCAAACTCCAGACGGCGGCTACCGGCTTCGCTCTGCCCGTCGCGGCCATATTTCCCGCTCAGCAGGCCGCCCGCCAGCGGGCTCCAGACCATCAGCCCGACGCCTTCGCTCTGTATCATGGGAACCAGCTCGCGCTCAAGATCGCGTCCGGCGATGGTGTAATACGCCTGGAGGGATGCGAAGCGCGCCAGCCCGAGGCGCTCGGAAATGCCCAGCGCTTTGGCAATCTGCCACGCCGCCCAGTTCGAGACGCCGATATAGCGCACGTGGCCGTGCTGCACCAGGTTATCCAGCGCATACAGCGTCTCTTCAATCGGCGTGGCCGGGTCGAAGCCGTGCAGCTGATAGAGATCGATATGATCGAGCTGCAGGCGGCGCAGGCTCTCCTTCACGCTGCTGATGATGTGATAGCGCGAGCTGCCGCGCGAGTTCACTCCTGCCGTTCCCGTTTCGCCAAATACTTTAGTGGCGACTACCACGTTCTCGCGCGGAATTTTCAGGTTTTTCAGCGCCTGCCCGACGATCGCCTCCGAACGCCCTTCCGAGTAAACGTCCGCGGTGTCGATAAAGTTGATCCCGGCATCCAGCGCGCGGCCCACCAGCTGTTCTGCTTCACTTTGCTGGAGCTGACCTATCTTGCCCCACATGCCGCCTTCACCGCCGAAGGTCATGGTGCCGAGGCAGAGTTCAGAAACGAACAGTCCGGTGTTGCCCAGTTTTTGATAACGCATAACGCTTTCCTCGCATGTCGATTGGGTGTCTGTTAGTTATACCCGCCCCTCTGCCATCGCGAATGTGGCGTTCCTGTCCGTTTCTTGCCCAATCCTCTGAAAATTTATCCGCGCGGGGCGTCGCCAAAGACGCTGTAGTCCGGTAATTGCACCTGCTGATACGGCTCCCAGCCGCCGCCGAGCGCCTTGTAGAGCGCCACCAGATCGAGCGCGCTTTGCACCTGCGCCTGTGCGCGCTGCTGCTCGGCCTGCGCCAGCTGCCGCTGGGCGTCCAGCACGTCGATAAAGCTGGCGATCCCCTGACGATAGCTGTCGCTCGCCAGGTCAAAGGCGTTTTGCAGGGCATCAATGGTTTTCGCCAGGCCCGCTTCACGCTGCTGGTCGGTGCGATAGCTCACCAGCGCATTTTCGACATCGCCAAGCGCGGTGAGCACCGTCTGCCGATAGTCCAGCACCGCGGCTCCCTGCTGCGCGCGCGCCACCTTCACGCTGGAGACCAGTCGACCGCCCTGGAAGATGGGGATGGAGACCTGCGGGCCAAAGCTGTAGAAGTGGCTGCTCCAGTCGGTCAGCCAGTTGGTTTCGCTGTTGCGCAGGCCAAACTGCCCGGAGAGGGTAAAACTCGGGAACAGCTGGGCCACCGATACGCCAATCTGCGCCGTGGCGGCATGAAGATTCGCCTCCGCTTCGCGCACGTCCGGACGGCGTCGCGCGAGCGTAGACGGAATGCCGGTTTGCACGATATCCGGCAATTCGGGCATCGGCTGCACGCTTTGTAACTCCGCATCGAGCGCACCCGGCGGCTTGCCAAGGAGGATCGCCAGGCCATTCATCGCCTGCCGCTCCTGCGCCTGGTACTGCGGCAGCTGCGCCTCCAGGTTACCCAGTTGCGCCCGCGCATTCTCCACGTCCATCTGCGGCGACAGCCCGCCGCGCTGGCGGCTCTCGGTCAGATCCAGCGTCTGCTGCGCGCTTTTAATCTGGGTGTTCAGCGTGGCGATAATGCTCTGCGCCCCGCGCAGCTGGAGCCACGCGCGCGCCACTTCCGCCTCCAGCGACACCAGCGCGTCGTTACGCTGCTCGATAGCCGCTTTCTGCTGCGCTTCGGCGGCTTCCACCTGTCGGCGCACCTTGCCCCAGAGGTCAATTTCCCACTGGGCGTCGAAGCTGCCCTGGTAGAGGTTGATCGGCTGCGTCAGGGGGCCTAACGCGCCCCGCAGCTCAGGATCGACATTATCCAGCTGGTCATACACGCCGTGGGATTTCAGCTCCCCTTCCAGGCCGAGCTGCTGGCGCGTCGCCTGCAGATTGCCGTTCACCGACGGGTAAAACGCCCCGCCCGCCTGGTTAATCTGCTCGCGCGCTCCCGCGATGCGCAGCACCGTTTGCTGCAGCGTCAGGTTTCCGGCGATGGCGCGCTCAACCAGGCTGTCGAGCTGCGGCGAGCCGAAGGTCTTCCACCAGCGCGGGTTGGTCGCGGCGGAGGTCGTCTGCGATTTTACCCCGCTGTCGCCCTTATCGTTCCAGTGCGTCACGGCAGGCGGCGCGGGCGGCTGATAGTCCGGCCCGACGGCGCAGCCTGCCAGCAGCATCATTATAATCAGGGGGTGTAAACGTCTGTGTATCATCAATGTGCTCCTGCACTCCCCTCGCTCTTAACCGGCGAGAGCAACAAACAAAACGGAATCAATAGCAAGGCCACGGCGCTCAGAAGGGTGAAGACGTCGATGTAGGCCAAAAAGCGCGACTGCTCGATCATGGTCTGGTACAGGCGTCCGGTGGCAATCCCGGTGGGGTCCCCTACCTGAGTGGTGAAGTTCTGGATTGCCTGGGCGCTTTCGCGTATTGCCTGCTGAAACTGTTCGTTAAACGGCGAGGCGTGGTACGCAAGGTGCGCGCTATGCGCCTGAGACCGTTCGGTGATGGCCGCCGTCGACAGCGAGATCCCGACCGAGCCCGCGACGTTACGGAACATGGTGAACAGCGCTGCCGCGTCGGCATTCAGCCGTCTTGGAATCGAAATAAAGGCAATGGTGGTCAGGGGCACAAACAGGAACCCCAGCCCCAGCGACTGGGCGCTGCGGAACAGCACCAGGGTTTCAAAGTCGATATCCGGGGTCAGCGTGCGCGACCAGAAGAACGACACCGCCAGGCAGGTAAAGCCAAAGGCAATAATCCAGCGCGTCTGCACCACCGGCATCAGCTTCAGCACCAGCGGGATCGTTAATACAATCAGCACCGCCCCGGGCGACAGCACCAGCCCGGACCAGGTGGCGGTATAGCCTAAATCCTGCTGCGCCAGCTGGGGGATCACCACCGAGCTGCCGTACAAAATCATCGCCATCCCCGCCATCAGCAGGCTGGAAATCGCAAAGTTGCGGTCCTTCATGCAGTGCAGATCCACCACCGGTTTTTTGGCATACACCAGCCAGTAAATGGCACCGATAATGCCGATTAGCGTTAACACCGCGAAGGTACGGATAAAGTTCGAGTAGAACCAGTCCTCATCTTCTCCCCGGTCAAGCATCACCTGCAGGCAGCCAAGCCCTAAGGCGATCAGGCCGATCCCCGTCCAGTCGATGGTCAGCTTCTCTTTAGACTTGCTCTCCCACGGCGGATCTTCCAGCAGCTGGTAGATCGCCAGCACCGTGACAATCCCCACCGGGATATTGATGAAGAACACCCAGCGCCAGGAGTAGTTGTCGGTGATCCAGCCCCCCAGCGTCGGGCCGAGGACCGGTGCAACAATAATCGCGATGGAGGAGAGGCCGAACGCTTTGCCCCTGTCCTCCGGCTTGAAGTAGTCGAGCAGTACCGACTGCTGGGTGGGCTGCAGCCCGCCGCCAAAAAAGCCCTGCATCACGCGGAACAGGATGATCTGCCACAGCTCGGTGGCGATGCCGCAGAGGAACGAGCAGACGGTGAACATGACGATGCAGATCAGGAAGAACTGCTTGCGGCCAAACACCCGGCTCAGAAACGCCGAGATGGGCAGCACGATGCCGTTCGCGACCAGGTAGCTGGTTAACACCCAGGTGGATTCGTCATAGCTGGACGAGAGCGAACCTGCAACGTGCGGCAGCGCCACGTTCACGATGGTGGTGTCCAGAATTTCCATAAACACCGCCAGGGTGACGACAATCGCCACCGCCCACGGATTGCTGGCGGGCTTCCAGCTGTCGTGGCTGTGATCCGTCATTCCACCGTCACCTTCGGCGCGACCGACAGCCCCAGCGGCAGCGGTTTGTTCGGATCGAGCCCCTTATCAATCACGATTTTCACCGGCACGCGCTGCACAATTTTGACAAAGTTACCGGTGGCATTTTCAGCCGGGAAGGCGGAGAAGCGCGAGCCGCTGCCCTGCTGGATACTGTCAACGTGGCCCTCAAGCGCCATATCCGGCCACGCGTCGACCGACACGGTGACTTTATCGCCGGGCTTCATGCGCTCAAGCTGGGACTCTTTGAAGTTCGCCACCACCCACACGTTCGGCGAAACCAGTGAGAACAGCGCCGTTCCCGCCTGCACCAGCGTACCGGGCTGCACGTTGCGTTTGGTGACAAACCCGTCGAACGGGGCGCGGACTTCGGTGTAAGAGAGGTTCAGATTGGCCGTTTCCAGCTGCGCTTTGGCCTGTTCGACCTGACGCTCGCGCGCTTCAACGTTGGTTTCCTGCTGGCGGATTTGCAGCTGTACCTGCTCTGCCACTTCCAGCTGCGCCTGAGCGCTGGCCAGACCCGCCTGGGCGCTGCGCAGTTGCGCATTCGCAGAATCAATACTTTGCTGGGTGGTCGCCCGCGGATCGACGCCGCGCTGGCGGCGATACTCCGCCTGCGCGTTCGCCAGATCGGCCTGCGCTTTCAGCACCTGCGCTTTGGCTTCGTCACGCTGGGCGGGATACTGCACTTTGGAGAGTGCGAGCTGCGCCTGGGCCTGGTGCAGCTGCGCGATAGCCAGCCCAAGCTGGGCCTGAGCCTGATCGCGCTGCGCGGTGGTATCACGCGGATCGATGACCACCAGCAGATCGCCTTTTTTCACGCGCTGGTTATCGCGCACCCGCAGCTCGGTGACGTAGCCTGCCGTTTTCGGGGCAATCGTCACCACGTCGCCGTCGGTAAAGGCGTCGTCAGTCGTCTCTTCGTTACGGGTTAAAAACCACCAGACCAGCGCCACGACGACCATCACCACCACGACAATGCCGAGGATAATTAACGGTTTTTTGCCCGGGCGCTTACGCTCATTATTGTTTTTGTCCTGCTCGTCAGCAGGCGGATTTTGATCTTCAGCCATAGTTCAGCAACAGTCCTGTCAGTGAGCGGCATCACACTATGCCGTTCACTAAAGCTAGGACGTTGCTATACGTTTGCCAGGAAAAACTGACAAATTGCGCACTATATGAGAAGGAATATTCCGAAACCGATCGCCGCGGCCCAAACCAGCATCGGGATTGACCAGAGATGGAAGCGCCACCAGATGCGGCGATCGTTGGCCATGCGCAGGGCAATCAGGTTGGCCAGCGAGCCGGGCAGCAGCCCAAACCCGCCGATATTCACCGCCCAGGCCAGCAGCGTGTCCGGCGGAACATAGTTGAGCAGCAGAATGGTGGAAGGCACGTTGCTGATAAACTGCGACAGGCCAATCGCCGTCAGCCACAGTCCCGGCTGAGACAGCGTGCTGACGCTGTGGAGCACGTTTTGCAGCACCGGAAGCTGGATAAGCAGATGCACATCAATAAACATCACCATAAAGACCAGCAGCAGCGTCCAGTCCACGCTGACCAGCACGCGCCGCGCCAGGACGACAAAGCCCGCGGCGACAAGCAACACGCCCGCCACTTCATACTTCAGCTCCAGCGCGAACAGAAAGACGATATATAACCCGAGGCAGCTCCAGACCAGACGCGGCTGCCACTGCGGGCCCGTGGTGCCGCTGTGGTACTGCAGTTTTTTATCCGGAAAGGCAAACCAGCAGACCGCCAGCAGCGACAGCATCATCACCAGCGCCAGCGGCGCCATCTGCCAGGTAAAAGCGGCGAACGATAGCCCGGAACGGCCCCAGAGGAGGATATTTTGCGGGTTACCGATGGGCGTTAACAGAGAACCGGCGTTAACGGCGAGCGCTTCGAAGATGATCAGCCGGCTTACCGGGATCTCGCAAAGCTTACGCAGCGTGAGGGTGAGGGGCACGATGATAAACAGCGCCACGTCGTTGGTCAGAAACGTCGACAGCACCGCGGCGGAAAACACCATAAACAGGGACAACCTGCGCTCGGTGGCAAAGCGGCGCACCATTTTACGGCCCAGAACGTCAAAATAGCCGCTCAGCTCAACCCCTTTGGTGAGCATCATCAGGCCGCTCAGGGTAATGATGGTGCGCCAGTCAATGGCAGCGGGCCAGGCCTGCGGCGCAAACGGCACAAAGAGGCTTAACCCTGCGCCAATGAGTAATAAGAGATGGAAGAAACGATCGCGTGCCAGAGCCTGCAGTCCAGGGATTTTCATTCAGCGGAGGGACCATATTTAAGGGTAAATTCGCGAAACTTCACCAGCGTCTCTTCGCTGACGTGGTGTTCCATGCCTTCCGCATCCCGGCGGGCAATCTCCGGGCTGACGCCCAGCACCAGTAAAAAATTCTCGACAAGCTGGTGGCGCTCGCGGCTCTCCTGCGCGAGTTTCTCCCCTTCTGGCGTCAGAAAGACCCCGCGCCAGGGGATCATTTCAATTAGGCCCACGGAGGCGAGACGTTTTAACATTTTTGCGACAGTTGGCTGCGATACCCCCAGCCTGGCGGCCATATCGACCTGACGCGCTTCCCCGACCTCACGAATCAGATCGGAAATGAGTTCAACATAATCATCAATCAGTTCACGCCGGTGCGCTTCTCGGACCTGGCGAAAACCTTCGACATGCTCTTCAACATTCACCAGTTGCGTCGTTTTTTTAATGGTTGGCTTACCTGCGCGACGGTTCATTGTACTTCCTCAGTGGGGTGACGCTTCCAGCGCCCGGTATCGAGAGCGCACATTGTAAACCATCCCTCCACAAGCACAAAAAATTAACGAAATAGCCATAGCTATACAATATAGCCTGTGCTATATCTGTATGTAATGCAGTCACCCTTCACGGATCGAAGGGATCAAAAATCAGGAGGTCTTATGAACGAATTCAAGAGGTGCATGACCGTGTTTACCCACTCCCCCTTTAAAGTGCGCTTAATGCTGCTGAACATGCTGTGCGATATGTTTAACGGCAAACCGCATCAGGATGACAAACCTTCCCACTAAGCGGCGTTGCGGTACGCCGCTTCATTTTCCCGTCACAATCTCGCTCTAAACTGGCTTCCAGCCGCCTTATTCCCGATCTTTTTTACGGATTTGCAATCCCCTTCGCAAAACATCTGCTTAGCAACTGTTGATATTATTTAGCGCTCGCACTATCTTCTTGCAGCCCTGCACAATTTGCGGCTCGCTGAAGCGGACCCTCATTCCCTCTCCACGCACTGTCAGGCAGGTTATGACCCTTGACGCCAGGGTGAGCACATGGCGTTTTCATCCATGATAGTGACCTATGAATGTAACCCTGATAGATACCGTTGTGACCCGCAGCCGGGACTTAAGCCCGTGGACGGGTTTTTACTTTTTGCAGTCATTACTGATTAACTTTGCGCTGGGTTATCCCTTTAGTCTGCTCTACGCGGTGGCCTTCACCTGCATTCTGCATGTGCTATGGCGCGCCGCCCCGCGCGCGCAAAAAGCGTTAATCGGCATCTGTTCGCTGGTTGCGGCACTCTATTTCCCGTTTGGTCAGGCGTACGGCTCGCCAAACTTTAATACCCTGCTGGCGCTGCACTCGACCAATATGGAAGAGTCGACGGAGATCCTGACGATCTTCCCGTGGTACAGCTACGTGGTCGGGCTCTTTATCTTCGCGTTGGGCGTTATCGCCATCCGTCGTCAGCCGGGCGAGAAAAAATCCTGGGGTAAGATCGACATACTCTGTCTGGTATTCAGCGTTGCCGTGGCGTTTGTCGCCCCCATCCAGAACATTCCCTGGGACGGTAAGCTAAGGCTCACCAATATCGGCTACCCGGTTTTCCGCTTCGTGAAAGACGTCGTTGTTAACAATAAAGAGGTTCTCGACGAACAGGCCCGCATGGCTGAGCTTTCCAATATGAAAGATACCTGGAACGTGCTGGCCGTGAAGCCGAAATATCACACCTATGTAGTGGTGATTGGTGAAAGCGCGCGTCGCGATGCAATGGGCGCGTTTGGCGGCCACTGGGATAACACCCCGTTTGCCAGTTCGGTCAAAGGCACCCTGTTTACCGATTATGTCGCGGCCAGCGGCTCGACGCAGAAATCACTCGGTCTGACCCTTAACCGGGTGGTGGATGGCAAACCGCAGTATCAGGATAATTTCGTCACCCTGGCAAACCGCGCGGGTTTTCAGACGTGGTGGTTCTCTAATCAGGGGCAAATTGGCGAATACGATACGGCGATAGCCAGCATCGCCAAGCGGGCTGACGAAGTGCAGTTCCTGAAAAACGGCGACTTTGAAGCTGACAAAAACACTAAAGACGAAGCGCTGCTGAAAATGACGGCGCAGGTCTTCGCCACCCCGCGCACCCAGCCGCAGCTGATCGTCCTGCACCTCATGGGGTCGCACCCACAGGCCTGCGATCGGACAGGCGGAAAGTACGCGGAGTTTGTGCAGTCCAAAGAGACCTCCTGCTATCTCTACACCATGACGCAAACCGACGACCTGCTGAGCAAGCTGTACGATCAGCTGCGCAATACGGGCGACAGCTTCTCCATGGTCTATTTCTCGGATCACGGGCTGGCGTTTAAAGAGCGCGGTAAAGAGGTGCAATATCTGGCGCACGATGACAAGTTCCAGCAGAACTTCCAGGTGCCATTTATGGTGCTGTCGAGTGACGATAAAACGCATCGCGTCATTAAAGCACGCCGTTCAGCAAATGATTTCCTGCAGTTTTTCTCGCAGTGGACGGGGATTACCGCCGGGCAGATAAAAAATGTTTATCCGTTTGTCTCTAACAAGAAAGCTCCCCCAGTGTACGTTACCAACTTCAAGTTACAGAAAGTTGACTACAACCATCTGGGTACGGATATTTTTGATATTAAGAATAAGTAATTGCCGTCTCGTGCGGACCGATGCCCTCACCCTGGCCCTCTCCCACGGGGAGAGGGAAGCAACACTCAAAACGGCAACCTCAGGTTGCCGTTTTGCTTTTATCTTCGACAAAAAAAATCCGCCACAGTGGGCGGATTTTTTATTTAATCACCGAAGTGATTAGAAGCGGTAACCTACGCCCGCGATCCAGGTGCCAACGTCAACGTTGCGGATACGGCTCTGCTCATAGGAGAAGTCCAGAGCAACGTCCTGGATTGGGTTGAACTGCAGGCCTGCGCCATAGGAGAAGCCGTAGTCGCTGTTGCTTGCAGTGCGGTTCAGACCTTCGTTTTCGGTCTGCTGGAATTTACCGTAGCCAACACCTACAACACCGTAGATGCTTGCCCAGTCGTTCAGACGGTAAGCTGGACCAGCAGTGATACCGTAGTACTGGCCTTTGTTGTATGCGCCGTTTTCAGAACGATCTTTCTCGGTGTAGGTGAAAGAACCGATCACGCCCAGTGGGTTGTTATCCTGCTCGTAACGATACTTCAGGTTGAAACCGTTAGCTTTGTTCATCACGCCCTGATAGTCGCTCTGAGCGTAACCACCGGTAACAGTAGAAGTAGCAGCTACAGCGGTACCTGCGGAAACAGCCAGTACAGCGGCCAGTGCTGAAAGACATGCAATTTTTTTCATAACCACCTCAAATGTGATCCAAGTAAGTCCGTAAGTTTTAAATATATCAAAAAAATTTGCGAAACTCTTTGTGATTCGTGATGTCTAATGAAGCCTTTCCTGTAACAGAACGTTTCCAGCGTAAGCTATCTCTTTCAAATCACATGCAATTTTCACTACTAAATGCGCATAGTGCGCGTCTGCGCCGTTACATTCATCCAGATTATTCCTAATCTGACAGGCGATAAATCCACCAGCGCTTATCCATTTTACGGATTTCACCTGCTTTTTTTTCAACAGCGCCTCAACCGTCGCCGCATATTTCCTTTACACTGCAACCTTTACCTCATTTGACATAAGCTGACAGGAGAAAGGATGCCTGGGTTATCCCGCACGTCGTCGGTCTGGTTGCCGGTTGCAGTCATACTCATTGCCATGTTGTCCATTCAAAGCGGCGCCTCGCTGGCAAAATCGCTTTTTCCACTGGTTGGCGCGCCCGGGGTGACCGCCCTGCGTATTGTTCTGGGCACGGCGATACTGGTGGTCATTTTCAAACCGTGGCGACTGCGCTTTAAAAAGGAGCAGCGTTTACCGCTGCTGTTTTATGGACTCTCCCTGGGGGCGATGAACTACCTGTTCTACCTCTCCATCCAGACGATACCGCTGGGTATTGCCGTCGCGCTGGAGTTTACCGGCCCGCTGGCGGTGGCGCTGTTCTCCTCCCGACGTCCGGTCGATTTTATCTGGGTTGTGTTGGCCGTACTGGGCTTATGGTTCCTGCTGCCGCTGGGCCAGAGTGTTTCTGAGATTGACCTGACGGGCGCAGCGCTGGCGCTGGGCGCAGGTGCCTGCTGGGCTGTCTATATCCTCACCGGCCAGCGCGCAGGGGAAGAGCACGGACCGGCAACGGTGGCGCTGGGTTCCCTGATTGCGGCCATCGTGTTTGTGCCCATCGGCATGGCGCAGGCGACAGAATCGATCTGGCAATGGTCCGTCATGCCCATCGGGCTGGCGGTTGCGATTCTCTCTACCGCACTCCCCTACTCTCTGGAGATGATTGCCCTTACGCGTCTGCCGACGCGCATATTTGGCACCCTGATGAGCATGGAGCCTGCGCTTGCAGCCATTTCCGGGATGGTGTTTCTCGGTGAAACCCTGACATTGACCCAGACGCTGGCGCTCTGCTCGATTATCGCGGCATCAATGGGATCGACGCTCACCATGCGCCCCGAACCTAAAGTTGAGAAAGTGGATATCAACTAAGGCCATATATTCTGCATGGCTTCCGCGCCATGCAGAATAAAGGCCCAAAAGACAGTCGTTATAATTTCTTACACTCTGATTCCTGCCAGCTAAATATCCCTCTGCGCTGACTTCCTCATTCAGCAATTAAGATTGATCTGTATCAATTTAAAAATTATTCAATATTTTCAATATATTAATTTCTCAACCTCCTTCTCGCTATTAAACCGATAGGCACAGCCAAACCGCAGAGAAAAAATCCGGTGCTATACTTAGTTCCGTAATTACCTGGGACATAAACATCAAGAGGATATGAGATTATGAGTACCGCTAAACTGGTGAAAACGAAAGCGTCTAATCTGCTTTATACCCGTAACGATGTATCGGACAGCGACAAAAAAGCGACCATTGAGTTGCTGAATCGCCAGGTGATCCAGTTCATCGATCTTTCGCTGATCACCAAACAGGCCCACTGGAATATGCGCGGTGCAAACTTTATTGCCGTTCATGAAATGCTGGATGGCTTCCGCACAGCACTGGTTACCCACCTCGATACGATGGCTGAACGTGCCGTTCAGTTAGGCGGCGTGGCGCTGGGTACCACACAGGTGATCAACAGCAAAACCCCGCTGAAAAGCTATCCGCTGGATATCCATACCGTTCAGGATCACCTGAAAGAGCTGGCGGACCGCTACGCGATTGTGGCGAACGATGTGCGCAAAGCGATTAGCGAAGCGAAAGACGAAGATACCGCAGATATCTTCACCGCCGCGTCCCGCGATCTGGATCAGTTCCTGTGGTTCATCGAATCTAACATCGAATAATTCATACGAATTTTCTATCAAACCCTCGCCTTCCGGTGAGGGTTTTGCACATCTATGGTGCACGTTTTTTGCCTGAGAACGTGCAAAAGTGAAGAAATTGTAATAATCACCTCACACAACCGTTAACGGAAGATTGTTTTTTCGTCAGAATTTACGCTAAATATCTCCCCGTCAGTTGAGCCAAACGAGGCGCACCAAAACAGTGCTCCACTTTGGTGCAATAAAACCTCATTGCCCCATTTATTGTGCAATGCATGACATCATCCCCTTTGCAAAACAACAGCTTGTAAAGTTGGCACGATTTTTTCATTGTGCCACCTGTTCTCGCAGGGGATCGCCCCGTGGATATAAAAGGAAATGCTATGAAGTCTGTATTAAAAGTTTCACTGGCTGCACTTACCCTCGCTTTTGCGGTGTCCTCTCAGGCTGCCGACAAACTGGTTGTGGCGACCGACACGGCGTTCGTTCCGTTTGAATTCAAACAGGGTGATAAATACGTTGGTTTTGATGTGGATCTGTGGGCCGCAGTCGCAAAAGAACTCAAGCTGGATTATACCCTGAAGCCGATGGACTTCAGCGGCATCATCCCGGCACTGCAAACCAAGAACGTTGATCTGGCGCTGGCGGGTAT
This sequence comes from Enterobacter sp. HMSC16D10, assembly GCF_001807145.1. Taxonomy (NCBI): domain Bacteria; kingdom Pseudomonadati; phylum Pseudomonadota; class Gammaproteobacteria; order Enterobacterales; family Enterobacteriaceae; genus Enterobacter; species Enterobacter sp. HMSC16D10. The sequence goes on from NZ_KV787851.1 coordinate 62,166, forward strand.
CACCATTACCGACGAGCGTAAAAAAGCGATCGACTTCTCTGACGGCTACTACAAAAGCGGCCTGCTGGTGATGGTCAAAGCCGATAATAACGACGTAAAAAGCGTGAAAGATCTCGACGGCAAAGTGGTGGCAGTGAAGAGCGGCACCGGGTCAGTTGATTACGCGAAAGCGAATATCAAAACCAAAGACCTGCGCCAGTTCCCGAACATCGACAATGCGTACATGGAGCTGGGTACCGGCCGCGCTGACGCAGTGCTGCACGACACGCCAAACATCCTGTACTTCATCAAAACCGCGGGCAACGGCAAGTTCAAATCTGTGGGCGAATCTCTGGAAGCTCAGCAGTACGGCATCGCCTTCCCGAAAGGCAGCGACGACCTGCGCACGAAAGTTAACGGCGCGCTGAAAACGCTGAAAGAGAACGGCACCTATAACGAAATCTACAAAAAATGGTTCGGTACCGAGCCTAAATAATTTCACCTGAATTCAGGTTTGTAACGCCCGGTGGCGCTGCCGCTTACCGGGCCTACGTTTTTCGTTTTTCACCACGGTATACAGGAATACATCATGCAGTTTGACTGGAGCGCCATCTGGCCTGCCATTCCACTCTTGCTTGAAGGCGCTAAAATGACCCTGTGGATTTCGGTCCTGGGTCTGGTTGGCGGGTTGATTATCGGTCTTGTCGCCGGTTTCGCCCGCACCTACGGTGGCTGGATTGCAAACCACATCGCACTGGTTTTCATCGAAGTGATCCGCGGCACCCCCATTGTCGTGCAGGTCATGTTCATCTACTTCGCCCTGCCTATGGCATTCACCGACCTGCGCATCGACCCGTTCAGCGCCGCCGTCGTCACCATTATGATTAACTCGGGCGCCTACATTGCGGAAATTACCCGCGGTGCGGTGCTGTCGATTCATAAAGGGTTCAGTGAAGCCGGTCTGGCATTAGGCCTTTCACGTCGCGAAACGATCCGCCACGTTATTCTGCCGCTGGCGCTGCGTCGCATGCTGCCACCGCTGGGTAACCAGTGGATCATCAGCATTAAAGATACGTCGCTGTTTATTGTTATCGGCGTGGCCGAACTGACCCGTCAGGGGCAGGAGATCATTGCTGGCAACTTCCGCGCGCTGGAAATCTGGAGTGCGGTGGCCGTTGTCTACCTGATCATTACTCTGGTTCTGAGCTTCGTTCTGCGTCGTCTTGAAAGAAGGATGAAAATCCTGTGATTGAATTTAAAAACGTTTCCAAGCACTTTGGCCCAACCCAGGTGCTGCACAATATCGATCTGAACATCAAACAGGGTGAAGTGGTGGTGATTATCGGGCCATCCGGCTCCGGTAAGTCGACCCTGCTGCGCTGCATCAACAAGCTGGAAGAGATCACCAGCGGCGATCTGATTGTCGACGGTCTGAAGGTGAATGACCCGAAAGTGGATGACCGTCTGATTCGTCAGGAAGCGGGCATGGTGTTCCAGCAGTTCTACCTGTTCCCGCACCTGACGGCGCTGGAGAACGTGATGTTTGGCCCGCTGCGCGTGCGCGGTGCCAACAAAGCGGCGGCAGAAGCGCTGGCCAAAGATCTGCTGGCGAAAGTCGGCCTCGCAGAACGCGCCCATCACTACCCCTCCGAGCTGTCCGGTGGTCAACAGCAGCGCGTGGCGATTGCCCGTGCGCTGGCGGTCAAGCCGAAGTTAATGCTGTTTGATGAACCTACGTCCGCACTCGACCCGGAGCTGCGTCACGAGGTACTGAAGGTCATGCAGGATCTGGCGGAAGAAGGGATGACGATGGTTATCGTGACCCACGAAATCGGCTTCGCGGAGAAAGTGGCGTCCCGCCTTATCTTCATTGATAAAGGCCGTATCGCGGAAGACGGTAACCCGCAGGAGTTGATTGCGAATCCGCCGAGCCCGCGTTTGCAGGAGTTCCTGCAGCACGTCTCCTGATCCCTCGCGTTACGCTAAGCCGGGCCTGCCCGGCTTTTTTACGCCAGATTGTTCCCAAAAATCCCCCTCCGCGTCCCGACTTCTATACTTATCATTTTGTTCGACATTTTCACCGGAGGACGCCGTGCCGTGGATCCTGTTGCTGTTGATTAGCCTGTTTAGTGCGCCATCGTTCGCCGTCGCGATCCCCGGTGTGACCACCGGAACAACCGCCAGCCAGCAAAGTACGCCCCCGCCGGAACCGGATGTTGAACAGAAGAAAGCGGCTTACGGCGCGCTTGCCGACGTTCTTGAGAACGACACCTCCCGAAAGGAATTAATCGAGCAGTTGCGCAAAGCCGCCGCCACGCCGCCCCAGGAAACCGTTCCGACCCTCACCCCTCCGCAGGTGGAGGAGCAAAAAACGGTGCTGGAAAATGTCACCGACGTGAGCCGCCACTATGGAGAAGCGCTCTCCTCGCGCTTTGCCCAGCTCTACCGCAACCTGATTGGCTCACCGCATAAGCCGTTTAACCCACAAACGTTTACCGCCGCCGCCATGCAGTTCCTGATGCTGGCCGGTGCAGTCTTCCTTTTTTACTGGCTGGTGCGCCTGTGCGCGTGGCCGCTGTACCGCAAAATGGGGCAATGGGGACGCAGAAAGAATCAGCAGAAAAGCAGCTGGCTGCACCTGCCGCTGATGATCGCCTCAGCCTTTATCATCGATTTACTGCTGCTGGCGCTGACGCTGTTCTTAGGCCAGATGCTGGCCGACAGGCTGAACGCGGGCAACAAAACCATCGCCTTCCAGCAGTCGCTTTTCCTGAATGCCTTTGCCCTGATTGAGTTCTTCAAGGCGCTGCTGCGGTTACTCTTTTGCCCTCACGTGCCGGCGCTGCGTCCCTTCTCCATTCGGGACGAGAGCGCAACATACTGGGCGCTGCGCCTGAGCGTGCTCAGCGGGCTGATTGGCTACGGTCTGCTGGTTGCCGTGCCGATCATCTCCAACCAGGTGAACGTGCAGTTTGGCGCGCTGGCAAACGTCATTATCATGCTCTGCATTACCGTCTGGTCGCTGTACCTTATCTTCCACAATAAAAAGACCATCACTGAGAGCCTGCTGCATCTGGCCGATCGTTCCCTCTCGTTCTTCAGCCTGTTTATTCGCGCATTCGCCCTGGTGTGGCACTGGCTGGCAAGCGCCTACTTCATCGTATTGTGCTTCTTCTCGCTGTTCGACCCGGGAAACAGCCTGAAATTTATGATGGGGGCAACATTCAAAAGCCTGGCCATTATCGGCATCGCGGCATTTGTCTCGGGGCTGCTGTCGCGCTGGATCTCGAAAACCATCACCCTGTCGCCGCAGGTACAGCGTAATTACCCGGAACTGCAAAAACGGGTGAACGGCTGGATGTCGGTATCCCTCAAGGTGGCGCGCATTCTCACCGTCTGCGTGGCGATCATGCTGCTCCTTAACGCGTGGAGCCTGTTTGATTTCTGGAACTGGCTGCACAACGGCGCAGGTGAAAAAACGGTCGACATTCTGATTCGCATCGCGCTGATTTTGTTCTTCTCTGCCGTCGGCTGGACGCTGCTGGCGAGCCTCATCGAGAACCGTCTGGTGTCGGATATTCACGGCAGGCCCCTGCCCAGCGCGCGGGCCCGCACCTTACTGACGCTGTTCCGCAACGCGCTGGCGGTCATCATCAGTACCATCACCATCATGATTGTGCTGTCAGAAATCGGGGTGAATATCGCCCCGCTGCTGGCCGGTGCAGGTGCCCTGGGGCTGGCGATCTCCTTCGGGTCGCAAACGCTGGTGAAGGATATTATTACCGGCATCTTTATCCAGTTTGAGAACGGGATGAACACGGGCGATCTGGTGACCATCGGGCCGCTGACCGGCACGGTGGAGCGGATGTCGATTCGCTCGGTGGGCGTGCGTCAGGATACCGGGGCGTACCACATCATCCCCTGGTCCTCGATCACCACCTTTGCCAACTTTGTGCGCGGCATTGGTTCCGTGGTGGCGAACTACGATGTGGATCGTCATGAGGATGCCGATAAAGCGAAGCAGGCGCTGCGCGATGCGGTAGAAGAGCTGATGCAGATGGAGGATATTCGCGGGCTGGTGATTGGCGAGCCGTCATTTGCCGGCATTGTCGGGCTGACGAACACGGCCTTTACCCTGCGCGTGTCGTTCACCACCCAGCCGCTGAAGCAGTGGACGGTGCGCTTTGCGCTCGACAGCATGGTGAAAAAGCACTTCGATCTGGCGAACGTGCGGATGCCGGTACAGACGTATCAGGTCCTGCCGCCGCCCGCAGCGCCGCTCCCTCCGCAGGAGCCGACGCTGTAGCCGGATTGCCGGGTGGCGGCTTCGCCTGACCCGGCCTGCGACGCAGCGCTATTTGCGGCGTTTGTTATCGTCCATAAAGGACCAGGCAATAAAGCGGCTCTGCTTCTGGCCCTGCGCCATCTCTTTTTTCACTACTTTCACCGCGCCCGCTTCGGTGAGCGCGCGGTAAAGTGGCGGCAGGTTATCTCCGCGGGAAACCAGCGTCGTAAACCACTTCACCTGACGGCCAAACTGTTTGCTTTCCGCAATCATGCGCAGGATAAAGGCCACCTCGCCGCCTTCACACCACAGCTCCTGCTGCTGACCGCCGAAGTTCAGCGCGGCGTCTTCAGCCTGACCCAGGTTGCGGCGCTTGCGCTCGCTGCCCGCGCGGGCCGCTGCCGCCGAATCGTGGAACGGCGGGTTGCACATCGTGGCGTCATAGGTTTCATTTTTATGAATAATGCCGTTGAAGATTGAGGCGGCCTCTTTCTGACGACGCAGGCGAATGGCGCGGCTTAATCCCGGGTTCGCGTTGATAATCGCCTGGGCGCTGGCGAAGGCCTCGGCACCGATTTCGCTTCCGGTAAAGCGCCAGTGATACTCATGCGCGCCGATCAGCGGGTAAATCAGGTTCGCCCCGGTGCCGATATCCAGCACGGTCGCCTGCTGAGGAATAATGCCATCACGGTCTTCAGCCAGAAGATCGGCAAGGTGATGAAGGTAATCCGCGCGGCCCGGAACGGGTGGGCAGAGAAAGCCTTCCGGAATATCCCAGTTCGCCACACCGTAGTAATGTGCGAGCAGCGCTTTGTTCAACATTTTAACCGCCTGGGGGTCAGCAAAGTTGACCGAAGGTTCACCCGCGGGGGTCTGGACAATATAGTCCTTTAACGGCGGGCAGCTCAGGCATAACGCATTCATGTCGTAGCGGCTGCGGTGGCGGTTTCGTGGGTGCAATCCCGGCTTTTGGGAAGTCATGGCGTTCTCCTTTAAACAGCGGCGTAAGATACCCTTTGCTGGCCCAACGGTAAATCTTTCTCTGCGGCGCTGAAAAAGCCGCCATAAATCAAACACCTTTATGTCTATGATCTGTCAGCGTAATGTCAATTTTTATCGTTCAAAAAATAAGCAGATCATCATCAAATATTTGCGCTAAGTCACACTCGTCAGGCTTCTAAACTTAAGGGGAATCACCTGTTGTTTCCTCATGAGGATGTGATTATGAAAAAGTACCTGACCCTTGTTGTTATCGCCGCCGCCCTGACGACCGCGTCATTTTCTGCGATGGCCGTTCAGTCGCTGACCCAGAGTACCGACACCAGCCAGCTTCAGCCTGCAGGCACCGTCTCCGTAAGCCGCGCAAGTAACCTGGACGATCTGCAGAATAAACTGGCGGAAAAAGCCCGCCAGGAAGGTGCAAAAGGCTTCGTGGTGAATTCCGCGGGCGGAGATAACCATATGTACGGCACAGCGACCATCTATAAATAATCTGCCCCACCCCATGACTGCATCTGCCTGCCAGATGCAGTTTGCTCTCTTCCTCGCCTTGATTGTTCATTTTTTAACCCCATATTAAAAGCAGGGCATAACACCATTTCAGGAGGATGCTATGGCTTCCGGTTGGGCGAATGATGACGCCGTAAACGAACAGATCAACAGTACGATTGAAGATGCGGTTGCGCGCGCTCGCGGTGAAATCCCGCGCGGCGAAAGCCTGGAGGAGTGCGAAGAGTGTGGAGAACCTATCCCGGAGGCGCGGCGAAAAGCCATGCCAGGCGTAAGGTTATGCATTACCTGTCAGCAGAATAAAGATTCAAAAAATGCTTCACATTCAGGTTATAATCGCAGAGGTTCGAAAGACAGCCAGTTACGTTGACTTTCCTTTACCTAAGTTAACCGCCGGGGCGCTTACCTTTACGCTCACGATTTTTAGCGAACCGCGTAGCAAAATGTGCCCTTCATTTTTGTTCTGTAAAGCGCATCCACAAGAAGTGTAAAGCGCCACTTTGAATTTATTAGTAATCAATAAGTTATTTGTCATTCAATTTTTTTGATTGACCACGTCAATTCTCTTCGATTTTATCTCTCAAGAAAAAACGTGATACTCATCACATCGACGGAACATCGTCCCCTTAACAGAAACACCTGCGAGAGATTACTTATGAAAACCATCAAATATGCTGTAGCTGCTGTTGCCCTGTCCGCTCTGTCTTTCGGCGCTTTCGCCGTAGAGCCAGTCTCTTCTGCTCAGGCACAGAACATGAACAAAGTCGGTGTGGTGAGTGCTGATGGCGCGACCACCCTGGACGGTCTGGAAGCCAAACTGGCTGAGAAAGCGGCTGCTGCCGGTGCAAGCGGATACACCATTACCTCCGCTAACGGCAATAACAAGCTGAGCGGTACCGCGGTTATCTACAAATAATCGCCTGAATGAATGCTGTCCCCTCGCCAAACCCTCTGGTGAGCTGCTCCAACCCTCATTGACCCTGTTGTTTGTTACCCTTGCTTGCCCGTCCGCCACTGGACGGGCTTTTTTTTTGCCTAAAACGCCGCGTCCACGCGTTTGAGACCGGCCTCGACCGTATCAACTTCCCCGGTTGCCAGCAGGCAGCAGGCCATCTGTAGCTTAATGGACTGCGGCACAGGCACGTTTCCGGCGAGGCACTGTTCAATCCAGTGCGCGGTGGTGTGCGGGTCTTTCGCTTCAGGGAGAATGACGTCCGTATTCTCTTCCCCGCGCGCCAGAACAGCGCGCGTACCGGCAGAATCGATCAGCATCAGCTGAGGGCAGCGCAGTGGATTGGCATACACCTCACCTTCTGTACCGTGCATCAGCAGCGCCCTGCCGCCAATCTCCTCAAAAAATTTCCCGACACGCCCCACGTATTCCGGGTGCGATACGCTGGAAAGGCGCAACGCAGCATCTTCTGCAAACGGCGTCGCCAGCTTCGCCAGGGTGTGGGCGCTGTTGCGCACGCCCATCCGCCAGCGCATATCCAGCTGCTTTTCCAGCGGCGGGCACAGGGCTCCGACGGGGATGTAAACCGGCTGATGGCCATCCAGCTTCGCCTGCGCCTGTCCTGCATGACGCGTTGGCTCAATCCCCAACATGCCGAAAATGGTCTCCGTCAATACGCGGGTGGGATCTTCGCTGACCCCGTGAACCACCACCGGGAACCCCAGCTTATGCAATAAGATCGCCAGCAGCGGAGTGAGGTTTGCCTGCTTGCGCGCGCCGTTATAGCTCGGGATGACAATCGGCATCGGTTTTGCCACCGGCGGCGTCAGGCGCAGCGTTTGTGCCTGCATCGCCTCGTAAAAACCGCGCATCTCCGCTTCGCCTTCGCCTTTGATACGCAGCGCAATCAGGATGCCGCCCATCTCCAGGTCAGGTACCTCGCCATCGAGCATTCGGGTATACAGGGCGCGAGCAGTTTCATGGTCCAGATCGCGGGCGTGGTTTTTGCCCCTGCCTACCTCTTTGATAATCTTGCGATAATCCACGACATCTCTCCTGAAAATATCCTTCTGGTAACAATATAGCCCTGTTAAACGTTCGGACGTTAGTTTTTTTCTACATCATCAACGTTCTGTTTTTAAGGATAAAAATGAAACTCAAGCATTATTTCAATTATTTGTGATTCCCGCAGAAGATTCTTAATGCACCATTATTTGTTTAAATAACCAGCGGAAAGTCATTAAGGGTCAACGGTGAAAACGTCCAGGCAACGCTCTCACCAGAAACATATCAGGATTTGTTATGAACAAGGTTGCTTTAGGTTTAATCATCGCCGCAGCGGTGGGATGTTCTGCATCCACGTTTGCGGCAACAAACGGTGAAGGTCAGATCAATTTCACCGGTGAAATTATCGATTCTGCTTGTCAGGTCGTGAATGGATTAAGTAATCCATTAAATGTTCAGCTGGGAAAAGTGTCTAAAACGGTATTTACCGGTGCTGGCTCTACCAGCACATTAACGAAGTTTGATATTCAGTTAACGAATTGTCCTGACACGGTCACCTCCGCAGCCATTAACTTCGGCGGTACGCCAGATGCGAATAACAACGCTACGCTGGCCTTAACGCCAGATAGCGATGCGGCGACCGGTGTGGCGATTCAGCTGGTTGATGCCTCAGAGCAGCCTGTCAGCCTGTATACGTCATCGCAGCAGTATCAATTAACCTCCGGTACGGCGGTTAACGATCTGGAATTTGGTGCCCGTTATATCCAAACCGGCGCTGCGATCACCGCAGGCCCTGCAAACTCTGTATCGACCTTCACCGTTATTTATAACTGATCTTATCAATCCTGAGATATTAATGCTTTTGCGGGCATTAATATCTCATCTATTTATTGAGAAATCTGTATGCGCCACGGTTATTTACTGAGCACGCTTTTACTGGTAGCCGCCACTGCACATGCGGGCGTCATTATTAATGGCACCCGTCTGGTCTACCAGGGAGATAAAAAGGAATCATCTCTTGGTCTTTCAAATCCAGATGCGACGGATTATCTGGTGCAGTCCTGGGTTGATTCCGGCGGTAAAAACCTGGCCAAAGCCCCGTTCCTCATCACCCCGCCGCTTTTCCGTCTGGATGCGAAAGAAGATAACGTTCTGCGCGTGGTACGTACGGGCGGAAATTTGCCTGAAGACAGGGAATCCCTGTACTGGTTGAATATTAAAGCGATCCCTTCCTCAAAGCAGGTGGAAGGCGTGAATACGCTGCAAATTGCGATTAATACCCGTATTAAATTGCTGTATCGCCCCTCTGCGGTAAAAGGCAGACCAGAAGACGTGGCCGATAAGCTTGAATGGCGTCGCGAAGGTAACGAGCTGGTGGTGAATAACCCCACGCCGTTTTATATGAATTTCCAGGCGGTCACCCTGAATGGTCAGAAAGTGACGAAAGCGACCTGGGCCGTTCCAAAAACAGAAACGCATTTTGCCATACCGGGTAATGTCAGAGGCTCGAACGTGACGTATTCCATTATTACTGATTACGGCAGCATCAGCCATACCTGGTCGAAATCCGTTCATTAATACTTTTCCCCGGTAATAAAATAATCATGTACAGCCATAAAAAGCCGTTCACCTGCCGATTTTCTTCATTACTGGTCATTCTTTTTGGCCTGGCGATGGCGATCTTTGCGCATCAGGTTATGGCTGATGATTATTTTAACCCTGCCCTGCTGGATATTGATAATCCCCAGCAGGGAAAAACCGATTTATCCGTCTACGAAAAAGGCCCAGGCCAGGCGCCGGGTAAATATCAGGTTACGGTGTTTATCAATAATAATAAAACTGATACCCGCGATGTCACCTTTACGCTGCAGAAAGACGATCAGGACAACAGCACGCTGCAACCTTGCTTTACCGTGGACGATTTAAAAAGCCTCGGGATCAAAACCCAAAAATATCCGCAGCTGAAAGCCAAAGGCCAGTGCGCCGATTTACACGCCATCCCTGCGGCATCCGCGACCTTCCGCGTTCGCAACCAGCAACTGCTGCTGAGCATTCCCCAGTCGGCGCTCGGTCAGGTGCCTCGCGGCTACATTGACCCAAAAGAGTTTAACGAAGGAATTAACGCGGGCCTGCTTAACTACAGTGCAAATGCCAGCCAAAGCCATGCGCGCCAGCCGGGTGAACAGGATAACAGCAGCCAGTACGTTAACCTGCGTCCGGGTTTGAACATTGGCGCATGGCGCATTCGCAACTATTCCACCTGGAATCGCAGCACCACGGGTAACGAGGAGGACCAAAAATTCACCTCCGTATATACCTACGCGCAACGCGATATTGTGGCGATGAAAAGCGACCTCACCGTCGGCCAGAGTTCCTCGCCTTCCGACGTTTTTGACAGCGTACCCTACACCGGCGTAGAGCTGAAATCCGATAACGACATGCTGCCGGACAGTGAAAAAGGCTACGCCCCCATTATTCGCGGCACCGCCCACAGTAACGCGCAGGTGGTGGTACGCCAGAACGGTTACATCATTTATCAGAACACGGTCGCCCCCGGCGCGTTCGAAATTAACGATCTCTACCCCACCGGCAGCAGCGGCGATCTCCAGGTCACCGTGAAAGAGACCGACGGCAGCGAAAGCCATTTCGTCGTGCCGTTTGCCTCCGTGCCGGTATTGCAGCGTGAAAAAAATCTGCGCTACAGCGTGACTGCCGGACGCTACCGTTCTTATGACAACGACGTCGAGAAGACCCCGTTTGCCCAGGGCAGCGCCATCTACGGTTTACCCTACGGTTTCACCGCCTACGGTGGCGTGCAGCAGAGCAGCCATTACCAGTCTCAGGCGGCTGGCGTCGGGAAAAACATGGGCGATTTAGGCGCCTTCTCCATTGACGTGACCCGCGCGAAGGCCCTGTTGAAAAAACAGCAGGCCAGCAAAGGCCAGTCGTGGCGCGTGCGCTATAGCAAAGACATCGCCCGGTCAGGCACCAACTTCTCGCTGGCCGGCTATCGCTATAACAGCAAAGGGTTTTACACCCTTGAAGACACCATGGAGTCATATACCCGCTCCGACGACTGGTCTGCACCGCAGCAGCGCCGCGCCCGAACCGAAGCCACCATCGACCAGACGCTGCCGGAAGGCTGGGGATCCGTCACCCTGAGCATGGTGAAAGAGACGTACTGGAGTCAGAGCCAGAACATGACCTCGATGAGCGTCAGCTACAACAATAGCTGGCACGGGGTGAGCTACAGCCTCAGCTACAGCATGAACAAAAACACCCAGGACAGCGATGAAGACGGTAACGAGGTGACTAACGACAACCAGTTCTCGCTGAGCGTCTCGGTGCCGCTGGACCGCTGGATGCATAACACCTGGGCCACCTACAACCTGAACAACTCCAAAGACGGCACGACGCAGAACATCGGCCTGAACGGCACGGCGCTGAAAGAGGACAACCTGAACTGGAACATCCAGGAAGGGCTGAGCAGCACCGGCAGCGGTAACTCCACCAGCATCAACGCCGATTATAAAGCGACCTATGGTGAAGTGAGCGCAGGCGTCAGTCAGGATAAATATCAGCAGACCGTGAACGTCGGTTTGCAGGGTGGCGTGGTTGCCCATGCGAACGGAATAACCCTGAGCCAGCCGCTCGGTGACACCATCGCGCTGGTGAAAGCGCCGGGCACGCACGGAACCCATATCACAAACCAGACGGGCGTCGAGACCGACTTCCGCGGCTACACCGTCGTGCCGTTTGTTACCGCGTATCGCCACAACACCATCGCGCTGGATACCGAAACGCTACCGGACAACGCCGACGTCACCCACGCGGCGCAGATCGTGACGCCAACCCGCGGGGCCGTGGTGCGCGCCAGCTTTAACACCCGCGTGGGTAACCGCGTCCTGATGACGCTTACGCAAAAGGGTAAACCGCTGCCCTTCGGCGCAACGGTCACCACCGAGGATAAGGACAGCGAATTTATTGTCGGGAATGACGGCCAGACCTACCTCTCTGGTCTGCCGCAGCAAGGGCATCTCTACGTTTCCTGGGGACAGGGGGCGGACGAGCACTGCGTCGCTGACTATGCGCTAACGGATGAGAAAGAGAAAACCAGCATCATTAACGCTGCCGCGCAGTGTCACTGATCCACCGTTCAGGCTAACGATTATGCAAATGATTAAACAGTGCTTTTTCTTACTGGTTCTGGGAACCGCCGCGTTATTTATGCCGCATGCGAAGGCGACCTGTACTACGCCAGACCTGCCGAAAATGATCAACGTGGCCTCTATCTCCGTTCCCACGACGCTGGCCGTTGGCGAAACGATCCCGGGTACAGAGCAAATCGCCCATATCGCCGGTAATTGTGACAATGCGGAAGATAAGGGGCTGGAAATTGTCTCTTGTTACTACGGCACAGGGTCTGAGATTCCAGGCCTGAAGGGTGTCTACGATTCGGGAGTTCCTGGGATCGGTGTGGCCCTGATGAACGATCAGGGGCAGCGCATCAGCGGAGCCGGAGGCGTTAACTGCATTTCCACAGGAACGCCGTTGGGTTATGTTTCCAGCGATGGCAAACAGACCTTTAATTTCGACGTTACGCTGGAGTTGGTCAAAACCAGCGATACCGTAGCGTCAGGCACGCTGAATCAAAGTCAGACCCGTTTTGGGATCGGGGTTTATCACCACGAAGGGCTGGGCGATCCCAACACCATCTCCTATGCTGGCAACGTTATTCTGAAAGAGGTCACCTGCTCCGTCCTGCCGAAAAACCTGACGGTCAATCTGGGGGATTTCCCGGTCAGCGATTTTATCAGCGTGGGGATGCTCTCTTCCCCGGCACGAAACTTTGACGTCACGGTGAACTGCAACAGCACCGTACAGCCTGAAGTGAAAATTACCAGCTCAAACGGCTATGAAACGGCCTTCGAAGGGGTGCTGAAACTCACGCAGCAGACTGGCGTCGCGACGGGCGTCGGTGTCCGAATGCTGTTCGACGACAATATCGCCACCTTTGATACCTACGTTAACACCCGAAGCGAAGCCATTGCCAACGAAACGCTGACCATACCGTTTGAGGTGCGCTACGAGCAGGTCAGCGACGTGGTCACTCCCGGTCCGGCCAACACCGTTGCCACCATCACGCTTGCTTATAAGTAACTGACATGAAGAAGATAATTGCGTTTCTGGCGCTGGGGCTGATCGCCCAGGCACACGCCGAGGATATTCAGATCCAGATGACGGGCAACATTTACGCCAATACCTGCATCATCGACAGCGCCAGCCGGAACCTGACGGTGGATTTAGGTCAGGCGGCATCCGGTGATTTTAAAGACGTGGGCGATACCGGCCAGTGGAAAGACTTTTCCCTGTCAGTATCCCACTGCCCGCCAAGCCTCGCGCTTGCCACCGCCTATTTCTACGGCCAGGCGGACAGCACGCACCCCACTAAATTCGCCAATATCGGCAGCGCAAAGGGGCTGGCGCTGGAGCTGGCGGACCGGCAGGACAATATCCTCATCGCTCCGCAGGCGAGCTTTAACGCGGTGATTAATCAAAACGATCACACGGCCACCTTCCCACTCGCCGCACGCTACTACGCCACCTCCATGCCGGTAAGCGCAGGGACGTTCAGCAGCGTGGTGCAGGTGACCTTCACTTACCAGTAGGACCGCGCCCCTTAGCACGGATGCTTTTCCTGCGCCCGGCGGTCAGTGTTGCCGGGCGTTTTTTTACCTCGGGGACCTCTGGCTGTTCAATCGGAAAGATCGGCAGCGCGTTTAACAACCGTTGGCCGTAATTTTTAGTGAGCAGACGCTTGTCATAAATCACCACCTCCCCCCAGCAGCCGTGGCTACGGATCAGACGCCCGACCTGCTGAATAAGGTTAAACGACGCCGCAGGTAAACTCTGCACCTCAAACGGATAGCGGTTGAGGCTCTTCAGCCACTCGCCCTCGGTGATAACGACCGGGCTGTCGATGGGCGGGAAGGCAATTTTATGAATATGCACCTGCGTCAGGTAATTGCCCTTCAAATCCAGACCTTCTGCGAAGGACTGCAATCCCACCAGCACGCTGCGCTCGCCGTTATCGATGCGCTTGCGATGGGTTTCCACCAGCCGGTAACGGGGCTGGTCGCCCTGGACCAGCAGAAGCAGGCGCAGGTCGGTCACATGTTCCAGAAAACGCTGCATCGCCCGTCCGCTGGCAAACAGCACCAGCATACCGGGGTACTTTCTGCTCTCAACCTGTTCGCGGAAGTAGGCCGCCATTTCCGCAATGTGCTGCTCTTCGTTGTCGATCAGCGGCTCATACTTCATGCGCGGGATCACCAGCTTCCCCTGCTCGCAGTGGTTAAACGGCGAATCCAGCGCGACAAAACGATCGCCCGCTTTCTCTTTCAGGCCGCTCATCTCCTGCAGCCGCGAGAAGCTGTTCAGGGAGCGCAGCGTGGCGGAGGTCACGACCACGTGCGGCACGCTGCGCCAGATGAGCTTTTCCAGCTGATCGGCCACGCGGATGCCCACGCAGTGGAAAAACAGGTGGACCTGGCCGTCGCGCACTTCACGCGTGGCCCATTTGGTGACCGGCGCGCCCGACGCCTGCGCCATCGAGGCCAGCCGCCAGAGCTTGCTCTGCGCTTCGAACATGCCGAGCGCACGGTTCATTTGCAAAAGAATACGGTGCAGGCGAACAACGTCATGGGTGCCGGTTTTCTCGCTGAGATCGTTTAAGAACATCTCCGCCAGCCCGCGCAGCTTTTCAAGATGCTTCGCCAGCTGCTGGCAAATCTCCATCACCTCGTCCGGCAGTGCGCCCATCGCAAAGCGGTGTTCCGCCTCCTGGGTAGCGGGAAGATAAAGATTCAGGATGTTGTTCAGAGACGAGATAAGGCTGTAAACCTCTTCGCAGTGGTCGCTCAGACGCTCCGGCACCGCCAGCGGCGGCGTGGTTTTCGGGCGAAACTGCTCCATGCAGGTGGCGACAAGCTTGCAGAAGAGATCCAGCTGCAGGCGGAACCAGGGCGCGGTAATTTCTGCGCTCATCTCCAGCGCGTCGCGCGCCACGTCGGGCAGATGGTGGCCTTCGTCGAGCACCAGCAGCAGGTTTTTCGGCTCCGGCAGCACCGCTTCGCTCTCCAGCGCCGCCATCACCAGCGCGTGGTTAGCCACCACCACTTCGGCTTCCTGAATTTCGCGCCGCGCGACGAAGAACGGGCATTCGCGGTAGTAGTGGCAGTTGCGGTTCAGACAGCTGGCCTTGTCGGTGCTGAGCCTGCGCCACAGATCGTCGCTGATGGCTTTATCGGTGTGATCGCGCAGGCCGTCCCATTTATAGCCATCAAGATCGCCTTTCAGCGTTGCGCAGAGCTCCTGCTCGGCTTTGTTGTTGGGCGTGAGATCGTCGTCGAGGAACGCCAGCAGATCCTGTTGCGACGCCTCGCTGCTGGCAAGCCCTGCCAGGTTACGCGGGCAGACGTAGCGCCCGCGGCCAAAGGCGGCCGTAAACCGCAGGTCGGGGATGATTTTGCGCAGCAGGGGCAAATCTTTGCTGAAGATCTGGTCCTGCAAGGCCACGTTGGCGGTGCTGACCACCAGCGTTTTGTCCTCCTCCCGCGCGATGGCGATGCCGGGAATGAGATACGACAGGGTTTTCCCGACGCCGGTCGGGGCTTCAATCGCCAGATGTCGCCCGTCGTCCCCGGCGAGCGTTTTTGCCACGTCGGCAATCATCTGCCGCTGCGGCGCTCGGGGGATAAAATCGGGGATCTGCTGCTGTAGCGCCTTATACCAGGCGCCTATTTGCGCTTTCAGCGCCGCGGTTAAAGCCATTGGAAAACCTGAAATACTGTATAAACAGCCACTATTGTGGCACTTTCTCTTCGCTGCCGCAAAAAGAAAAGCCCGGCTTTACGACCGGGCTTCCAGATTACTGCGGGTTAGCAGGCTTGCGCGGGCGGCGTCGGCGCTGCCCTTCCCCTGCCGGCTTGCCTTCGCCGCTGCGCCACGGATTGTCACCGGCCGGTTTGCTGTCGTTGCTACGACGCGGCGGTTTGCCCGCTGTCTTCGGCGCGCCACCTTCAGCACGGCGCGGCTGCTGGCCGCGACCACCGCCGCCCTGACCGCGACCGCCCTGACGACCGTTCTGAATCGGCTCGGCTTTGATCGACGGATCCACTTCATAGCCCGGGGTTTCGATGCGCGGGATCTCTTTCTTCAGCAGGCGTTCGATGTCGCGCAGCAGCTTGTGCTCGTCCACGCACACCAGAGAGAGCGCTTCACCGGTGGCCGCCGCACGACCGGTACGGCCGATACGGTGCACGTAGTCTTCCGGCACGTTTGGCAGCTCGTAGTTCACCACGTGCGGCAGCTCTTCAATGTCGAGGCCACGGGCGGCGATGTCGGTCGCCACCAGCACGCGGATGTCGCCAGACTTGAAGTCCGCCAGCGCACGGGTACGCGCCCCCTGGCTCTTGTTGCCGTGGATCGCCGCGCTGCGGATGCCGTCTTTGTTCAGCTGTTCCGCCAGGTGGTTCGCGCCGTGCTTGGTGCGGGTAAAGACCAGCACCTGCTGCCAGTTACCCTGACCGATCATCTGGGAGAGCAGTTCGCGCTTGCGCTTTTTATCCACAAAGTGAACGTGCTGCGTCACCTGCTCAGAGGCAGTGTTGCGGCGCGCCACTTCCACTTCCAGCGGGTTATGCAGCAGCTTTTCCGCCAGCGCCTTGATCTCGTCGGAGAAGGTCGCGGAGAAGAGCAGGTTCTGACGACGCGGCGGCAGCTTGGCCAGCACGCGACGAATGTCGTGAATAAAGCCCATGTCGAGCATGCGGTCGGCTTCGTCCAGTACCAGAATTTCGATGTTATCCAGCTTCACCGCGTTCTGGTGTTCCAGATCCAGCAGACGGCCCGGCGTTGCCACCAGCACGTCCACGCCGCCGCGCAGCTTCATCATCTGCGGGTTGATGCTGACCCCGCCGAACACCACCAGCGAGCGAATGTTGAGATAGCGGCTGTAGTCACGCACGTTCTCGCCAATCTGCGCGGCCAGCTCGCGGGTTGGGGTGAGGATCAGGGCACGAACCGGACGACGGCCTTTGGCGTGCGGCTGGTTTTTTACCAGCAGCTCTAACAGCGGCAGCGTAAAGCCCGCGGTTTTACCGGTGCCGGTCTGGGCGCTGGCCATCAGGTCACGGCCCTGAAGAACGGCAGGAATAGCCTGCTGCTGGATTGGGGTTGGCTCAACGTAGCCCTGCTCTGCGATCGCGCGCAGAATTTCCGGGTTCAGGCCAAGGGAATCAAAAGACATAAAAACTCCGAACCGCCCCGACCATCACAGGTGTAGTTTTCAGGGAGATATAACAATTGAGAGGACAAAAACCACAATGTCGCGAAGGGGCGGAGTGTAGCAGCTTTTGTGACGTGGCGCATAAAATATCCCTCCGCGTTCCCTCGACGGGGATGCGAATCAGGCATAATCTTAATCAATCGATTGATTAATTTTTAATGCCGCCATGAATACAACACCCACAACAACCAAAGGTGAACAGGCCAAAAACCAGCTTATTGCCGCCGCGCTGGCGCAGTTTGGTGAGTATGGGCTGCACGCGACCACGCGCGATATCGCCGCGCTGGCCGGGCAAAACATTGCGGCGATTACCTACTATTTTGGCTCAAAAGAGGATTTATATCTCGCCTGCGCCGAGTGGATCGCCGATTTTATCGGCACGCAGTTTCACCCGCACGTTGAGGAGGCCACCGCGCTGCTCGGCCAGCCGTCGCCCGATCGCGAGGCCATCCGCCAGCTGATCCTCAGTGCCTGCCACAACATGATCCGCGTGCTGACGCACGACGATACGCTCAACCTGAGCAAGTTTATCTCCCGCGAGCAGCTCTCCCCCACTGCCGCCTACCAGCGGGTACACGATCGGGTGATTGCCCCGATGCATACCCACCTGACCCGGCTGATCGCCGCCTATACCGGGCGGGATGCCGGCGATACCGCGACAATTTTGCATACCCACGCCCTGCTGGGTGAAATCCTGGCCTTCCGTCTGGGCCGGGAAACCATCCTGTTACGCACCGGCTGAACACAATTTGATGAGGATAAAGCCGCGCAGATCGGTGAGGTGATCGCCTGTCATCTCGATCTGATCCTGCAAGGCTTAACGCAAAGGAGCCTGAAGTCATGAAAAAACCTGTCGCCATCATTCTGGTGGTCATTGTTTTGCTTGCCGCGGGCGTCGGTGGATGGCTGTGGTATCAGAGCCATCAGGATAAAGGCCTGACGCTGTACGGTAACGTGGATATTCGCACGGTGAACATGAGCTTCCGCGTCGGCGGACGTCTCGCCTCGCTGAACGTGGACGAAGGCGATGCCATTAAAAGCGGGCAGACGCTGGGGATGCTGGACAAAGCGCCCTATGAGAACGCGCTGCTGCAGGCCAAAGCGGGCGTCTCCGTTGCGCAGGCGCAGTATGACCTGATGCTGGCCGGCTATCGCGACGAAGAGATCGCCCAGGCCGCTGCCGCCGTCAAACAGGCGCAGGCGGCCTATGACTACGCGCAGAACTTCTACGCTCGCCAGCAGGGGCTCTGGAAAAGCCGCACCATTTCCGCGAATGACCTGGAAAATGCGCGCTCCTCCCGCGACCAGGCGCAGGCAACCCTGAAGTCCGCGCAGGATAAATTAAGCCAGTACCACACCGGTAACCGCCCGCAGGATATCGCCCAGGCGAAAGCCAGCCTTGAACAGGCGCAGGCCCAGCTGGCGCAGGCAGAGTTGGATCTGCACGACACCACGCTCATCGCACCGTCTGACGGCACGCTGATGACCCGCGCCGTCGAGCCGGGCAGCATGCTCAGCGCGGGCAGCACCGTGTTAACCCTCTCCCTGACCCGCCCGGTCTGGGTACGTGCCTACATTGATGAGCCTAATCTCGGCCAGATGCAGCCGGGCCGCGAGCTGCTGCTTTATACCGACGGTCGCCCGGACAAGCCGTATCACGGCAAGGTGGGCTTCGTCTCCCCTACCGCCGAATTCACGCCGAAAACGGTAGAAACGCCGGACCTGCGTACCGACCTGGTGTATCGCCTGCGCATCATCGTGACCGATGCGGACGACGCCCTGCGCCAGGGCATGCCCGTCACCGTAAAAGTGAACAGCGGGGAACGACATGAATGACGCGGTTATTCAGCTCAACAGTCTGGTTAAACGCTTTAAGGGGATGGATAAGCCTGCGGTCGCGCCGCTGAACTGCACCATCCGGAAAGGCTATGTGACCGGGCTGGTTGGTCCGGACGGCGCGGGGAAAACCACGCTGATGCGGATGCTGGCGGGGTTGCTGAAGCCGGATGAAGGCTCGGCCCGCGTGCTGGGCCTGGATCCGATTAAGGACGACGGCCCGCTCCACGCCATGCTCGGCTATATGCCGCAGAAGTTTGGCCTGTATGAAGACCTGACGGTAATGGAAAACCTGAACCTGTACGCCGACCTGCGCAGCGTCACCGGAGAAACCCGGGAGAAAACCTTCGCCCGCCTGCTGGAATTTACCTCGCTCGGCCCGTTCACCGACCGGCTGGCGGGCAAGCTCTCCGGCGGGATGAAGCAGAAGCTGGGTCTGGCCTGCACGCTGGTGGGCGAGCCGAAGGTGCTGCTGCTGGATGAGCCCGGCGTCGGCGTGGACCCGATTTCCCGCCGCGAGCTGTGGCAGATGGTGCACGAGCTGGCGGGCGACGGGATGCTGATCCTCTGGAGCACCTCCTACCTCGACGAAGCCGAGCAGTGCCGGGACGTGCTGCTGATGAACGAAGGCGAGCTGCTCTATCAGGGCGAGCCGACGACGCTGACGCAGAGCATGGCCGGGCGCAGCTTCCTGCTGCACAGCCCGCAGGCGTCCAACCGCTCGCTGCTGCAGCGGGTGCTCAGGCTGCCGCAGGTCAGCGACGGGATGATTCAGGGCCGCTCGGTGCGGGTCATCCTCAAAAAAGAGGCCACCGTCGACGATATTCGCCGGGCGCCTGGAATGCCGACGATTGAGATGGAAGAGACGGCGCCGCGTTTTGAAGATGCGTTCATCGACCTGCTGGGCGGCGCGGGGACCTCCGAGTCGCCGCTTGGGGCGATCCTGCACACGGTGGAAGGTACGCCAGGCGAAACGGTGATCGAAGCCAAATCCCTCACCAAAAAGTTCGGGGATTTCGCCGCTACCGACAACGTCAATTTTGCGGTGAAGCGCGGCGAGATTTTTGGTCTCCTCGGACCGAACGGCGCGGGAAAATCAACCACCTTTAAGATGATGTGCGGCCTGCTGGTGCCGACGTCCGGCAAAGCGCTGGTGCTGGATATGGATCTCAAAGTCAGCTCCGGCAAGGCGCGCCAGCACCTGGGCTATATGGCGCAGAAGTTCTCGCTGTACGGCAACCTGACGGTCGAGCAGAATCTGCGCTTTTTCTCCGGCGTGTACGGCCTGCGCGGACGGGCGCAGAACGAGAAAATCCGCCGCATGAGCGACGCCTTCGGGTTAACAACTATCGCTTCCCACGCCACCGACGAACTGCCGCTCGGCTTTAAGCAGCGGCTGGCGCTGGCCTGCTCGCTGATGCACGAGCCAGATATTCTGTTTCTGGACGAGCCGACCTCCGGCGTTGATCCCCTAACCCGCCGTGAGTTCTGGCTGCATATCAACAGCATGGTGGAAAAAGGGGTAACCGTCATGGTGACCACCCACTTTATGGACGAGGCGGAGTACTGCGACCGCATCGGGCTGGTGTATCGCGGCAAGCTGATTGCCCACGGCACGCCGGACGACCTGAAAAACCAGGCCGCCGACGATGAGGTCCCGGACCCGACCATGGAGCAGGCGTTTATCACCCTCATCCACGACTGGGATAAGGAGAATGCCCATGCGCAGTAACGCCCTTTCCTGGCGCCGGGTGCGCGCGCTGTGCGTTAAAGAGACGCGGCAGATCGTGCGCGATCCCAGCAGCTGGCTGATTGCGGTGGTGATCCCCCTGCTGCTGCTGTTTATCTTTGGTTACGGCATTAACCTGGACTCCAGCAAGCTGCGGGTCGGGATTTTACTCGAACAGCAGAGCGAAGAGGCGCTGGACTTTACCCACGCCATGACCGGTTCGCCCTACATTGATGCCACCATCAGCGACAACCGCCAGGAGCTGATCCAGAAGATGCAGGCCGGGAAGATTCGCGGTCTGATCGTCATTCCGGTGGATTTTGCCGCCAACATGGCGCGGGCGAATACCGATGCGCCGATCCAGGTCATCACTGACGGCAGCGAGCCAAACACCGCGAACTTCGTGCAGGGCTACGCGGAGGGGAGCTGGCAGCTCTGGCAAATGCAGCGCGCCGAAGATCGGGGTGAAGAATTTAAGCCGCTCATCGACGTGCAGACGCGCTACTGGTTTAACCCCGCCGCCATCAGCCAGCACTTTATTATTCCGGGCGCGGTGACGATTATTATGACGGTCATTGGCGCGATTCTGACCTCGCTGGTTATCGCCCGCGAGTGGGAGCGCGGCACCATGGAGGCGCTGCTTTCAACCGAAGTGACGCGCGTCGAGCTGCTGCTGTGCAAGCTTATTCCCTACTACTTCCTCGGCATGCTGGCGATGCTGCTCTGCATGCTGGTGTCCGTCTTTATCCTCGGCGTGCCGTACCGCGGCTCGCTGGTGGTGCTGTTCTTTATCACCAGCCTGTTTTTACTCAGCACGCTGGGGATGGGGCTGCTCATCTCCACCATCACCCGCAACCAGTTTAACGCCGCGCAGGTGGCGCTGAACGCCGCTTTCCTGCCGTCGATTATGCTGTCCGGGTTTATCTTCCAGATAGACAGCATGCCTGCCGTCATCCGCGCCGTGACCTACATTATCCCGGCGCGCTACTTCGTGAGCACCCTGCAAAGCCTGTTCCTGGCGGGGAATATTCCGGTAGTGCTGATTATCAACACGCTGTTTTTAATGGTGTCGGCGGTGATGTTTATCGGGTTGACGTGGATGAAAACCAAACGGCGGTTAGATTAAGGAGCGCGCATGTTTCACCGTTTATGGACGTTAATACGCAAAGAGCTGCAATCCCTGCTGCGCGAGCCGCAAACCCGCGCCATTCTGGTGTTGCCGGTGCTGATCCAGGTTTTACTGTTCCCGTTTGCCGCCACCCTTGAGGTGACCAACGCCACCATTGCCATTTACAACGAAGACAACGGCAAACACTCCGTCGAGCTGACGCAGCGCTTTGCGCGTGCGAAGGCCTTTACCCACATCCTGCTGCTGAAAAGTCCGCAGGACATTCAGCCCACCATCGACACGCAAAAAGCGCTGCTGCTGGTGCGATTCCCGGCGGATTTCTCCCGCAATCTGGATACCTTCCAGACCGCGCCGATGCAGCTGATCCTCGACGGGCGTAACTCCAACAGCGCCCAGATCGCAGCCAACTACCTCCAGCAGGTGGTGAAGGATTACCAGCAGGAGCTGATGGACGGCAAACCGAAGCCCAACAACAGCGAACTGGTGGTGCGCAACTGGTATAACCCGAATCTGGACTACAAGTGGTTTGTGGTGCCGTCGCTGATCGCCATGATCACCACCATCGGGGTGATGATTGTGACCTCTCTCTCCGTCGCCCGCGAGCGCGAACAGGGCACGCTGGATCAGCTGCTGGTCTCTCCGCTCGCCACCTGGCAAATTTTCGTCGGCAAAGCGGTACCGGCGCTAATTGTCGCCACCTTCCAGGCCACCATCGTGCTGGGCGTGGGAATATGGGCTTACCAGATCCCGTTCGCCGGATCGCTGGCGCTGTTTTACTTCACGATGGTGATTTACGGGCTGTCGCTGGTGGGGTTTGGGCTGCTGATTTCCGCACTCTGCTCGACGCAGCAGCAGGCGTTTATCGGAGTATTCGTCTTTATGATGCCCGCGATCCTGCTCTCCGGGTACGTCTCGCCGGTTGAGAATATGCCGGTGTGGCTCCAGGATCTGACGTGGATAAACCCGATACGGCACTTTACGGATATCACCAAGCAAATCTATCTGAAGGATGCGAGTCTGGATATTGTCTGGGGAAGTTTGTGGCCGCTACTGGTCATCGCGGCCACGACAGGCTCAGTGGCCTATGCGATGTTTAGACGCAACATCGCGTAGCTTTTTCTCTTTGGTCAGCAACGAGACCACCGCAGGCCCTGCGAGGATTGCCAGACCCGCCAGGGCCAGCAGCAGGTTGTTTTGCAGCACGCGTGACAGCAGCCACAGAACAATCATCGCCGCACCAAAGTACCATGTGGTGGTGAGCTCTTCGAGCACGTCACCCACCTCGCGCCAGCGCGCGTCATGGTGGCGCTGTAAAAACAGCATCGACAGCACGGTGACGCCGTAAAGGACGCATAGCCCCAGGCCAACACGTACCAGCGTGCCGCTCATCCAGCCCATCACCAGTACGGCCACGACCAGTAAATGCAACATTATCTGCCAGCAACTCAGGCCAGTTGCGACACGAACACGTTGTTGCCACTTCATGGCTTCTCTCCTGAAGGATTTTTCTCTGCTTAATCAGACTACCGCACTTTACGGAAAATTCCGTAACGCCGCATCTTTTTGTGACGACGACTACACTTTATTTTCATCGGGATAGTCACTCAGGAAGGAGCTTATGACGAAAAAAATGCAGCATTTCTCGCTTAAAGTGCTGACGATAAACATTCATAAGGGCTTCACAGCATTTAACCGCCGCTTCATTTTACCGGAGCTGCGCGACGCGGTGCGCACCGTCAGCGCGGATATTGTCTGCCTGCAGGAGGTGATGGGCGCGCACGAAGTACATCCGCTTCACTTTGAGAACTGGCCCGACACGCCGCACTATGAATTTCTGGCCGATACCATGTGGAGCGATTACGCCTACGGCCGCAACGCGGTCTATCCTGAAGGTCATCACGGCAACGCGGTGCTGTCGCGTTATCCCATTGAACATTATGAAAACCGCGACGTTTCCGTCGGGGAGAGCGAAAAACGCGGCCTGCTCTACTGCCGCATTACCCCGCCCGACCTTGAGCTGCCCATCCACGTCGGCTGCGTTCATCTGGGACTGCGCGAAGCCCATCGTCAGGCGCAGCTGAAAATGCTGGCCGAATGGGCCAACGCGCTGCCTGACGGTGAACCTGTTGTCGTGGCAGGCGATTTCAACGACTGGCGCCAGCGGGCAAACCATCCGTTGAAGGTGGATGCCGGGCTGGAGGAGATCTTCACCCGGGCGAACGGCAGGCCTGCGCGCACCTTTCCGGTCCGTTTCCCGCTGCTGCGGCTTGACCGCATCTACGTGAAAAATGCCCACGCCAGCAGCCCGACCGCCCTGGCGCTTCTCAACTGGCGGCATCTTTCCGACCATGCCCCGCTCAGCGCGGAGATCCACTTATGAAATGTTCCTGGCAGGAAGGCAACCGGATTACGCTGCTGGTCAACGGGGACGAGTATTACCCGGCCGTGTTTAAGGCAATTGATAACGCCCAGCAGAAAGTGATCCTCGAAACCTTTATCTGGTTCGAAGACAACGTCGGCAAGCAGCTGCACAGCGTGCTCCTGCGCGCCGCACAGCGCGGCGTCAAAATTGAAGTACTGCTGGATGGCTACGGCTCGCCGGACCTCAGCGATGCGTTCGTCAATGAACTGACCGCCGCAGGCGTGGTATTCCGCTACTACGATCCCGGCCCTCGCCTGTTCGGCATGCGGACCAACCTTTTCCGCCGAATGCACCGCAAAATTGTGGTGGTGGATGAGACGGTAGCGTTTGTCGGCGGCATTAACTACTCGGCGGAACATATGTCCGACTACGGCCCGGAAGCGAAGCAGGATTACGCCATTCGCATTGAAGGCCCGGTAGTGCAGGATATCTTGCTGTTTGAGCTGGAGAACCTGCCGGGGAAAGAGGCCGTACGCCGCTGGTGGCGACGCCGCCATCGCCCGGAAGAGAACCGGAAGCCCGGCGAAGCGCAGGCGCTTTTCGTCTGGCGCGACAACGGCGAGCACCGGGACGACATTGAACGTCACTATCTCAAGATGCTGGCCAACGCCAAGCGCGAAGTGATCATCGCTAACGCCTACTTTTTCCCGGGCTATCGACTGCTGCATGCCATGCGAAATGCTGCAAGACGCGGCGTGCGCGTGAAGCTGATTGTCCAGGGCGAGCCGGATATGCCGATCGTCAAAGTCGGGGCGCGGCTGCTGTACAACTACCTGGTGAAGGGCGGCGTCCAGATCTACGAATATCGCCGCCGACCGCTGCACGGCAAAGTCGCGCTGATGGACGATCACTGGGCCACCGTGGGCTCCAGCAACCTCGATCCGCTGAGCCTGTCGCTTAACCTTGAAGCCAACCTGATCATTCACGATCGCCAGTTTAATCAGACCCTGCGGGATAACCTGCAGGCGTTGATCGTTAACGACTGCGTGCGCGTGGATGAGTCTATGGTTCCCAAACGCACCTGGTGGAACCTGGGCATCAGCGTGGTGGTGTTCCACTTCCTGCGGCATTTCCCGGCGATGGTCGGCTGGCTGCCGGCGCATACGCCGAAG
Organism: Enterobacter sp. HMSC16D10; assembly: GCF_001807145.1. Classification (NCBI taxonomy): domain Bacteria; kingdom Pseudomonadati; phylum Pseudomonadota; class Gammaproteobacteria; order Enterobacterales; family Enterobacteriaceae; genus Enterobacter; species Enterobacter sp. HMSC16D10. The sequence continues at coordinate 87,473 of NZ_KV787851.1, forward strand.
CTGGCGCAGGTGGACCCGCCGGTACAACCCGAAATGGAAACCCAGGACCGCATAGAAGCGGAAGACGGAGGCAAACCCTGATGTCAAAATCGCATCCACGCTGGCGACTGGCAAAAAAGATCCTCACCTGGGTGTTTTTTATTGCCGTCGCGGTGCTGCTGGTGGTCTACGCGCAGAAAGTGGACTGGGAAGAGGTGTGGAAGGTCATCCGCAACTATAACCGGATGGTGCTGCTGGGCGCGACGGGGCTGGTTATCGTGAGCTACCTGATGTACGGCTGCTATGATCTGCTGGGTCGGGCCTACTGCGGCCACAAGCTGGCCAAACGTCAGGTGATGCTGGTGTCGTTTATCTGCTACGCCTTTAACCTGACGCTGAGCACCTGGGTCGGGGGGATTGGCATGCGCTATCGCCTCTACTCGCGGCTCGGCCTGCCGGGCGGGACCATCACGCGTATTTTTTCCCTGAGCATTACCACCAACTGGCTGGGCTATATCCTGCTCGGCGGGGTGATCTTCACCATCGGCGTCGTGCAGCTGCCCGCGCACTGGTATATCGACGAGGCCACGCTGCGCATTCTGGGCATCGTGCTGCTGCTGATTATCGCCGTTTATCTCTGGGCCTGCGCGTTTGCAAAGCGCCGCCATATGACCATCAAAGGGCAAAAGCTGGTCCTGCCCTCGTGGAAGTTTGCGGTGCTGCAGATGGCGGTCTCCAGCGCCAACTGGATGGCCATGGGGGCCATCATCTGGCTGCTGATTGGCGAGGACGTCAATTACTTCTTCGTGCTGGGCGTGCTGCTGGTGAGCAGCATTGCCGGGGTGATTGTGCACATTCCGGCGGGGATCGGCGTGCTGGAGGCGGTGTTTATTGCCCTGCTGGCCGGGGAGCATGTTTCTCAGGGAACGATTATCGCCGCCCTGCTGGCGTACAGGATGCTGTATTACTTCCTGCCGCTGGCGCTGGCAACGATCTGCTATCTGGTGCTGGAAAGTCGGGCGAAAAAGCTGCGGGCGAAGAATGAGAGGATGCTAGCGAAGTGAATAAGTCGGGTGGCGGCTTCGCCTTACCCGACCTACGGTTCGCGATTCGCAGGACGGGTAAGGCGAAGCCGCCACCCGGCAAAGCAACCTTAGCGACGGTTGCCTAAAATCCGCAGCAGCATCAGGAACAGGTTGATGAAGTCCAGATAGAGCGTCAGCGCGCCCAGAATCGAGTATTTGCGCAGGTTGGAACTGTCGCGCACGTCGATCTGCTCGCCGATGTTTTTCAGCTTCTGCGTGTCATAAGCCGTCAACCCGACGAAGAGCACCACCCCGATATAGGTCACGGCCCACATCAGCGCGTCGCTCTTGAGCCACAGGTTCACCAGTGACGCCAGCACAATCCCGATCAGCCCCATAAACAGCATGCTGCCGAAACCGCTCAGATCGCGCTTCGTGGTGTAGCCGTACAGACTCATCGCGCCAAACATCCCGCCGGTGACCACGAAGGTGCTGGCGATGGATGAGTAGGTGTAAACGATGAAAATACTGGAAAGCGTCAGCCCCGTTAGCGCTGAATAGAGCATAAACAGAGTCGTTGCCATGCCGGCACTTAGCTTATGCACCAGACCCGAAAGCACAAACACCAGCGCCAGCTGCGCGATAATCAGCCCAAAGAAGGTGATTTTGCTGGAGAAGATAAACATCATCAGCTCCGGCGTATTCGCCGCATACCACGCGATAAACGCGGTAAGCAGCAGGCCAACCGTCATCCAGCCGTACACCTGCGCCATATACGTCTGCAGGCCGCTACGGGTCTGCTGCACTATTGAATCGGAACGCGGAAATCGGTCCATGATTCACTCCTGATTAAGATTAAGTAGACACACTCGTTAAGAGTAACACATCCACGTAAACCGACTACCAACGGCTGGCGGCCTGTTTATCGCTATCGCGAGATTCCACCCAGCGGTCGCCTTCCGGCGTGGCTTCGCGCTTCCAGAACGGCGCTTTGGTTTTAAGGTAATCCATAATGAACTCCCCTGCCGCAAACGCGCTGCCGCGGTGCGCGCTGGTCACCCCGACAAAGACAATCTCCTCGCCGGGCCACATCTCGCCGATACGGTGAATCACCGTGACGCGCCCGAGCGGCCAGCGGTCCCGCGCCTCGTCCACTATCTCCGCCAGCGATTTTTCCGTCATGCCGGGATAGTGCTCCAGCGTCAGCGCCTTCACGCTGTCACCGAGGTTGTGATTGCGCACTTTGCCGGTAAAGGTCACGACCGCACCGTCTTCGTCGCGTTCCGCCAGCCAGCTGTATTCCGTCCCTACGTTAAAGCGCTCAGGGCCAACCAGAATGCGGGTTTCACTCATATTAGCCCCCTGTGACCGGCGGGAAGAAGGCCACTTCATCCCCGGCCTTCAGCGGATGGGTAAGCTCCACCAGCGTCTGGTTAACGGCGGCCAGCAGCTTGCCTTCGTCGAGCGCCAGCGCCCAGCGGTCGCTCTGTGCCGCCAGATGCGCACGCAGGGCCGCAACGTTTTCAAAAGACGCATCCAGCGTCAGGCTGTCGGTATTCACCAGCTCGCGCACCTGCGCAAAAAAGAGCACCTTAATCATGGCTGTCCACCTTAAAATCTCCGGATTTGCCGCCGCTTTTTGCCAGCAGGCGAACCGGGCCAATCACCATGTCTTTCTGCACCGCTTTGCACATGTCGTAGATGGTCAGCGCGGCCACGGACGCTGCCGTCAGCGCCTCCATCTCCACGCCGGTTTTGCCGGTTAAGCGGCACAGCGATTCAATACGCACGCGGCTCTGCTCCGGCTGCGCCTGCAGGTTCACTTCCACCTTGCCCAGCATCAGCGGATGGCACAGCGGAATGAGATCCCAGGTGCGCTTGGCGGCCTGAATCCCTGCGATGCGCGCGGTGGCAAAGACGTCTCCCTTGTGATGGCTGCCGTCGATGATCATCGCCAGCGTTTCCGGCAGCATGGTGACGAACGCTTCGGCGCGCGCCTCGCGCACCGTTTCCGCTTTGGCGGAGACGTCCACCATATGCGCTTCGCCCGCGGCGTTAATGTGGGTCAGTTGTGACATAGCTTATTTCTTTAAATGGGGATGGAAATTACACGGACGGGTACGGGCATCCAGCTGCGGAGCGATGATGTTTTCCCACGCGGTGCGGCAGGCTTTGGTCGAGCCCGGCATGGCGAAAATCAGGGTGTTGTTCGCCACCCCGGCAACGGCGCGCGACTGGAGCGTGGAGGTGCCAATCTCTTCAAAGGAGAGCATGCGGAACACCTCGCCGAAGCCTTCCACCTCGCGATCGAACAGCGGGATCAGCGCTTCAGGCGCCTGATCGCCTGCGGTAAAGCCGGTGCCGCCGGTGATCAGCACCACCTGCACCTCATCGCTGGCGATCCACTGAGAGACCTGCGCGCGAATGGCGTAGCGGTTCTCCTTCACGATCGCTTTATCGACGATGTGATGCCCCGCGTCATGGGCCGCCTCGCGCAGCCAGTGGCCGGAGGTATCATCCTCTTCGCCACGGCGGTCGGAAACGGTAAGGATAGCAATGCGTGTCGGGATAAATTCTGCGCTTACCTGACTCATCTTCTGATTCCTTCTTAAGCCTGATTACCCGCCGATGTAAGACAGGTTCTGAGTAATGCCGGTATTGCCCTGATGCAGGAAGTGGGTCTGTTTTTTATGCGTCAGCGCTTCAGAAATGCGCGCTTCAAGTGCCTCCTGCTGGGCATCGTCTGCCAGCAGATCGCGCAGGTCCACGCCGCCGTCCCCGAACAGGCACAGGTGCAGCTTGCCGACGGAAGAGACGCGCAGGCGGTTGCAGCTGGCGCAGAAGTCTTTCTCGTAAGGCATGATAAGCCCAATTTCGCCTTCGTAATCAGGATGGCAGAAGACCTGCGCCGGGCCGTCGCTGCGCTGGCGGATCTGGTGGATCCAGCCGCGTTTCAGCAGCGCGTCGCGCAGGACCATGCCGGAGATGTGATGACGACGGAACAGCTCGCTGCCCTCGCCGGTTTCCATCAGCTCAATAAAGCGCAGCTGAATGGGGCGGGATTTGATCCAGGCGAGGAAGGTGTCCAGCTGATGGTGGTTGACGTCGCGCATCAGCACCGTATTGACTTTGACCTTCTCGAACCCGGCGCTGAACGCCGCGTCGATGCCGTCCATCACCTGGAGGAATTTATCCTGGCCGGTAATGGCGTGAAACTGGCGGGCGTCGAGACTGTCCACGCTGACGTTAATGGCGGTTAAGCCCGCATCGCGCCAGGTGGCCACGTCGCGCGCCATGCGGTAACCGTTGGTGGTCACGGCAATCTGGCGAATGCGGTCGTTTTCACGCACGGCAGCAATGATGTCCGGGAAATCACGGCGCAGAGAGGGTTCACCGCCGGTCAGACGCACTTTTTCGGTGCCGAGCTCAGAGAAGGCGCGCGTGACGCGGCGCACTTCATCCACGGAGAGAAAGCCGTTATTGGTGACGCTGCCCGGTTTGTAGCCGTCGGGCAGGCAGTAGGTGCAACGGAAGTTGCACACATCGGTAATTGACAGACGTAAGTAATAAAACTTACGCGCGAAAGCATCAGTAAGTTGTGAAGCCATGTACACCTTTCCAGATACGGGAGGCACAGTCATTTCTTTCTGTACCCTGGTGGCAAATTCGCCACGGCCAGAGCGCCATATCTTTCGACACAGGCACAAGGGCTAGAGTGTATGTTTTCAGTGTTGAAAACGTGGTTAAGGCGATAGTAGCGCGGAAAGTCTGACAGCGCCATTATCGCTTTTCGCTATATAATTACGTATATAGCGAATCAATCCTGCATTTTCGCTACAGAATACCTAAAAACTGCACTTTCACATTGATATACGTCATTTTGCTTCGGGTGAGGCATCGTCTTTTAGGGGTAGTTAGGTTACTGTTACGCGATCGAACGTGATAAGGAATACGTATGCGCAATCGCACTTTTGCGGATCTTGACCGAGTGGTCGCTCTTGGCGGAGGCCACGGCCTGGGCCGCGTTATGTCCTCTTTGTCGTCACTCGGCTCAAGGCTGACAGGGATAGTGACCACCACCGATAACGGCGGCTCAACCGGGCGGATCAGACGTGCCGAAGGCGGTATTGCCTGGGGCGATATGCGCAACTGCCTGAACCAGTTAATTACCGAGCCGAGCGTCGCGTCGGCGATGTTTGAGTACCGTTTTGGCGGCAATGGCGAACTTTCCGGACATAACCTCGGAAATCTGATGTTAAAGGCGCTGGATCACTTGAGCGTAAGGCCTCTCGAAGCCATCAATCTGATCCGTAACCTGCTCAAAGTGGACGCATTCCTGATCCCCATGTCTGAACAACCGGTTGACTTGATGGCCATCGACGCCGAAGGGCATGAAGTGTACGGCGAGGTGAATATTGACCAGCTTCTGCTGCCGCCCAAAGAGCTGATGACTTACCCGAGCGTGCCGGCGACGCGTGAAGCCGTAGAAGCAATTGGCGATGCGGATTTAATTCTGATCGGTCCGGGCAGCTTTTACACCAGCCTGATGCCGATCCTGCTGGTGAAAGAGCTGGCGCAGGCGCTGCGCCGCACCCCGGCGCCGATGGTCTACATCGGCAATTTAGGGCGTGAGCTGAGTCCGGCCGCGGCGAGCCTGTCGCTGGCGGACAAGCTCAACCTGATGGAGCAGTACGTCGGTAAGAAAATTATCGACGGTGTCGTGGTTGGGCCAAAAGTGGATGTGACAGGGATTGGCGATCGCGTGGTGGTTCAGGAGCCGCTGGAAGCCAGCGATATTAAATATCGTCACGACCGCCACCTGCTGCGCGAGGCGCTGGAGAAAGCAATTCAGGCGTTGGGTTAACAAAAACCCCGGTGGCGCTGCGCTTACCGGGGTGACAAAAGACGCTAAACCTGTAGGCCCGGTAAGCGCAGCGCCACCGGGCAAA
>NZ_KV787852.1:0-16039 GCF_001807145.1 Enterobacter sp. HMSC16D10
TAACGCGGTGGCCAGTTTTTGTTGACCACTTCAGAACGGTAGGTAAAGCCGTAACGGTTGTTTTTATCAAGTTCATACAGGATACCGGCGTTCCAGCCAAAGCCCCACTCATCGCCCTTCAGATAAGCGATCTGAGTGTCTGCTGGGATACCCGCAACTTGACGCGCCAGGGCAGGCGGCAGTGCACCTGAGCCAGCAACGACTTTGCCCAGGTCGCCCGCGTAACGTTCGATTTTCGCTTTGGCATACACAGCATCAAAGCCAACGCCGAAGCTCCAGTGGCTATCCAGACGGTAAGCACCGCTGAGGTTTAGGTTCAGGGTTTCCAGATCGGTTTTACCGCCAAATGCCCCTGCGGCATAGTTATCACCAAACTCGGTCGCTAAACCGTAGTTAGAGGTCACGGAGGCACCCCAACCAAACTGTTCGTTAATAGGCGCCACGAAATGCATGTTTGGCACCCACGCCGTTGGCGCGATGTTATCTGAATTCAGACTGGCACCGGTAGGTGAACGGCCCGTAATATCAACGCCCGGATCAACGAAAATCGCACCGGCAGAGAAGGTCGGACGATCAAACATCATGATCAATGCGGGGTTACGACTTGCGTTACCCGCATCATCAGCGATAGCGCCTTCCCCTGAATACGCGCGGCCAAGGCCAGAGGAAGAAAATTCGTTTAACTGAAAGCCCGCTGACCATGCGGAAGTGGAGACGAGTGCCACTGCGACTGCCAGCGCAGTCTTGTTGAACAGGGTTTTCTGGCTCATGACCATAACCTCATTGAGTTATTTTTATTCAATAATTGTTACATACCGTAACAGGAGCGCGAAGTGTAGGGTCTGAGGTATGACAGACAAATCAGACCAGTGGCCAGAGTATAGGTCCGACCAGCCTGAGTGTTGCAAGTTTGTTTATTAATATTTTCAAACATGTTTCGTGAAACGAGATCTGGTTGGCAAAATTGTGACCATCGCGACTCACCCAAAAGGGTGGTTTTTGTTTTAGATCATTTTTTAGTGTGATATTGGTCACTTATCCGATTTTGCGCCATTAACGGCTGGAGAGAGCCCGCGCCGGGGCGTAAAATAGCAGCATCGTGTTTATCTCGCGCGCTGCGCGAATACAGAGGAAATTGAGCTATGAGTAAATGCAGTGCTGATGAAACCCCGGTTTGCTGCTGTATGGATGTTGGCACCATCATGGACAACTCCGATTGCACCGCGTCTTACAGCCGTGTGTTCACCAACCGCGCCGAAGCGGAAGAGACCCTGGCCGCGCTGAGCAAGCGTGCGCGTGATGTTGAATCCGATCCGTGTGAAATCAAGTCGACCTTTACCGAAGTGGAAGGCGGCGTGAAGCTGGACATCGACTTTGTTTTTGCCTGTGAAGCTGAAACGCTGATTTTCCAGCTGGGTCTGCGTTAATTTCTGCGGCCTGATGCCCTCACCCCGACCCTCTCCCACGGGAGAGGGCGCAAGCATTAAAAACGGTAACCTACGGGTTACCGTTTTGCTTTTACCTTGCGCACCCGGCAACATACCGCACAAATGCCCCTGCCATGCAGGGGCATTTTCTTTTTCTTCTCTGTGTCTTAGCTCGCACTTTTTCGTTTCCCCGATTGGCTGAATGTAAAAAAATGGTTAAGACTATTATCAGGTCAGACCACTTAGTGTTTGCGAATATTTTTTTACAGGGGAGTGTTATGAGTCAGGCATTACCGCTTATTACCCGTCAGGGCGATCGCATTGCCATAGTCAGTGGATTGCGCACGCCATTTGCGCGTCAGGCAACGGCGTTTCATGGCATACCGGCCGTCGACCTGGGGAAAATGGTAGTGGGGGAGATGCTGGCTCGCAGCGAAATTCCGCCGGAGGTCATCGAACAGCTGGTCTTCGGCCAGGTCGTGCAGATGCCTGAAGCCCCCAACATTGCGCGGGAAATCGTCCTCGGTACCGGGATGAATGTTCATACCGACGCCTACAGCGTCAGCCGCGCCTGCGCAACCAGTTTCCAGGCCGTGGCTAACGTCGCCGAAAGCCTGATGGCGGGCACCATTCGCGCCGGGATAGCGGGGGGAGCGGACTCCTCTTCGGTACTGCCAATTGGGGTCAGTAAAAAGCTGGCGCGCATCCTGGTGGATGCCAACAAAGCCCGTACGACGGGTCAGAAACTCAAACTCTTCTCGCGTTTACGTCTGCGCGACCTGATGCCTGTACCTCCTGCCGTCGCGGAATACTCCACCGGCCTGCGCATGGGCGACACCGCCGAGCAGATGGCCAAAACCTACGGCATTACGCGTGAACAGCAGGATGCGCTGGCGCATCGTTCACATCAGCTTGCGGCAAAAGCCTGGTCGGAAGGCAAGCTGACCGATGAGGTCATGACCGCCTATATTCCGCCCTATCGCGAACCGCTTGCGGAAGATAACAATATTCGTGGCACGTCAACGCTGGCGGATTACGCCAAACTGCGCCCGGCGTTTGACCGCAAGCACGGCACCGTGACGGCGGCGAACAGTACGCCGCTGACGGACGGGGCTGCCGCCGTGATCCTGATGACCGAATCCCGTGCAAAAGAGCTGGGCATTACTCCCCTGGGTTATTTACGCAGCTACGCCTTCACCGCCATTGACGTCTGGCAGGACATGCTGTTAGGTCCGGCATGGTCCACGCCGCTGGCGCTGGATCGCGCGGGGCTGACGCTGGCTGATTTAACCCTGATTGATATGCACGAAGCGTTTGCCGCGCAAACCCTGGCAAACGTCCAGCTGCTGGCAAGCGAGCGTTTCGCACGTGATGTGCTGGGCCGCGCGCATGCCACGGGCGAAGTGGATCAGAGTAAATTCAACGTGCTGGGTGGCTCTATCGCCTACGGTCATCCGTTTGCCGCTACAGGGGCGAGGATGATCACGCAAACATTACATGAACTCCGTCGCCGTGGCGGTGGGTTTGGCCTTGTTACCGCCTGTGCGGCGGGCGGCCTTGGCGCAGCAATGGTTCTGGAGGCTGAATAATGGATATGCCATCTGCATTTAATCTGACGGTTCGCCTCGATAACGTGGCCGTTATCACTATTGATGTACCTGATGAAAAGATGAATACCCTGAAGGCCGAATTTGGCGTTCAGGTGCGCGCGATGCTAAAGCAGATCCGCGAGAACAAAGCCATTCGCGGCCTGGTGTTTATCTCTGCCAAACCCGACAACTTTATCGCCGGGGCGGATATCAACATGATTGCCCGGGCGCAAAGCGCGCTGGAAGCCGAAGAGCTGGCGCGTCAGGGCCAGCAGGTGATGTCGGAGATCAACGGTCTCCCAATCCCGGTCATCGCAGCGATCCACGGTGCGTGTCTGGGCGGTGGGCTGGAGCTGGCGCTGGCCTGCCACAGCCGCATCTGTACTGACGATGCGAAAACCATTCTGGGCCTGCCGGAAGTGCAGCTGGGCCTGCTGCCAGGTTCTGGCGGAACGCAGCGTCTGCCGCGGCTGGTGGGCGTCAGCACGGCGTTGGAGATGATCTTAACCGGTAAACAGCTGCGTGCCCGTCAGGCGCTGAAAGCCGGTCTGGTCGATGACGTCGTGCCGCAGTCCATTTTGCTGGAGGCCGCCGTTGAGCTTGCGCTGAAAGGGCGTCAGGCAAAACGTCCTCTGCCGGTTCGCGAGCGCGTGCTGGCCGGTCCGCTGGGGAGAACGCTCCTGTTCAATATGGTGGGCAAAAAGACCGAACAAAAAACCAAAGGCAATTACCCGGCGGCAAAGCGGATCCTCGACGTGATCGAAACCGGGCTGTCGCAGGGCAGCAGCAGCGGCTATGCCGCGGAGGCCAAAGCCTTTGGTGAACTGGCGATGACGCCGCAGTCACAGGCATTGCGCAGCATCTTCTTCGCCAGCACTGACGTCAAAAAAGATCCCGGCAGCAAGGCGGAGCCTGCGCCGCTGCGTGCCATTGGCGTACTGGGTGGGGGGCTCATGGGCGGCGGTATCGCTTTTGTTAGCGCCAGCAAAGGCAAATTGCCGGTACGCATCAAAGACATTAACCCTAAGGGAATCAACCACGCGCTGCAGTACAGCTGGCAGAACCTTGATCAAAAGGTCAAACGCCGCCATATCAAGGCAAGCGAGCGTGATAAAACCCTGGCAATGATCTCCGGTACGACGGATTACAGCGGTTTTGCGCACCGCGATCTGGTGATTGAAGCGGTGTTTGAGGATCTGGCGCTTAAGCAGCAGATGGTGGCAGACGTTGAGCAGCATTGCGCCCCGCATACCATTTTTGCCTCCAACACGTCGTCATTACCGATTGGCGATATCGCGGCGAAAGCCGCGCGTCCGGAGCAGGTGATCGGGCTGCACTTCTTTAGCCCGGTAGAAAAAATGCCGCTGGTGGAAGTTATTCCACACGCGACCACCAGTCCGCAAACCATCGCCACGGTAGTCAAACTTGCGAAGAAGCAGGGTAAAACGCCGATCGTGGTCGCAGATAAAGCCGGCTTCTACGTCAACCGTATTCTGGCGCCCTGTATTAATGAAGCCATGCGGCTGCTGACGGAAGGCGAGAAGATCGAGCACGTCGACAAGGCGCTGGTAAAGTTTGGTTTCCCCGTTGGCCCAATCCAACTTTTGGATGAGGTGGGAATAGACACCGGCACTAAAATTATACCTGTGCTGGAGGAGGCTTATGGCGATCGTTTTAGCCCGCCTGCAAACATTGTTTCTGCAATTTTGAAGGACGATCGCAAAGGCAGAAAAAATGAACGCGGTTTCTATCTTTACGGCGCGAAAGGGCGTAAAAGCAAGAAACAGGTCGACCCTTCGGTTTATGGGCTTATTTCGACCACCGGTCAGGGAAAACTGTCTGCCGTTCAGTGCGCTGAACGTTGCGTGATGATGATGCTCAATGAAGCGGCGCGCTGCTTTGGTGAGCAGGTAATCAAGAGCGCACGCGATGGCGACATCGGCGCGGTATTTGGTATTGGTTTTCCGCCGTTCCTTGGCGGCCCGTTCCGCTACATGGATACACTCGGCGCGGGTGAAGTGGTTGCCATTTTGCAACGTCTGGCCTCGCAATATGGCCCACGGTTTACACCGTGTGACGAATTATTGCAGATGGCGGAACGGGGCCAGACATTTTGGCCTGCACGGGAAACTGATTTCGTAAACTGAAGTCAAAGAAGGGTAAATCCTGAGGTGAATGAACCTGTTCTGGCGATTTTGTAAACAGAGATTGACTATACTTACGCCATTGAGGTAAAAAACAGCGTTTCATTCATCGAATGGATCAGGCACAATGCCCGGCCATCGGGTTTTCTACCTCTTAGCATTTATCGCGGGTAGTTAACGCCGGTGATTCTGGTTAACAAAAGCGGTGCAATATGCAAGTTTTCATCATGCGTCACGGCGACGCGGCACTCGATGCCGCCAGTGACTCAGTACGTCCTTTAACCGTCTGTGGCTGCGACGAATCCCGTCTGATGGCAACCTGGCTTAAAGGTCAAAAAGTGGACATTGAACGCGTTCTTGTGAGTCCGTTCCTGCGTGCAGAACAGACGCTGGATGTGGTAGGGGAGTGTATGAACCTGCCGTCCAGTGTGGATGTTCTCCCCGAACTGACACCATGCGGTGATGTCGGCCTTGTCAGCGCTTATCTTCAGGCGCTGTGCAATGAAGGTGTCGCTTCCGCACTGGTCATTTCCCACCTGCCGCTGGTCGGCTATCTGGTATCTGAGCTGTGCCCGGGCGAAACGCCGCCTATGTTCACCACTTCCGCGATTGCCAACGTCACCCTCGACGAAACCGGCAAAGGGGTCTTCAACTGGCAAATGAGCCCGTGCAACCTGAAGATGGCAAAAGCGATCTGACGTGACGTGTGACAGGGCGGGGTGCTATATCTTTCCCGCCCCTCTTTCAGGGCAACTCTGGCGGCTGCCACTCCTCAACTTCAATCAATACCAGCAAGGCGGCATCTCCGCCGTACTCTTTCGGTGCCTGATGAAACGCCATTACGTGTGGGTGCTGAGCCAGCCACAGCGGCGTCTGTTGCTTAAGGATATGTTTCCCGTGGCCATGCATCACGCAGGCGCAAAAAACATGTTCGCGGCGACAGGCGGCAATCAACGCCCCCAGCTCCTGTTTCGCCTGCATTTGCGTTAAGCCGTGCAGATCCAGAAACAGCTCCGGCGAATAATCTCCCCGGCGTAACTTTTTCAGTTCGAAATGGCTGACGTCCTCGCGCACGTATTTCACCGCGCCCTGGGTATTAAGCAGCGGCTGAAACTCGTCTGAAAAGTAGTGGCTGTTATCGGCCTGCTCCTGCAGCAGCCGTTTGACCGGGACTTCGCTGATTTTTTTACGCTGCGGGCGATGAACAATCGTGTCCTGCGCGATTTTCCGCGTCCCGGTCATCAGCTGGCGGAAGAGCGCCTGATCCTCCTCGCTGAGCGATGTTTTCTTTTTCATTCGTCATTCTCATCTCGTATTTCCGATAGTGTACCCGACTAAACGCATTTTTTAACCTCAAGCGGTACGCGTCATTGCTGATTTATCGCCGTCTTCATGGCAAACTAGCGCCGAAAATTATGCGAGCATGCCCTGGAGGAAAGAGTGGATAAAATATTTGTCGATGAAGCAGTAAACGAGCTGCATACCATACAGGACATGTTGCGCTGGTCGGTTAGCCGCTTCAGCGCCGCCAATATCTGGTACGGACACGGTACCGACAACCCGTGGGATGAAGCCGTGCAGCTGGTGCTGCCGTCCCTCTACCTGCCGCTGGATATTCCGGAAGACATGCGCACCGCGCGCCTGACCTCGAGCGAAAAACACCGCATCGTTGAGCGCGTGATCCGTCGCGTGAACGAGCGTATTCCGGTCGCCTATCTGACCAACAAAGCCTGGTTCTGCGGCCACGAGTTCTATGTCGATGAACGCGTGCTGGTGCCGCGCTCGCCGATTGGTGAGCTGATCAACAACCACTTTGAAGGCCTGATCGGCCATCAGCCGCAGCACATTCTGGATATGTGTACCGGGAGCGGCTGTATCGCCATTGCCTGCGCTTACGCCTTCCCGGAAGCGGAAGTGGACGCGGTTGATATCTCCACCGACGCGCTGGCCGTGACCGAGCACAATATTGAAGAGCACGGCCTGATCCATCACGTCACGCCAATTCGCTCCGATCTGTTCCGCGATCTGCCGACGCTGCAGTACGATCTGATCGTCACCAATCCGCCGTACGTCGATGCGGAAGACATGTCCGATCTGCCGAACGAATACCGCCACGAGCCGGAGCTGGGTCTGGCGTCAGGCTCTGACGGCCTGAAGCTGACCCGCCGCATTCTGGCCTGCGCGCCGGATTATCTGACCGATGACGGCGTTCTGATTTGTGAAGTGGGCAACAGCATGGTACATCTGATAGAGCAGTATCCGGATGTGCCGTTCACCTGGCTTGAGTTCGACAACGGCGGTGACGGCGTCTTTATGCTGACCAAAGCGCAGCTGCTCGACGCGCGCGAACACTTCAGCATCTATAAAGATTAATCCAGCGGGCTTCGGCCCGTTTCACAACGCTCAAACACAAACAACAACATCGGAGCCGTGATGGCAGGAAACAGTATTGGACAGGTATTCCGCGTGACCACCTTTGGCGAGTCGCACGGGCTGGCGCTGGGCTGTATCGTTGATGGCGTACCGCCAGGCATCGAACTGACCGAAGCCGATTTGCAGCACGACCTCGACCGTCGTCGTCCGGGCACCTCTCGCTACACCACGCAGCGTCGCGAGCCGGACCAGGTCAAAATTCTCTCCGGCGTCTTTGAAGGCCGTACCACCGGCACCAGCATTGGTCTGCTGATTGAAAACACCGATCAGCGCTCCCAGGACTACGGCGCCATCAAGGACGTGTTCCGTCCAGGCCATGCCGACTACACCTACGAACAAAAGTACGGCTTCCGCGACTATCGCGGCGGCGGACGTTCCTCCGCGCGTGAAACCGCGATGCGCGTGGCGGCTGGCGCCATTGCTAAGAAATACCTGCAGCAGAAATTTGGCATCGTGATCCGCGGCTGTCTGACCCAGATGGGCGACATTCCGCTGGCGATCAAAGACTGGGATCAGGTCGAGCAAAACCCGTTCTTCTGTGCGGATGCCGACAAGCTGGACGCGCTGGACGAACTGATGCGCGGTCTGAAAAAAGAGGGCGACTCCATTGGGGCGAAAATCACCGTCGTGGCCGACGGCGTCCCGCCAGGCTGGGGCGAGCCGGTATTTGACCGTCTCGACGCCGACATCGCGCACGCGCTGATGAGCATCAACGCGGTGAAGGGCGTTGAGATTGGCGACGGTTTTGACGTGGTATCCCTGCGCGGCAGCCAGAATCGCGACGAAATCACGAAAGCGGGCTTCCAGAGCAACCACGCGGGCGGCATTCTGGGCGGGATCAGCAGCGGGCAGCAGATTATTGCCAACATCGCGCTGAAACCAACTTCAAGCATTACCGTGCCGGGCCACACGATTAACCGCGATGGCGAAGAAGTTGAGATGATCACTAAAGGACGTCACGATCCGTGCGTGGGGATCCGCGCGGTGCCGATCGCAGAAGCGATGCTGGCGATCGTGCTGATGGATCACTTCCTGCGCCAGCGCGCGCAGAATGCGGATGTGACGACCACCATTCCACGCTGGTAAACATGAAAAAAACCGCAATTGCTCTGCTGGCGCTGCTTGCCAGTGGAGCCAGTCTGGCCGCTACGCCGTGGCAAAAAATCACCCATCCGGTGGCAGGGAGCGCGCAGTCCATCGGCGCCTTTTCCAACGGCTGTATCGTCGGCGCGCAGGAACTTCCGCTGCAATCGGATACCTATCAGGTGATGCGTACCGACCAGCGTCGTTACTTCGGCCACCCGGATCTGGTGCTGTTCATCCAGCGGCTGGGAAACCAGGTGCATAATCTGGGGCTGGGCACGATGCTGATCGGCGATATGGGGATGCCTGCGGGCGGGCGTTTTAACGGTGGACACGCCAGTCACCAGACCGGACTGGATGTCGATATCTTCCTGCAGCTGCCTAAAGCACGCTGGAGTTCAGCCCAGTTGCTGAAACCGCAGGCGCTGGATCTGGTGTCGAGCGACGGTAAGCGCGTTGTGCCCTCACTGTGGACGCCGGATATCTTCAGCCTGATTAAGCTGGCGGCAAAAGATAACGACGTCACGCGGATCTTCGTCAACCCGGCTATCAAGCAACAGCTGTGCCTCGATGAGGGAACCGATCGCGACTGGTTGCGCAAAGTGCGCCCGTGGTTCCAGCATCGTGCGCACATGCACGTTCGTCTGCGCTGCCCGGCGAACAGCCTGGAATGCGAAGATCAGCCGCTACCGCCGCCAGGCGATGGCTGTGGTGCGGAACTGCAAAGCTGGTTTGAACCAGCAAAACCTGGAACCTCTAAGCCTGAGAAGAAGACACCGCCTCCGTTGCCGCCTTCCTGCCAGGCGCTACTGGATGAGCATGTACTTTAATGGATAATTTCGTCGATCTGTTTATGGTGTCACCGCTGCTGCTGGTTGTGCTGTTCTTTGTGGCTATGCTGGCCGGTTTTATTGATGCCCTTGCGGGCGGCGGCGGGCTATTAACCGTACCCGCGCTGCTGGCGGCGGGCATGAGCCCGGCGCAGGCGCTTGCCACCAACAAGCTGCAGGCCTGCGGCGGCTCGCTCTCAGCGTCGCTCTATTTTATCCGCCGTAAGGTGGTGAGCCTGGCAGACCAGAAGCTCAATATCCTGATGACCTTTATCGGTTCCACGTCGGGCGCGCTGCTGGTGCAGCACGTGCAGTCGGATATTTTGCGCCAGATCCTGCCGGTTCTGGTCATCTGCATCGGGCTTTATTTCCTGCTGATGCCGAAGCTCGGCGAGGAAGACCGTCAGCGTCGTCTGCACGGCCTGCCGTTTGCGCTGATTGCCGGGGGCTGCGTCGGCTTTTACGACGGTTTCTTCGGCCCGGGGGCAGGCTCGTTTTACGCGCTGGCGTTTGTGACGCTGGCCGGATTTAACCTCGCCAAGTCGACCGCCCATGCCAAAGTGCTCAACGCGACCTCGAACGTCGGCGGCCTGCTGCTGTTTATCATTGGCGGCAAGGTTATCTGGGCAACCGGGTTTGTGATGATGGCAGGGCAGTTCCTGGGCGCGCGCGCAGGCTCGCGTCTGGTATTAAGCAAAGGGCAAAAGCTGATCCGTCCGATGATCGTTATCGTCTCGGCCGTGATGAGCGCCAAACTTCTTTATGACAGCCATGGACAGGAGATCCTCACCTGGTTGGGGATGCACTAATGAACAGTACGCATAAATATGAACAGCTGATTGAGATCTTTGACGGCTGTTTTGCTGACGATTTTAATACCCGTCTGATTAAAGGCGACGACGAACCGATCTATCTTCCTGCTGATGACGAGGTTCCGTATAACCGCATCGTCTTTGCGCACGGCTTTTACGCCAGCGGTTTGCACGAAATTTCGCACTGGTGCATCGCCGGAAAAGCGCGTCGCGAGCTGGTGGACTTCGGTTATTGGTACTGCCCGGACGGGCGAGACGCCGCGACGCAGGGGCAGTTTGAGGATGTGGAAGTGAAGCCGCAGGCGCTGGAATGGCTGTTCTGCGTGGCGGCGGGTTTCCCGTTCAACGTCAGCTGCGACAACCTCGAAGGCGACTTCGAGCCAGACCGTATTGTCTTCCAGCGCCGCGTGCATGCGCAGGTGATGGAATACCTTGAGAAAGGCATCCCGGCACGTCCGGCGCGCCTGATCGAGGCCTTACAGAATTATTACCACACGCCGGCGATTGCGGCGGAAAGCTTCCCTTGGCCGGAAGATCTTTAACAGAGGAAAGAAGATGATCGCAGAATTTGAATCACGCATTCTGGCGTTAATTGATGACATGGTGGAACACGCCAGCGATGATGAGCTGTTCGCCAGCGGTTATCTGCGTGGTCACCTGACGCTCGCGGTAGCCGAGCTGGAAGCAGGTGACGATCACTCTGCCGACGCTGTTCATGAGGAAGTGACCCGCAGTCTGGAGAAAGCCATTCAGGCCGGGGAGCTCTCTCCGCGCGACCAGTCACTGGTGCTGGGCATGTGGGACAACCTGTTCCAGCAGGCTAAACGCTAAGTCATCGTTTTTCGCCCGGTGGCGCTGCGCTTACCGGGCCTGTGAATATCCCCTCTCCCTGTGGGAGAGGGTCAGGGCACCAGGCCGCACCTTACTTAACCTTCTTCCCCTTCAGCAGTTTCCGTACCCATAATCGATTCGTATTCAGGCCCGCAAGCGTAACCCTGTCCAGCGGAATCGGCTCGTCGCTCATCTGCGCGGCTAACACTTCGGCCAGCAGCGGGGCAGAGCACAGCCCGCGGGAACCCAGTCCGCCCAGCATAAACAGCTCTGGATAGACCGGTGAGGCCACCGCGGTTTCCTGGTGTTCAGCCAGATCCTCATAGGCCGCAAGCGTCGCCTCGTAGTCCGGCACGTTGCCCGCCATCGGCAGATGATCGCGGGTGGCGCAGCGCACGCCGCAGCGCGCGTCACCCTCGCTAACGTCGACCTCTTGCGCCCACGCCGCATCCGGGAAACAGTCAATCAGGCGCTGGCGGTTCTGCAACTGATCCGCCTCGCTATAGCGCATATCCGTTTCGCCACGATGATAGCTGGCCCCGATGCAGTGATGGCCGTTAGACGGATTTTGCGGCGTCAGATAGCCGTCATAGCACAGCACCTGGCGCAGTTTGCCGAGCGCAGGCGCGGTGGGGATGTGGCTCACCTGGCCGCCGACCGGATAAACCGGCAACGCTGCTGTCTGGATAAACTGGCTGATGTGATGCCCGTTGGCCAGCACAACGCTGGCATGGCTCGCCTCCCTGCCATCAGCAAAACGCAGATCCCAGCGTTCTGTCCGGCTGAGCGATTCCACCTTGTGGGCATAATGCGTCGTCAGCCCGCGCGACTGCGCCAGGGCAATGACCGCCGCGGTCAGTTCAGCCGGACACAGCCAGCCGCCGAGCGGGTACTGAATGCCCCCACTCCCGGTTTCTACGCCAGCGGTGTCCGCCACCTCTTGCGCACTGACCGCGCGGGCAATCTCTTCCGGCAGGCCCAGCGACAGCATCTGCGCGAGCTTCTGCTGGCTCTTCTCATCCCAGCCGAGCTGCGTCACGCCACACCAGTCGTGGTCGAATGCCACTGGCAGCGCGTCGTACAGGCGGCGGGCGAAGGTAAAGGCCGCGGGGAAAAACTGGAACAGGGCCGGATCGTGTGCGCTTAAAAGCGGATAGAGCGCGCCCTGGCGGTTGCCGGACGCGCCGCTGGCGGGCGCCTCGTCAGCGCAGTAGAGCGTCACCTGCCAGCCCCGGTGCAGCAGCGCGAGAGAGAGCAGGGCGCTGGCGATCCCACCGCCAACGATCGCTACGTCGCGCGATGCGCTGGCGCGGCGCGCAAACCAGGGCGTCTGAGCGGGGATGTCCAGCGTCTGCTCCATCCTGCCGACCAGCATGTCGCGCTTGCGGCCAAAGCCTTTGGTCTTCTGCATGGTAAAGCCCGCCTCCTGCAACCCACGGCGGACAAAGCCCGCCGAGGTGAAGGTGGCAAGGGTAGCCCCAGGGCGCGCCAGCCGCGCCATCGCGTTAAACAGATGCTGGCTCCACATGTCCGGGTTTTTGGCAGGGGCAAAACCGTCCAGGAACCACGCGTCGACCTTCTGATTCATCGAATCATCGAGCCTGTCGGTCAGGTCGTTGATGTCGCCGAGCCATAAGTCCAGCGTGACGCGTCCACCGTCCAGCATCAGACGGTGACAGCCGCCGATGTGGGGCGGCCACTGCGCCTGAAGCTGTTCTGCCCAGGGCGCAAGCTCCGGCCAGCGCTGGTGGGCAAGCCGCAGATCGTGCGCGGTGAGCGGGAATTTTTCGAAACTGATGAAATGTAATCTTTGTAGCGTAGCCTCAGGGTGAGTAGCGTGGAACTGATTAAACGCCTGCCAGAGGGTTAAAAAATTCAGACCGGTGCCGAATCCACTTTCCGCGACCACAAACAGGCTCCGCGGGTGCGCCGGGAAGCGGGTGCTGAGCTGGTTTCCGTCGAGGAAAACATAGCGAGTTTCTTCGAGTCCGTTATCATTAGAAAAATAGACGTCATCAAAATCTCGGGAAACAGGTGTACCCTCAGCGTTGAATTCGAGGTTGGCGGGTTGTATAGCGTTTTGTTTCACGTAAGTTACTCGTCTGACAGGCAGTGGCACGATCTTAACGATGTGAGTCCATCGGTGCAAATTTCCGCAGAAAATGTCTGATCGGACTTGTTCGGCGTACAAGTGTACGCTATTGTGCGACTCGAAACTTACTATAGTGCGACTTACAGAGGTATTGAATGAAACGTGCAGTGATTACTGGCCTGGGCATTGTTTCCAGCATCGGTAATAACCAGCAGGAAGTCCTGGCATCTCTGCGTGAAGGACGCTCCGGGATCACTTTCTCTGAAGAGTTTAAAGATTCAGGTATGCGTAGCCACGTATGGGGTAACGTCAAACTGGACACCACCGGTTTGATCGACCGCAAAGTGGTTCGTTTCATGAACGATGCCTCTATTTATGCTTATCTCTCCATGCAGGAAGCGATCAAAGATTCCGGCCTGAGCGAAGAGGTTTATCAGAACAACCCGCGCGTGGGTCTGATTGCCGGTTCCGGCGGCTCATCTAAAGCGCAGGTATTCGGTGCTGACGCCATGCGTAGCCCGCGTGGTCTGAAAGCGGTAGGTCCGTACGTGGTCACGAAAGCCATGGGTTCTGCGGTTTCCGCGTGCCTGGCGACCCCGTTCAAAATCCACGGTGTGAACTACTCCATCAGCTCCGCGTGTGCGACCTCCGCACACTGTATCGGTAACGCTGTTGAGCAGATCCAGCTGGGTAAGCAGGACATCGTATTTGCTGGCGGCGGCGAAGAGCTGGGCTGGGAAATGGCCTGTGAATTCGACGCGATGGGCGCATTGTCCACCAAGTACAATGAGACCCCGGACAAAGCCTCCCGTACCTACGATGCGCACCGTGACGGTTTCGTTATCGCGGGCGGCGGCGGTATGGTTGTGGTTGAAGAGCTGGAGCACGCTCTGGCACGTGGCGCGCACATCTATGCTGAGATCGTGGGCTACGGCGCAACGTCCGACGGCGCCGACATGGTTGCGCCATCCGGCGAAGGCGCGGTGCGCTGCATGAAGATGGCGATGCACGGCGTTGATACCCCAATCGACTACCTGAACTCCCACGGTACCTCTACGCCGGTAGGTGACGTGAAAGAGCTGGGTGCGATCCGTGAAGTCTTCGGCGACAACAGCCCGGCAATCTCCGCGACCAAAGCCATGACCGGTCACTCTCTGGGTGCGGCTGGCGTACAGGAAGCGATCTACTCTCTGCTGATGCTGGAAAACGGCTTTATCGCGCCAAGCATCAACATCGAAGAGATGGACGAGCAGGCTGCTGGCCTGAACATCGTGACCAAACCAACGGACGCGACGCTGACTACCGTCATGTCCAACAGCTTCGGTTTCGGCGGCACCAACGCCACGCTGGTCATGCGTAAGCTGAAAGCATAAGTTTTATGTTTGATTCGAAAGGGGAGCCATAAGGCTCCCTTTTTTATGCATTGACAAGCGGCTGATCTCACAGGCAAACTTCACCACTCAACATTATCCTCACGATAATGCGTAAGCGTTTAACGTCAACCAACGCACCTTAATCCTGATAATCAGGTAGAGGGGGCGTGGCATTTCCCCGCCTTACTCTTCATTTCGGAGTAAAGCATGACTGCAGTAACTCAAACAGAAACAACCCCTTCAGCGAACGTCTCGCTGTTCCGTATCGCCTTTGCGGTATTCCTGACCTATATGACCGTTGGCCTGCCGCTGCCGGTGATCCCGCTGTTCGTTCATCAGGAGCTGGGCTATGGCAACACCATGGTCGGCATCGCCGTGGGTATCCAGTTTTTAGCGACGGTTTTAACCCGCGGCTACGCCGGACGGCTGGCGGACCAGCACGGTGCCAAACGTTCGGCGCTGCAGGGGATGTTTGCCTGCGGCCTGGCGGGCGGCGCATGGCTGCTGGCGGCTGTTCTGCCGGTAGACGCCGTGTATAAATTTGCGCTGCTGGTACTGGGCCGTTTAATCCTGGGCTTTGGTGAAAGCCAGCTGCTGACCGGCACCCTGACCTGGGGAATGGGGCTGGTGGGGCCAGCACGTTCCGGCAAGGTGATGTCCTGGAACGGCATGGCCATCTACGGCGCGCTGGCCGCCGGGGCACCGCTTGGCCTGCTGATCAACAGCCAGTTCGGTTTTGCGGCGCTGGCTGCCACCACCATGGCGCTGCCGCTGGCGGCATGGGCGTTTAACGGCTCGGTGCGTAAGGTGCCTGCGCACAAAGGCGAGCGTCCTTCCCTGTGGAGCGTGGTCGGCCAAATCTGGCAGCCGGGCCTGGGCCTGGCGCTGCAGGGCGTGGGTTTTGCGGTGATTGGGACGTTCGTCTCGCTCTATTTTATGAGCCGCGGCTGGGCGATGGCCGGTTTTACGCTTACCGCGTTTGGCGGCGCGTTTGTGCTGATGCGCGTCTTCTTCGGCTGGATGCCGGATCGCTTTGGCGGCGTGAAGGTGGCGGTGGCGTCGCTGGTCATTGAAACCATCGGTCTTCTGCTGTTGTGGAATGCACCCGTGGCATCCGTTGCGCTGCTTGGTGCGGCGCTGACCGGCTGCGGCTGTTCTCTGATTTTCCCGGCACTCGGTGTAGAAGTGGTGAAGCGCGTGGCTCCGCAGGTGCGCGGGACGGCGCTCGGCGGCTATGCGGCGTTTCAGGATATCTCATACGGGGTAACCGGGCCGCTGGCCGGGGTGTTAGCCACCTCGTTTGGCTATCCGTCCGTCTTCCTGGCCGGTGCGGTTTCCGCGGTGGTGGGGATCGTGGTGACGCTGGTGGCGTTTCGCAGAACGTGAGTCGTTGTTGCCGGGTGGCGGCTGCGCCTTACCCGGCCA
>NZ_KV787853.1:0-14374 GCF_001807145.1 Enterobacter sp. HMSC16D10
CCGGCATCATGAAGGCCCAGATTGACTGGATACCACTTTCGGAAGGCGCTGTTCGCCCTTCTCAGGGTAAGACGCTGGCCGTTATGCAGGTCTGCGGTGGCTCTCAGTCTTTCAATGCCGTAAACCAGATGCGTATTCTTGGCCGATGGATGCGGATGATCACCATCCCGAATCAGTCCTCTGTGGCAAAAGCCTGGCAGGAGTTTGATGAAGATTAACGAATGAAACCGTCGTCTTATTACGACCGCATCGTAGATGTAATGGAAGAACTGGTGAAATTTACTCTGCTGACCCGAGGTAACTCAGCCTATCTCGTTAATCGCTACAGCGAACGAAAAGAGTCGGCAGAAGAACTTTCCCGGCGAGTTAATCAGAGCAAAATTTGAGGGCTGGTATGAGTGATGTAACGGCATTCAACAACTGCATGAGCGTGTTCTGGCGGCAACATGAAGCCGAACTCGCTCGATTTCTGACATCGAAGACAGGCGATAGCGAAAAAGCAGCAGATCTTCTGCAAGAGCTATTCCTGCGTGCCCGCGCTCATTCAGACAGTTTTTGTGAGATGGAGAATCCACGAGCCTGGCTGTACCGGGCTGCGAGGAACCTGCTGATTGATGAGTACCGCACCGCCAGGGATTTCGTTGAGCTGGAAGAAGATGCCCCATTAACTGACGCATCCCCTGAGGCAATCTCAACGCTGGGTATTTGCCTGCCTGAAACATTACAGGCATTACCTGAGGATGAGCGGTGGTTGATTGAAGAATCCGACCTTAACCGGCGTCCCCAGCAGTCTCTGGCCGATGAACTGGGAATCACGCTTACGGCGTTTAAATCTCGACTACTTCGGGCCAGAAAGCACCTGAAAGAAGCGATGACAGAACTTTGCCAAATTGAGGCGGATGACACTTCTTCCGTCTGCTGCCACAAAAAAATGAATTAATCGCGCATCTTTTTCCCACCATCTTCGTTTACCTCAGTGTAAAGCCAATCGACTAAACACTGAGGTAAACAGTCCATGTCAAATATTGAGATCTTTGAAGCAGCAGGCTGCTGCGCAACCAGTAGCGTTGTGGTCAGCGACGAAGCCATCAAATGGAACGCCAGCGCCGAATGGGCGAAAAAAAATGGCGTTGATATTCAGCGCTACAGCCTTGCAAAGAACCCGCAACAGTTCCTGAATACGCCTGTCATTAAAGAGTTTCTGAACACATCAGGGATGGAGTCCCTTCCTGTCACCTTGCTCGACGGCAAGCTAGTGATGGCAGGCAAACTGCCAACTCGTGAAGATATCGCCCGTTGGGCAGGTATTCCGCTTACTCAGGACTGGAGTGAAGGCAGCACGCAACCACGCTGCTGCAGCATTCCACGCATGCCTTAATTCCAGAGGAGCTATTACTGATGAATATTCCATTTTTAAAAGACATTCCCCCGTTCATCTTCTTCACTGGCAAAGGTGGTGTGGGTAAAACATCCCTGGCATGTGCTACTGCGGTATGGCTGGCCGATCAGGGTAAGAGAACGCTTCTGGTGAGTACCGATCCGGCTTCCAATGTCGGCCAGGTATTTAGCCAGACTATCGGCCACCGAATCACAGATATCAGTACCGTAGAAAATCTTGCCGCTATGGAAGTTGATCCGATGGCTGCAGCACAGGCTTATCGTGACCGCGTGCTCGACCCGGTTCGCGGGCTGATGCCAGCCGATGTGGTCAGCAGTATTGAAGAGCAGCTCTCCGGCTCATGCACCACAGAAATCGCTGCGTTTGATGAGTTTACTGGTCTGCTGACCAATCATGAGCTGCGGGAAAAATATGACCATATCGTATTTGATACCGCGCCAACCGGTCACACCATCCGCATGCTTGAATTGCCGGGAGCCTGGAGCGGTTATCTCGAAGCGAACCCTGATGCCGCTGCAAACCTTGGACCTCTGGTAGGGCTTGAGAAACAACAGCACCAGTACTCCGATGCGGTTAAAGCGCTGTCCGACGCAGCTCTCACACGCTTAGTGCTGGTTGCCCGAGCTCAGGCTTCAACGCTGAAAGAGGTTTCTCATACGCACGATGAGCTTTCTGCTATTGGTTTGCAGCATCAACACCTTGCCATCAATGGTGTGCTGCCGCCGTTTGCTGGTGAGGATGACCCACTGGCGCAAAGTATTCTGGTTCGGGAAGAAAAAGCATTACAGGCAATGCCTGATAATCTGGCTAATCTTCCCCGCTCGCAGCTGTATCTGAAGCCATTTAACCTGGTCGGCCTGGAAGCCCTGCGGGAGCTATTTACCCAGAGCAAAGCCGCACCGGCTCTCCCTGATACCACGTTGAATGTTCTGGATTTACCGAAACTGTCTTCACTGGTTGATGAACTGAGCCAAACTGGCAATGGGCTGGTCATGACGATGGGTAAAGGCGGTGTAGGTAAAACGACCATTGCAGCGTCAGTCGCGGTATCGCTGGCGAAACGTGGTCATAAGGTCCACCCGACTACATCCGATCCGGCAGCACATCTGTCTTACACACTGGATGGCTCGCTGCCCAATCTTCAGGTCAGCCGTATCGACCCGAAGGTAGAGACAGAACGTTATCGCCGCTTTGTCCTGGAAAATCAGGGCAAAGGATTAGATGCAGAAGGGCTGGCGGTGCTTGAGGAAGACCTCCGCTCACCATGCACTGAAGAGATCGCCGTCTTCCAGGCATTCTCTCGGATCATCAAAGAAGCAGACGACCATTTTGTCATTATGGATACAGCCCCAACAGGTCACACGCTTCTGCTACTGGATGCAACAGGAGCCTATCACCGGGAAATGGTGCGCCAGATGGGGCAAACGCATGACAATTTGTTGACACCAATGATGCTATTGCAGGACCCGGAGAAGACGAAGGTGATTATCGTGACGCTTGCCGAAACGACACCTGTACTGGAAGCAGCAAACCTGCAGCAGGATTTGCGTCGTGCTGAAATTGAACCATGGGCATGGGTAATCAATAGCAGTCTGGCTGCTGCGAAACCGTCCTCACCGTTCCTCGTAACCCGAGCCAGTCGCGAACTGCCTCTGATAAATGACGTTACAGAGCAGTTTGCAGAGCGTATTGCATTAACACCGCTGCAGAATGAAGAACCAGTGGGTGCAGCTCTGCTGGCAAAAATGGCAGGCTAAAAGATGGGGCTGCGGCCCCATTTCCTGCAGTCAAACTTTTACTTATACAGGCTATAAGTTTAAGTATTTAACCTTCTGTCGCGAATTCCGGTAGCTTGTAAAGCATCATTACTGGAGTAACACGATGCACATTATTAATGCTGAAGAACAGCACATTACCGCGATACGCAATATCTATGCTCACCATGTTCTGCATGGTACAGGTAGCTTCGAAACCGAACCTCCGGATACGCAGGAAATGCTTAACCGACTGAGGAGCATTCAGTCTCGGGGATTTCCTTGGTATGTCGCTCTGCATGGCGATACGGTCATCGGCTACTGTTATATTTCCCGTTACCGCGAACGCCATGCCTATCGGTTTACAGTTGAAAATTCGATATATATTGATCCGACTTATCAGCGCCAGGGCGTCGGAAAAGCACTGCTCAATCATGCATTAAAATGGGCCGAGTCCCAGGGATATCGTCAGATGATTGCTGTCGTAGGTGACAGCGCTAACGTCGCTTCTGTTGCGCTTCATATCCGCACAGGATTTACTGAAATAGGCACATTAAAAGACATTGGTTTCAAACATGGCCGCTGGCTTGACACGGTTTTGCTGCAAATGAAACTTGGTGAAGGGAATCGTACTCTGCCAGAAGATTCAGATCTTATGCTCTGAGGCAGGAATAAGGGGGCGTCTGCCCCCTTTATCTTTATTTCAATCGCTTACCTGTTTCATCAACGACTTTCTCGCCGTCTTCCTTAGCAAATGCGCCTTTTTGCGCATCCGGAAGAATATCCAGCACCACTTCGGAAGGGCGGCAAAGGCGCGTTCCCAGCGGTGTCACCACAATCGGACGGTTAATCAGGATCGGATACTGAAGCATAAAATCGATTAACTCACCGTCAGTAAACTTATCTTCAGCAAGCCCCAGTTCTTCATAAGGCTCGACGTTTTTGCGCAGCAAAGCCCGGACTGAAATGCCCATATCTGCAATGAGTTTGACCAGCTCATCGCGTGAAGGTGGATTTTCAAGGTAATGAATAACGGTCGGTTCATTACCACTGTTGCGGATCATCTCCAGCGTATTACGCGACGTGCCGCAGGCCGGGTTGTGATAAATGGTGATGTTGCTCATATCAGTATCTCATTACAAAGTGAAAGAGAGACGTAACGCCAGCGCTGCCAGCGTTACAAACAGCACAGGCAGAGTCATGACGATCCCGGTGCGGAAATAGTATCCCCAGGTGATGGTCATATTCTTCTGTGAAAGGACATGCAGCCAGAGCAGCGTTGCCAGGCTACCTATAGGTGTAATTTTCGGGCCCAGATCGCAGCCAATCACGTTGGCGTAGATCATCGCCTCTTTAATAACGCCAGTTGCAGTGCTTCCATCGATAGAAAGAGCGCCAACCAGCACGGTAGGCATGTTGTTCATGATGGAAGACAGGAAAGCCGTCAGGAAGCCAGTACCCAGCGTCGCAGCCCAGAGTCCTTTATCCGCCAGTACGTTCAGCACTCCTGAAAGGTATTCGGTTAGCCCGGCGTTGCGCAGACCGTAGACCACCAGGTACATCCCCAATGAGAAGATGACGATTTGCCAGGGTGCGCCACGCAGCACTTTGCCGGTGTTAATGGCATGGCCTCGTTTAGCTACCGCAAACAGGATCACAGCACCAACAGCCGCAATCGCACTAACGGGAATCCCGAGCGGCTCGAGGACGAAAAAACCTACCAACAGAAGAATCAAAACTATCCAGCCGGTGCGGAACGTAGCAGGATCTTTTATTGCTTTTGTCGGAGCTTTCAGGAGCGCCAGGTCGTAAGTCGGTGGAATATCCTTGCGGAAGAACAGATGCAGCATCGCCAGCGTGGCGATAATAGCGGCAATATCAACCGGAACCATCACCGACGCATATTCGGTGAATCCCAGACCAAAAAAGTCCGCCGAGACTATATTCACCAGGTTCGACACGATAAGCGGCAGGCTGGCCGTATCGGCAATAAAACCGGCTGCCATGACAAATGCCAGTGTCGTACCTTTGCTGAACCCTAATGCCAGCAGCATGGCGATGACTATCGGCGTCAGAATAAGTGCCGCACCATCGTTGGCAAACAGTGCCGCCACCGCCGCACCGAGCAGAACGATATACGTAAAGAGCAAACGTCCACGACCGTTACCCCATCGGGAAACGTGCAGCGCTGCCCATTCGAAAAAGCCGGATTCATCAAGCAGCAGGCTGATAATAATTACGGCAATAAAGGTCGCCGTAGCGTTCCAGACGATATTCCACACCACCGGAATATCCCCCACATGCACAACGCCAGATATCAGAGCCAGTCCCGCGCCCAGCATTGCACTCCAGCCGATCCCTAATCCCTTTGGTTGCCAGATAACCAAAACAATGGTCAGGACAAAAATAGCGCCTGCCAGTAACATAAAACCTCCTGACAGGGCGACTTTGCCGCCCTGTATATGCAAAAAAATTAACTCATCAACTCTCTGAGCTTTTCAATACCAGCTGGCTCTGACGTCAGCACCGGAACAAGCGCTATACGGTTAGCGTACTGATTCTTAACAGCCTCAATCTGAGGCTGTTCCTGACGAGCACGCTGGCAAAGCAACGGAGAACGCGTATCCGCAATGGAAAGGCTGTTATTGATAATCCAGCCCCACGGATGAATCCCCGCTCTTTCAAGGTCAGCCTGCAGGTTTGCCGCTTCCAGCACCGGTGTGGTTTCAGGAAGCGTAACCAGCAGAACTTTGGTTCTATCCGGATCCTGAAGCTGCATCATTGGGGTAGTAAAATGACCTTTACTCCCCATTTTTTTGGCAATCTCTCGGTGGTAAGCCCCGGTCGCATCCAGCAGCAACAGCGTATGTCCCGTAGGGGCAGTATCCATGACCACAAACCGTTTACCCGCTTCACGAATCACCCTGGAAAAGGCCTGAAACACGGCTATTTCTTCAGTACAGGGAGAGCGTAAATCCTCTTCCAGTAGCCGTTTCCCTGCTTCGTCCAGATCTCTTCCCTTCGTCTCAAGAACATGCTGGCGATAGCGTTCGGTTTCATCGTGAGGGTTGATGCGGCTGACCTGCAGGTTTTTGAGGCTGCCGTTCAGCGTTGTACTCAGGTGCGCAGCAGGATCAGAGGTCGTAAGATGCACGTCAAATCCCATGTCTGCCAGCCTGACGGCTATAGCCGCAGCCATCGTGGTTTTCCCTACACCACCTTTTCCCATCAGCATAATCAGGCCGTGTTCACTGCGAGCGATATCATCGACCAGGCCAGAGAGTGATAAGTTTTCAGGCGTGTACAGGATGTTCGTTACCGGGAGTGGTAATGTCTCAGAACGGGTATCCAGCAGTCCCTTCAATGCTGAAACACCAACCATATTGACTGGCTGTAGTAATAGGGTATCTGTCGGCAACTCAGATAACCCGGAAGGAAGATTTGCCAGCGCCTCCTGCTCTCGTTGCCATATCGCAGCGGCCAGGGCGTCATGTTCAGCTTCGGCTTTAGGCAGCACACGATTAATGACGAGATACTGATTTTTAAGGCCAATGGCTGACAGTTCTTCATGAGTGCGGGCAACTTCCTGCAATGTGGATTTTTGCAATCGCGCGACCAGCACCAGGCGAGTACGTTCAGGATCGGATAATGCCTCAACTGCATGAGCATATTGCTCGCGTTGCTTTTCCAGCCCGGCCATTGGGCCAAGACAGGAAGCACCATCCGGGTTACTTTCGATGAAGCTGCTCCAGGCTCCGGGAAGCTGAAGAAGGCGAATAGTGTGGCCCGTTGGGGCAGTATCAAAAATGATGTGATCGAAGCGGGTCAGCAGAGAAGCGTCTGTCAATAAGCCGGTGAACTCATCAAACGCCGCAATCTCAGTGGTACAGGCTCCTGAAAGCTGTTCACTGATGCTGTTAACAACGTCATCAGGCAAAAGACCTTTAATAGGGTCAACGATTCTGGCGCGGTATTGCTGGGCGGCGTCCTGCGGATCAATCTCCAGTGCGGAAAGTCCATGAACTGCTGTCACAGGGCGAATCGTGTTACCGATAGCCTGATCGAATACCTGACCGACATTGGAGGCTGGGTCGGTACTGACAAGCAAAACCCGCTTACCCTGTTCGGCAAGGCGAATAGCCGTCGCGCAGGAAATGGAAGTTTTTCCTACACCTCCCTTGCCAGTAAAAAACAGGTAAGGCGGGATATTCTGTAAGAATTTCATATGTCCTCCTGACATACTCAGCAACAGGAAGTATTACCACCACAGCAACTGATGGGAGCTAGCCCTACCTTCTCCAGCGGAATACCGAACCAGCGAGCCAGCTCGGCGCGTTTTGGGTATCGCCCTGCCATCACCGTTTCACCGTCCAACAGCAGTAACGGAAGCCCTTCTGCACCAGATGCTTCGAGGAATGCTTTCGCTTTCTCATTCTGAACAAAACTCATGGGCTGCTGCGCCAGGTTGTAACGTTCAACCTGTACGCCACGTCCTTTCAGCCACTGCACATCAGCAGAAAAATCAACCAGAACCTGATCGACATCTGAGCCACATACGCCGGTACTGCAGCACATTGCCGGGTCAAACACCGTTAACGTTTTCATTCTGAATACCTCACATTCGAAAAATCACATATATTAAGGCAAATTTTTTAGATACAAACAGCCTTACCGCTGCCAGAGCAGTTTGCTGATGCCAGCTTACGGGCGATGGCTTGCACGTCGTCCTGTTGGCTTAACCAGGCCAGCTCAATTACTTGAGCAGCCCAGGAAGGAATTTGCGGAGAAAGGCGGTAATGAACCCACTTGCCCTGTTTGCGATCCAGCAATAGTCCACTTTCCCGGAGCATTGCCAGATGGCGGGAGATCTTGGGCTGAGACTGTTCCAATGCAGTGCAGAGATCACACACGCACAGCTCCCCCATCTCCCTGAGCAGCAACATGATACCCAAACGGGTTTCATCGGAGAGGTATTTGAAGAGTTGTAGGGTAGTTAGTTTCATCAGTACTCCTTCTCATTTGGTAACAAATGATACGCTCTGGGAATTTAAAATCAATAACACATGTGGAAAATCAGATGTATTGATGGCCGGTGACGCAATGGTCACGAATACCAGACGCTTTCTTTAACTCAATTAGCCTTAAACGCAAGAACTCAGAGCATACAAATCACTCATATTTAAACGCTTTCTTTAAAGCTGCATCAACTAAAAATCGGCTGATTAAATGCGCAATGGATGGAATTTCAGACGGTATTCAACTGGGCTGAGACCGTTAAATTTAAGGCTGATTCGCCGGGTGTTGTAGTACCGAATGTAATCCTCAATAGCATCCTTAAGTTCATCTATATCCTTAAATTTACCGAGGTAAAAGCATTCTGATTTTAAAGTCCCGAAAAAGCATTCTGCACAGGCGTTATCCAGGCAGTTACCTTTGCGGGACATACTTTGCGTGACGCCAAAATCGCGGAGCTGATACTGGTACCATCGATGACGGTACTGCCAGCCCTGATCTGAATGAAGAACTGGCTTGCTGTTTGGATCCATTCTGGCAAATGCCTTAATCAACATCTCATCAATCATCGGCATGGTTGGGCGTTCTGAAATACTGTAGGAAATAACTTCGTTATTGAAGAGGTCGATGATGGGAGAAAGATAGAGTTTCCGGCCATTTACAGCGAATTCAGTGACATCGGTGACCCATTTTTCATTGGGCCGGCTGGCTTTGAAGTTTCGTTGCAGGATATTGTCAGCAGCGCGCCCATGTTCACCCCGCCATGAACTGTAACGCTTAACTCTTATCGCAGCTTTGAGACGAAGCACATTCATCAGACGTTGAACCACTTTGTGGTTCAACGCTCCTCCCTCTCTTCTGAGCGCCAGTGCTATCCGCCGATAACCATAGCGGCCCTGGTTCTCATCATAGATCTCTTTGATTCTGCATTTCACTTCATCGTATTTTCCCGGAGAGCGGAGTGCTTTCAGGTGATAGTAAAACGTACTCCTGGGTATCTGAGCTATCTGCAAAAGCTGCTCGAACGAATAGTGCTGCCTCAGTTCGTCGATAATTCTGACCTTATCCCTTATCGAACTAAGGCTTTCAACTTTTTTAAATAAAGTATCCGTAATTCCAGGCGGCGGACTTTTTGTTCAAGTTCCTGAATACGTTTATCTTTCGAACGCTCCAGTGCTGCCTCAAGCGCAACAGGATCATCAATCATATGAAGTGCCCTTTTTTTGCCAATACGGAGAGAACGAAGCCCTTCCTCTCCATGTTCGCTGAAGACCTTCATCCACTTCCCAACAGAGGC
The DNA here is from genome assembly GCF_001807145.1 of Enterobacter sp. HMSC16D10. NCBI lineage: Bacteria > Pseudomonadati > Pseudomonadota > Gammaproteobacteria > Enterobacterales > Enterobacteriaceae > Enterobacter > Enterobacter sp. HMSC16D10. The sequence goes on from NZ_KV787853.1 coordinate 9,464, forward strand.
CGAACCCGCGACGTTAAATTTCGCTGCAGCCTGCGTCTGGGAAATCTGCCCCGTCAGTACAGCCTTTACGGCTTCGACTCTGATATCGGGAGCGATTGATACGCCCTTATCCCTGGGCTTCAGACCTTCTTCTCCATAAGCATCATAGGCTGCAACCCATATTCTTACCTGGGTTCTGGGAACGTTAAAGCGAGCTGAAGTTAAACGATAGCCTTCATCGGTAGCGAAATAGTGCATAACCACTTCGAGGCGCTGTTGAAAGGTGTACTTACGTCTGGACATGGGACTCTCCAATTTGAGAGTCCAACTAAATGGGTGCAGTGCATGGGTTAATGAAAATTAACTACGGGGCTTTCTGCTTTCTGCCACACAACACGGCAACAAACCACCTTCACGTCATGAGGCAAAAAGCCTCAAGCGCCATCGCCATTATATCCCGTTGTCGATCATCTGCCCAGGAATAACAGGCTGAAAACTGTATAAATCCTCAACGTTTTTCAGCGTCATCCAGTTCCCGAATATCCCAGAGCCTCACGAATTTCAGCGGCTCGCTGTTCGCTTCCGGCGGCCACGCCGGCGTTATAGACAAGGCTGATCATCGACTGCACTGTTTCCCAGTCATCCCGCTCCAGCCGGGCATCAAGACGGTACAGGATCTTCCCGCTTTCAGCATGCCGGAACACGGTACCCGTTTCTTTTTTGTCGAACCTTCGGCTGATAATGCTCAATATCCCTCCCGGTTATCCGTACCTTCTGACCACTCGCGGATCTGGTCTTCGAGCGCCTCAAGATGCCTGTCTATACTCTCAGCCAGCTGCTCGCTTTCGGTTTCCAGCCAGCCACTGAGTCCGTCCCACTCGCAGCTCATCTCTTTCAGCTTTGCCGACATGGTACGGAGCTTGTTACGCTGGCTGCGGGCGACTTTCAGCTCCGTCTTGCAGGGGTTATTTCTCATTCTGCCCCCTGCAGGTACCGCAACTTGTTCGGTACCTGCCAGCGCTCAGCAGTACGGACAGATTCCGGAGTCTCCCGCACGATAAACGGGATTTCGTACATCACTGCATACAGTGGCTCACCGCTGATGCGAAGCCAGTCAAGTTCCTTCAGCGACGTGAACCGCGACTGCCAGCGCCAGAACGGTCCGGCAAGCTCTGCCGCGTCAAACTCGTCGCTCCACCGGGTGTACCAGGTGCAGACGGTTTCCGGTGACTGAAAATTCAGGTCGATTTTCGCCTGCTCCAGCAGGTTCTGGCGCAGTTTCCAGCGCTGTTCGTACTCACGAGACTGGCGGCGCATCTGACGCGTGGTCTTAATGCCGGACCTGTGCAGTCGTCGACCCGTGCGGGTGTGCATGACCTCAGGAAACAGTTCGGCCTGTACGTCAATTGTGAGCGGCAGCGGGCAGGCTTCGCCACTGGTGGCGATCATCGTGTTAAGCGCCTCCTCGACCTGTTTCAGGTTCGAATGACGGTTATTTGGCACCCAGTGCAGACCAGGTATTTTATTGGCCACCGTGGCGTTGAGACGTCCGCTGCCCGTGAGAAGACGCAGAAAGGTACGCACATACGGCATGGCGGGCAGTCGTGCGCCGCGTTCGCGGGCAGACTCAACATGGCTGATAGCCTGTATTGCAGCCTGACGGGCTGGCTTCAGGGAAACGAGCGCGTGTGAGGACGGGATCATGCTGTCACCTCTCCGCTCATCAGGTTCACCACGGTGCGGGCAGTGCAGTTAAAGCGGCGCATACCTGCCAGCTGCGCGATCAGCGGGTTTATCCGGTCAGGCTGGAGCGTGTCGCTCTGGTAAAGGGTACACACCACTTCCCCGCCGGAGGAGAGCAGCACCAGAAGCCAGTACGGTGAGACTTCGCCGGGGCTGCACACGCACAGATGCCAGTCATCACTGCCGTCCGCGCTGAAGCGGCACTGGACGGGGAAGAAGCCGCCGAACTCGCTGCGGTATTCGGCGCAGACGCGCCATCCTTCTGGTGTGGACAGGAGGCCGGTCACGGTATCGCTGAGAGCGCGGCGCGCGTCCTCGCCCTGCTGACGGATAAACTCCAGGTCGGAGGCGGTCAGTTTGTTGATTTGGTTCAGGTCATATTGCATAGTCATGTCTGTTCCCGCCGCCCGAAGGCGGCGGCCTCCGGTATTAAGCAGCGTGGTCAGTGGTGTGAGCGTCGGTTTCGGTGGCTTCTTCAGCCTCAGCGGCTGGTGATGTGCGCACCATCCAGTCAGGCAGCCAGCCCTGAGCATTCAGATCCTGCTCGGCGGCCTTCGCCGCATCGCGGCGCTTGAGCTTCACAATCTCTCCAGCGCGGGCACTGAGTCCGGCTTCTTCGTAGGCTTTGCCAATCTGGGGGATGGTGAGCTTGCCGAAGTAGCTCTCAGCATCCGGCTGCCACCATTTGCGCAGGTCAAAGTCCAGCGCCGCTTCCAGCCCGTCCAGTTCGCTTTTCTGCGTATGGTTGTACATACGTTCCTGAATACCGTTGATACCGTGCGCTGCACAGAATCCCAGCAGGGTGTTCACCTGCTCCGCTGACCATGAAAGCAGCCAGGTGAAATCGAGATGCCAGTTTTCGGGCAGCGTTGCCTGAAGCGCCTCTTTCTGCGCTTTGAGCGCCGTCAGCGCCTTCCCTTCTTCACCGGATGGAGCCAGTGATGCAAGGTGATACTGATTCGAGGACACGGAGGCTTTCAGCGGTTCGCTGCGTTTACCGTAGCTGCGATCAAACATACTGAGGCACAGTGTCCACGTCAGGAGCGCCACCGATACGTCGGGACGACCCGCCAGTTCGGCCTGAACGGCGAGAGTCCGTTCGGCTGACATAGCTTTTACCAGCGTTGCCGGATAAGCGTCGGCGGGAATTTCAGGCGTGGTGTGTCTGATCACATTGCTTTCACGTTCCTGACGCGCCTGTTCTTCAGCTACCCGGTCTTCGTCGGTCAGCTTGCGGATACCAGGCTGAACCTGAAAATTGCTACCGTCCCATGACACCCAGATTCCGTGCGCGGCGCGAAATTCCGGCGTGGCTTCGCGGTACTGCGCCTCGCAGTAAATGTCATCGATATCCTGCTGAAGCTCGTATTCGTCATCGTAGCTTTCAGTGGCTTCCATTTGTTCTTCCAGCTCACTGACGCGCTTCTGTTCTTCTTCCGTCAGGACAGCTTTCGGCATCGCAAAACGGTACTGTTCACCGTCCTCACCGCTGGCACGCAGTTCCGTCATACGGAACTCAGCCCAGCCCCAGCCCTGCTCCTGCTTAACGCGAGCGGCGAGCACGGTGAGCTTGCCAGCCAGCAGAGATTTAACCAGCGCCGCATCGGCAAAGGTGCTGTCCTTGTCGCTGAACAGGTCGGCGGTCAGCGTACCGCCAGCGGCGGTATAGGCTTCCTCACCCACATACTCAAACATCGGGTGACTGATGGCCATCTTGTCGTCGGTCACCATTTTGCGCAGAGTCTGTACGGCAGGATCGCGCCACTGTTCAACAGCCTCTTTCCAGACCTGCTCCTGACGCTCATGGGTATCAGCAAGTGTCAGGACTTCACACTGTTCAAGGGAGATTTCATCCCGCGCCAGCGCATCCAGCAGGGAGGGGGCAAGATTCGCCAGCTTCAGGCAGCGCTGAACGTGGCGCGGGTGATAGCCCATCAGTGCGCCGATCTGAGAGGCCGTTTTACCTTCCTGCTGAAGGGTACGAAAACCGATAATCTGCTCGGCGGGATGCATGTTTTTACGTCGACCGTTCTCGATCATCGAGGCCGCCACAGCCATCTCAACGGGCAGGACTTTCACCGGAACAAACGGCGTGTCTGCATCGAGCACACCGCGCATCACCAGAATGCCTGTGCCTCTGCGACGACCTTCCCCGCCGACAATGCCGATCGTACCGTCCGGCAGTTCTGCACCGATCAGGTTCTGGAGGATGCCCATTGCCTGAATGCTGTCTGCCATCTCTTCCACTTCCTGATCGGTATGCGGAATGATGCGCGTGTTTAAGTCAGTGTGTGACAGGCGGGAGTACGGGAAGATTTGCACGGGCGTATCAGCGAGCAGCTGGACGAGCTTCTGCTCGGTAGACTGCGCGATTTTTTCCGCAGATTTTGTCTGACGGGTGGTCCTGGCTGGGTTTTTTTGCCGTAGTATTGGTGGCGACCATGATTTTTACCTCTCAGTGATAGTTGTGGTTAGCCGTGGCCGGATTGCCCTCCGGTCACGGCACTCGGTTAACCGGTAATGCGTTTCGGGTGTGCTGCCAGTGCTGCAAAGGACGGATAGCCATCAAGAACCTGCATCATGACTTTTGCCCCTTCCAGCATCGCGTTATCCGTTACGCTGCCGCTGTTTTCACACACGTTGATCGTTGCCACGATCCCCGATTTCACATCTGAAAAACGCTCATACATGCGGTTGCTGAACAGGACTCGTTTGCCTCCTGCCATCACTTGCCAGTTGTTGCAGTCGTTAAATCGGGTGTCCACGTTGTCAAACTCGACCACGTGGGTGTCGCTGGCCTGAATGCGCAGCAGCTTCACGATTTCAGTGCTCTGCCCGACCTTACGGGTCGCCGGACGGGTGTTAAGGTTCTGCATGTTTCCTCCTTCTCTGGGTTAAGGCCGGACATCCGGCCTCCGGTTAAAGCTGCACGTATTGCAGGTTGCGTTTCAGTTCAAAAAGAAAATCCGGTTCAAACGACCAGTCGCGCCAGTTAAGCGTTCCGTTGGTGCGGATCTCCACCTGAACGTCTCCGTATCGGGACACATCGGACAGGGTGACGGTGACACCCGCTTTCAGCGAAGTGGCCTGAGCCACCCACTCCCGTGCGACAGAAACAGGGTTTTGTTCTTCCCCCATCTTCCTGGAAGATTCGGGAGCGGCGGTTTTGACGTTGACGTTTCGTGTGTG
>NZ_KV787854.1:0-245 GCF_001807145.1 Enterobacter sp. HMSC16D10
ACCCCGTACCGAAAGGTGCGGGGTTTTTTGCTTTGTGCGTCAGGAATCATGCCGGATGGCGGCTTCGCCTTATCCGGCCTACAAAACCTGTAGGCCCGGTAAGCGCAGCGCCACCGGGCATGGCAGACCGCACGATCCCACGGTAAAAAGAAGCAAGAATACTAAAGAAGGGATTTATAAACGCAGAAAAGCAAAAACCCAGCCATTGGCTGGGTTCTTTAAATAGTGGTGCCCGGACTCGGAAT
>NZ_KV787854.1:265-31985 GCF_001807145.1 Enterobacter sp. HMSC16D10
CCCTGCTCTACCGACTGAGCTATCCGGGCAACGGAGCGCATTAAACCGCAATCGCGCCTTATCGTCAACATTATTTCGGGAAAAGCTGTTCAATTGCTTAACTTTGCGGCAATCTGATGGTTTACGCGTCGAATAGGGCAAATTTAACAGGCTCGCTTACGTCAACGCCCCGCCCATACGGCACTGAGCAAAGCGCAGAATATCTTCTGCCAGCCGGTGCGCCGTATCCACATCGGCCTGGCTACGGTTCACCAGCATGCGGCTCAGGCAGCCCTCCAGCACCAGCTCCATCTGTTTCGCCACCATTGCCGGGTCATCCACTTCAAGACGGGTCAGCAGCTCGTGAGTGAAGTCATGCGCAGCCCGTTTTTGCTGATCCGCCAACTGATGGACAGGATGGTCGGGATCGGGATAGAGCGTACAGGCCGCAATAAACAGGCAGCCCGGATAGCGGTTGTTGCTGACACATTCCGTCAGGGCGGTATAGCGCGCCAGAAGCTTTTGTTCCGCAGTCAGTTCTTCATTCAGCATCAGCTGCCTGCGCCAGATATCAACCTGCTGGCTGAGATAGCGCAGAGCATCATAAACGAGCGCCTCTTTATCCGGCCAGAAGCGCTTAAGATCATCCAGGGGGTAATCGATACGGTCGGCTACCATCTCAAGCGTGGTGCTGGCGATCCCATAAATCTCAAGTAATTGCAGGGCTTGTCCCAGTACGTCTTCACGTTGCACGGTTATCTCCTCCGCTATTCCCAACGGTATGTTCCGTTTAAAGTGTTGTTTACGGTTGGCGATTGCGCAAATGCGCGCTAAATGCCGCTGCATCCATAAACCCGGTTACACGCTGTTCTGGCTGCTCCTGACCCTGTTGATTGAAGAACAGAATGGTTGGCAGCCCGAGCACGTTAAGCTGCTTCAGCAGAGCCTTATCCTGCGCATTATTGGCTGTCACGTTCGCCTGGAGCAGAACCGTCTCTTTCAGGGCGTTTTGCACCTGTGGATCGCTAAAGGTGTATTTTTCAAACTCTTTACAGGCGACGCACCAGTCGGCATAGAGATCGAGCATCACCGGTTTGCCCTTCGCCTGCGCAAGCGCGCTGTTGAGCTCATCGACGTTCTTAATCTGCATAAAGTTCAAATGCGCCTGCGTCTGGCCGACCGGCGAGCCGAACGCCCAATCCTGCAGAGGACGCACGCTCACCAGCGCGGCGGCGAGCAGGAGAATTTGCACCAGGCGCATCCACGCTTTTTTGGCCCCCAGACTGACGATAAATGCCCAGGAGAAGAACGCTACGCCGAGCATCGCCCACAGGCGAGTGCCCCAGACGTCACCCGTAATGCGTTCCAGCAGAAACACCGGCAGCGCCAGAATCACAAAACCAAATGCGGTTTTCACCGTCTCCATCCACGGGCCGCTCTTCGGCAGCAGGCGGTTGCCAAAAACCGTGACCAGAATGAGCGGCAGGCCCATGCCCAGCGCATAAAGGTACAGCGTACCGCTGCCGAGCCACAGATTGCCGCTCTGGGCAATATAGAGCAGGATGGCGCTCAGCGGGGCAGTGGTGCAAGGGGAGCAAATCAGTCCGGCGATGGCCCCCATCATAAACACGCCGCCTGCCGAACCACCCTGCTGACGATTGCTCATCAGCGTTAAGCGGGTTTGCAGAGCTGACGGTAACTGCAGCGTGAACAGGCCAAACATCGACAGTGCCAGCAGGATAAATATCGCCGACAGGCCAATCAGCACGTACGGGTGCTGAAGTGCGGCCTGGAACTGCAACCCGGCAGCGGCGACCACAAGGCCGAGCGCCGTGTAGGTCAGCGCCATACCCTGCACATAAATAAAGGCCAGCAGCAGCGCGCGTGCGGTGGAAAGGCGCTGTTTGCTGCCCAGCACGATGCCAGAGATGAGCGGATACATCGGCAGCACGCAGGGGGTAAAGGCAATGCCAATGCCAATCAGTAAGGCCCACAGCGCGGAGAACGGAAGGTCAGCGGTATCCTCATGCTTCTCGCCTGAAGGAAGAGGTGAAATCGTGGGCGACGCTTTCACCTCACTAAGCGGAACCACCTTTGTTTCCGGCGGATAGCAGAATCCGGCATCCGCGCACCCCTGATAGGTCACCGTCAGGGTCGCGCCTTTATCCGCCTGGTTCACCGTAACGGGCACGCTCAGGCGCTGGCGATAGATTTCGCTTTTGCCGTAAAACTCATCTTCATGCCACTCGCCAGCGGGCATCTGTAATGCGCCCACGCTGGCCTGAGCAGGCGTAATGCTCACCTGCTTGCGATAGAGGTAATAGCCCTCTTTCACCTGCCAGTTGAGCGTAAGGTCTTGCTGGTGTTGCTGGAAATCGAAAACAAACGCCCGATCGGCAGGAATGAAGTTCGAACGGCCGGGCGCGTCAAACAGCCCGGCAAAAACTGATGTGCTGCAAAGCAGCAGGATCAGCGTAAGGAAGCGTTGAGCCATGAGAGATAGTCGTTATCGCCATGAACCACTGGCAAGACCAGCAGTTCCGGGGTTTGGTAAGGATGATGAGATTTGAGGCAGTCCAGGAGTGCCTGCTGATTCGCCAGATTGGTTTTAAGCAACATCTGGACTTCGTACTCTTGCTCCAGCTTACCTTCCCAATAGTAAAGAGAGGTAGCGCCGGGGAGGAGCGTGACGCAGGCTGCCCGTTTTTCGGCCAGCACTTTGGCGGCGAGATCCTGGGCAGAGGCTTCATCAGGGGCGGTGCACAGTACGACAACGGCATCAGGCGTGTTCACAAGTCGACCTCCTCATCACGAAAGTCTTCACTATATCACGCAAGACGATTGGTCATTAATGAAACGGGCCGCTGAGCGGCCCGATTTTAACTATTTTTACAACGGCTAACCGTTTACAGCACAATGCCGCCGATGATAAAGCCGAGGACCACGCAAAGCGTAATCGCCACCACGCCCGGGATGAGGAACGCGTGGTTAAACACGTACTTACCGATACGGGTTGAGCCGGTGTCGTCCATCTCCACCGCCGCCAGCAGGGTTGGGTAGGTTGGCAATACGAACAGGGCAGAAACCGCCGCAAAAGAGGCAATTGCCGTCAGCGGCGTCACACCCAGCATCAGCGCCGCAGGCATCAGCGCTTTGGTGGTCGCCGCCTGGGAGTAGAGCAGGGTCGCCGCGAAGAACAGCACGACAGCCAGCAGCCACGGGTAGTTGTGCAGCAGGTCACCAGCGACGGTCTGGATATCACTGATGTGCGCTTTCACGAAGGTATCACCAAGCCACGCCACACCCAGTACGCACACGCAGGCGCTCATACCGGATTTGAAGGTGCTGGCGTTCAGCACTTCGCTGGTATCAATTTTACAGGTGATGCTAATCAGCGTCGCGATGGTCAGCATGAACACCACAATCGCTTCGTTACGCGGCAGGACCGGGTTCTGGATCAGCCCCACGGTATCGCTGATGGCGGTCGCATAGAACATGACGGCAACAATACCAATCAGGAACAGCAGCACGGAGCGTTTCGCATGTGGCTTCAGTTCGAAGACCTGGCTGCCGCGCAGGCTCACTTCACCTTTTGCCAGACGCTCCTGATAAACCGGATCGTCTTTCAGTTCAGCACCGAGGAAGTTACACAGCACGGCGGTAATCATCACCGCAATCAGCGTCACCGGAATGCAGATCGCCAGCAGCGTCAGGTAGCTCACGCCCATCGGCTCCAGGATACCGGCGAAGAAGACCACCGCCGCGGAAATCGGCGAGGCGGTAATGGCGATCTGGGATGCGACGACCGCAATAGAGAGCGGACGCGACGGACGGATGCCCTGTTCTTTCGCCACTTCGGTAATCACCGGTAACGTGGAGAAAGCGGTGTGGCCAGTACCGGCGAGAATGGTCATAAACCAGGTCACCAGCGGAGCAAGGAAGGTAATGTATTTCGGGTGGCGGCGTAGCATGCGCTCCGCCAGGCTTACCAGGTAGTCCATACCGCCTGCCACCTGCATGGCGGCAATAGCGGCAATGACTGCCATGATGATTTCGATAACGTCGAACGGGATTGCGCCGGGTTTAATCTGAAAGATAAGGGTAAGAACGAGCACTCCAAGACCGCCGGCAAAACCGATGCCGATACCCCCGAGTCGTGCTCCCAAATAAATCGCCAACAAGACGATGACGAGTTCTGCTCCAAACATAAGGACCTGCCTTGCTTATTAACAAGTTGATATTGAATTGTTGTATTTTGGTAACGCCTAAAAAGAAAAAAGGCACGTCACAAGTGACGTGCCTTAAGAAGCCTAGCCTGAACGGTTACTGTTCGCTTTCATCGGTATATCGTTTCGCTTTATAGGCCGGGTGCATCAGGTTCTGGGCTGAGAAAATATCGTCCAGCTCGGCTTCGGTCAACAGCCCGCGCTCCAGCACCACTTCACGCACGCTCTTACCGGTTTCGGCGCAAATCTTACCGACGATGTCGCCGTTATGGTGCCCGATGAACGGGTTGAGGTAGGTGACGATCCCGATGGAGTTATAGACATAACCCTCGCAGACTTCTTTATTCGCCGTGATGCCGTTGATGCATTTTTCCAGCAGGTTGTAGCAGGCGTTGGTCAGAATGTGGATAGATTCAAACATCGCCTGGCCAATGACTGGCTCCATCACGTTCAGCTGCAGCTGACCCGCTTCAGAGGCCATGGTCACGGTCGTATCGTTACCGATGACTTTGAAGCAAACCTGATTCACTACTTCTGGCACGACCGGGTTCACCTTGGCTGGCATGATGGACGAACCTGCCTGCAGTTCTGGCAGGTTGATTTCGTTCAGGCCAGCGCGCGGGCCGGAAGAGAGCAGGCGCAGGTCGTTACAAATTTTGGACAGCTTCACCGCCAGACGTTTCAGCGCGCTGTGTACCATGACGTAGGCGCCGCAGTCGGAGGTCGCTTCAATCAGGTCTTCTGCAGGCACAACCGGCAGGTTGGACACTTCAGCCAGCTTCTGTACCGCCAGCTGCTGATAGCCATCCGGGGTGTTCAGACGCGTACCGATGGCGGTAGCGCCCAGGTTCACTTCCAGCAGCAGCTCGGAGGTGCGCAGCAGATTTTTAGTCTCTTCGTTCAGCAGGACGTTAAACGCGTGGAATTCCTGGCCGAGGGTCATCGGCACCGCATCCTGCAGCTGGGTACGACCCATTTTCAGAATGTCCTGGAACTCAACCGCTTTACGCTGGAAGCCATCACCCAGTTGGTTGATCGCATCCACCAGTTTCACCACGGAGGCATACACCGCGATACGGAAGCCGGTAGGGTACGCGTCGTTGGTGGACTGGCATTTATTGACATGGTCGTTCGGGTTCAGGTACTGGTATTCACCTTTCTGGTGACCCATCAGCTCCAGGCCAATGTTTGCCAGTACTTCGTTGGTATTCATGTTGACGGAGGTGCCCGCGCCGCCCTGATAGACGTCAACCGGGAACTGATCCATGCATTTGCCGTTGTTCAGCACTTCATCGCAGGCTGCGATAATCGCATTTGCCGCGCTTTTAGGAATGGTTTGCAGTTCTTTGTTGGCCAGGGCTGCGGCTTTCTTCACCATCACCATGCCACGAACAAACTCAGGGATGTCGCTGATTTTGCTGTTGCTGATGTAGAAGTTTTCAATCGCTCTCAGAGTGTGGACACCGTAGTAGGCATCCGCTGGAACTTCCCTGGTACCCAACAAGTCTTCTTCGATACGAATGTTGTTTAACATGTGAACCTTCTTTTCAAGCTGCCGATGGATTGTACTAAACACACAGTATTTATGTGGTTTTGAATATTTTCTGACCGACGATTATTCCCTCAATCAGCCAGATGCTCGAGATCATATGCTGATGATAGCGAATTGCCGTAAGCTGGATCACTTATTATCGAGCCGATTCCATGATAATTATTAATCTGTGAAATGGGTCACCGCTTTAATATTTCCAAAAAAAATATCCGTGCAAACTGATTGAATTTTCGCTAACCGTCACCATCTCATACAAACGCGCGTCGCGAACACATTCAGACAGGGGCCCGATGGCCTCTGCCACACAGGAGATGCCAGTGCGCTGGATACCGTTTATTGCTTTCTTTCTCTATGTTTACATTGAGATTTCCATTTTCATCCAGGTTGCCCATGTGCTGGGCGTCCTGCTGACGCTGATTCTGGTGATTTTCACTTCCATCATCGGCATGTCGCTGGTGCGTAATCAGGGTTTCAAAAATTTCCTGATAATGCAGCAAAAGATGGCCGCAGGCGAAAGCCCGGCGGAAGAGATGATCAAAAGCGTGTCGTTGATTATTGCGGGGCTGCTGCTGATTCTGCCCGGGTTCTTCACCGACTTCCTCGGCCTTCTGCTGCTTCTGCCGCCGGTGCAAAAGCACCTGACCATGAAGCTGCTGCCGCATCTGCGCTTTAGCCGTATGCCGGGCGGGGGGTTCAGCACCGGGCCAGGCGACACGTTTGAAGGGGAGTATCAGCGTAAGGATGAACAGCACGACCGTCTAGATCACAAAGACGATCGGTGATTTTGTTGCCCGGTGGCGCTTCGTTTACCGGGCCTACTAAAGCGCCAGCCACAACACCGCCAGCATGACGATGGCGTACATACTTTTCCACCCCACCATTGCCAGCAACAGCAGGCACAGCAGCCCACCAACAAACGCCAGTGCTTTATAACGGCCTTTCAGCAAACGGCATCCCGCCAGCATGCACAGCAGGTAGATCATAATAAAAATGCCGTTAGCGTAGACGAGCAGCGTATCCAGATTGATCTTCAGGGCGTAAATGCACAGCGTACTCAGCACGCAGCAGCCCAGTACGGCATTCAGGGCATTCAGCGGCAGCTGGCGTTTAGACAGGCGCGCGAGGCGGTTATCAGGTTTATCCAGCGCCTGCGACCACACCAGACGGGCAAAGCTCTGGATATAAATGTTGAGGCTGGCAAAACAGGCCAGATAGCCGATAACGCAGGCGATCCACAGCGCCTTCACACCAAACAGTTCAACCACGATACCCGGCAGCGATGCCGCGGCGGCGAGATCGGCTCCGAAAGCCTTGAAGTGCAACACCAGCACGATACACGCCCAGTACACCGTGCCTGCCAGCAGCAGGCCGATCATCAGTGCGCGGGGAAAATCACGTTCAGGCTGCTTAAATTCCGACGCCAGATGGGCAAAGGCTTCCAGACCGACAAAACACCAGAACATGACGGAGAGCGCGGCAAAAAGCTGTGAGTGGTCGACGTCTGTCACGGCCGGGAAGGGAATCTCTTTTACGGTGATATCGCCCGCCCACCAGATAGCGGCAACGAGCGCGACAATCAGCACCGCAACCAGTGTCTGCAGGTTGGCGCTGGAGCGGGCTCCGCGTGAACCCACCCACCAGACGATAGCCAGCGTACCCAGTTCGGCCAACAGCAACTGCTCGTCATGCCAGCCAAACAGCGCCTGGCCAAAGCCGGTTGCAATGTGCAGCGCCGCAGGAAGCCCAACCGGAATAACGGAGAGAAACAGCCAGCCGGTCACACGCTCCAGTCGCGGGCCAAATGCCAGCCCGACAAAATGCGCCACGCCGCCCGCGCTGGGGAAATGCCGCCCCAGGATGGCAAACACAATGGCAATCGGGAAAACCAATACAATCAGAACGGGCCACGCCCACAGACTGTTATTTCCGGCTACCAGTGCCGCCAGTGCAGGTACGGCGAACACGCCCGTCCCTAACAAGGAGGTTGAGAGCAGGCCGACGCCCTGCGCCAGCCCCAACTCCTGCTTGAGTCCACTCATTGACATCGTCCTGCCAATTCCAAAAGAGAGGCGATGGTAACACTTTCGCAAAATTTTTTTTCAACTCCCCCTTGAAGGGGTAAAAAGCTATCCCCATCTCTCAGGGCACTAGTCGGAAAACCGCATGCGGGCCGGCGTCATCCATAACTGATAATGACTTTCTCAAAGGAGAGCTATCAATGAGTATTCGTCCGTTACATGATCGTGTGATCGTCAAACGTAAAGAAGTTGAAACCAAGTCTGCTGGCGGCATCGTTCTGACCGGTTCTGCAGCAGCCAAATCAACGCGTGGCGAAATCATCGCTGTCGGTAAGGGCCGCATCCTGGAAAACGGAACTGTGCAGCCACTGGACGTTAAAGTTGGTGACATCGTAATTTTCAACGATGGCTACGGCGTGAAATCCGAGAAGATCGACAATGAAGAAGTGTTGATCATGTCCGAGAGCGACATTCTGGCAATTGTTGAAGCGTAATTTACGCACGAGAATTTGAGGAAATAAGAACATGGCAGCTAAAGACGTAAAATTCGGTAACGACGCTCGTGTAAAAATGCTCCGCGGCGTAAACGTACTGGCAGATGCAGTTAAAGTGACCCTGGGCCCGAAAGGCCGTAACGTAGTGCTGGATAAATCCTTCGGCGCGCCAACCATCACCAAAGACGGTGTTTCCGTAGCACGTGAAATCGAGCTGGAAGACAAGTTCGAAAACATGGGTGCGCAGATGGTGAAAGAAGTGGCCTCTAAAGCGAACGACGCTGCAGGCGACGGTACCACCACCGCGACCGTTCTGGCGCAGGCCATCATCACCGAAGGTCTGAAAGCCGTTGCTGCGGGCATGAACCCAATGGATCTGAAACGTGGTATCGACAAAGCTGTCGCCTCCGCTGTGGAAGAACTGAAAGCGCTGTCCGTACCGTGCTCTGACTCTAAAGCGATTGCTCAGGTTGGTACCATCTCCGCTAACTCCGACGAAACCGTGGGTAAACTGATCGCGGAAGCGATGGACAAAGTCGGTAAAGAAGGCGTAATCACCGTTGAAGACGGTACCGGTCTGGAAGACGAACTGGACGTGGTTGAAGGTATGCAGTTCGACCGCGGTTACCTGTCCCCATACTTCATCAACAAGCCAGAGACTGGCGCTGTTGAGCTGGAAAGCCCGTTCATCCTGCTGGCTGACAAAAAAATCTCCAACATCCGCGAAATGCTGCCAGTGCTGGAAGCCGTTGCGAAAGCAGGCAAACCGCTGGTTATCATTGCTGAAGATGTTGAAGGCGAAGCGCTGGCGACCCTGGTGGTTAACACCATGCGCGGCATCGTGAAAGTGGCTGCGGTTAAAGCACCTGGCTTCGGCGATCGTCGTAAAGCGATGCTGCAGGATATCGCTACCCTGACCGGCGGTACCGTCATCTCTGAAGAGATCGGTATGGAGCTGGAAAAAGCGACCCTGGAAGACCTGGGTCAGGCGAAACGCGTTGTAATCAACAAAGACACCACCACCATCATTGATGGCGTGGGTGAAGAAGCCACTATTCAGGGCCGCGTAGGTCAGATCCGTAAGCAGATCGAAGAAGCGACTTCCGATTACGACCGTGAAAAACTGCAGGAGCGCGTAGCGAAACTGGCAGGCGGCGTTGCGGTAATCAAAGTCGGTGCTGCGACCGAAGTTGAAATGAAAGAGAAAAAAGCGCGCGTTGACGATGCCCTGCACGCGACCCGTGCTGCGGTAGAAGAAGGCGTGGTTGCGGGTGGTGGCGTTGCGCTGGTGCGCGTTGCCGCTAAACTGGCTGGCCTGACCGCTCAGAACGAAGACCAGAACGTGGGTATCAAAGTTGCGCTGCGCGCAATGGAAGCGCCTCTGCGTCAGATCGTGTCTAACGCCGGTGAAGAGCCATCTGTGGTAGCAAACAAGGTGAAAGCGGGCGAAGGTAACTACGGTTACAACGCGGCAACTGAAGAATACGGCAACATGATCGACTTCGGTATCCTGGACCCAACTAAAGTGACCCGTTCTGCTCTGCAGTACGCGGCCTCTGTTGCTGGTCTGATGATCACCACCGAGTGCATGGTGACCGACCTGCCTAAAGGCGATGCGCCTGACTTAGGTGCTGCTGGCATGGGCGGCATGGGTGGAATGGGCGGCATGATGTAATCATGCTGTTCTGAACCTCTCAGAACGAACCTCGGGCAGCAATGCCCGGGGTTTTTTATTATCTTCTACTCAAACGTGCCTTTCACGCACACCACGCCTTCACGCACCATCTGGCGGCCTTTGGCCCAGACCTCGCGAATCTTCAGATCGTCCGTCAGTACCAGGAAATCGGCATCACATCCGGGCGCGAGCCGTCCCTTATGCTCCAGCCCGAGAAACGCCGCCACGTTTCGCGTAAAGGGAAGAAGCGCCTCTTCCAGCGGCAGCTGATGCCGGCTGACCAGCTGCTGCAGCGTTTCAAGCAGAGACTCGAACCCCGCCACGCCCATCCCCACCAGATTGCCGCTCTCACCAAATTTCGGCTGACTGCCGTTGCCGTCCGAACTGAGCGTAAGCCGGTTAAACGGCACCTGCGCCTCGCGGGCCATCACGATGGCGCTGGCGGCGTCAATCGGTTCACTGATGCTGGTCGTGATGTCGATAAAGCCGCCTTCGCGGGCATAGCTCAGCGCGGCAAGGAACAGCGCCTGGGCGCGGTTTACGTGCGTTGGCAGCAGTTTCACGCGGGGAACGTCGGCGTTATTCAGGATGCTAAATAGCGGCTCCAGCAGCTTTGGGCTGTTGCCGAGGTGAAACACGGAAATACCCGCTTTGGCACCCAACAGCCCGCCTACGCGTGACTGGGCAGCCATACTGGCGAGCTGGTCCTCGGCTGGCGCGGAAGAACGATGGTCAGAGATCGCGCATTTCACGCCAATGATTTTATCAATCAGCGCCACGTCTTTTTCGACACTGCCGGTGATGGTCGGCGAAGGCAGCCCGTACGCCCCCGTCAGCATCCATGCGCTGATCCCTTCATGTTCAAGGGCCCGCGTTTTTGCCAGCAGCGATTCAGGATGCCGGGTCACGCCGTCGGTGCCGAGCAGGCCAACAACCGAGGTGATGCCTGCGGCAACGAGTGCAGACAGGCGAACCTCTGGCGTGCGGGTGTGAGGGCCCGCCTCGCCGCCGCCACCGATCAAATGCACATGTTGGTCGATAAACCCCGGGCAAACCACCGCTCCAGCCAGATCGCTTTCCGGGCAGTCTGGCCTCGTTGTTCCGTGGTTCGCTTTTTCGATCGCCACGATTTTTCCCGCAGCGATCAGCAGATCGCAACGTCCCTTATCCTCCGGGGCGTAGAGATGTGCGTTGCGGAAAAGGTGGGGTTTCAGCACTGAAAAATCCATTTTTATCTCCTCAGAAGAGTAGCTGCATCACCCACATTGAGAGCAGGGCATTAATGACACAAAGAGTAATAATATGCGGATAATATTTCGGGTTTACGCCGGCGGTACCCAGGCAGCGGCCGGTGTTTTGCACCGGATTGCCCATCAGATAGATGGCGGGCAGCAGGATGGTGGCATCGTGGCCGTTGAGCGTGCCGGCGGCGACCAGGCTGGCGCAGACGCCCACGCCGCCGCCCATACTCATCACCGAGGCCAAAAGAACCGTTGCCGCCGCACCCGGAAGGCCCCACAGCGCCATAATTGGCTCGCATATCTTGCCGACAATATCCAGCAGGCCGGTGACCTTGAGCGCCTGAATGATGACAAACGCCATGACGACGTTCGGCAACAGGCTGGTGGTGGCGATGGTAAAGCCGCGGCGGGCGCCATCAATAAACATATCCATGATATTTTTACGCGGCTGGGCGATCATGTTCTTCCTCCTGAAGACGATTTTCCATGTGGGCGATCCACAGGCGCAGGACGTTCGCGCCAACGAATTTAAACACCAGAATAACGGCCAGCGGCGTAATCACCGGGATGGTGATAACGGTGAAGAGCGCGGCACCGGAAGAAAAATAGTTGGTAATGATGGCGCTACCGCTGGTCTGAAAGGTGGCGAAAATAGCGCGCTCCTGGTCCGTAATCGCGCCTTCATCGGTTAACTCTTTGGTCATCCCTGCCGCCGCATCGGTGTTTTGCAGGTTGGCTATCAGCGCCAGGGAGCAAACGCCCGGCACACCCAGCAGCGGACGTAAAATGGGAGTCATAAGCTGCTGTGCGGCACGCAGCCCGCCCAGACCTTCGGTGACGGCAATGATACCAAGCGATAAAATGACCGAGGGAGCCAGCTCAAGGGCAAAGAGGAAACCGTCTTTCGCCCCCGTTCCGCCCGTTCCGCGAAACGTCAGAGCGCCGTTGACCGGGCCAAAGCTGCCGTTTAAGACGGTAAAATCCAGCACGCGCCACCATTCGGTGCTTTTGGCGAAAAAGCCCGAGAAAAAAACGATGGTAAGTACAAACGCCACATAACCCACCCATGTCACTTTTTCCTCTCCTGAGGATGATGCACTCATAAAACCTCCTTTTTTAGTCGCGTACAAAAGTTGTACGTTGCATCACTAAAAACGATCGGGGGCTAAAACACGATATCCCAAAGGTTATTATCAGAATTCATTTAAGATGTCGGAGGAGTGCCTCGCGGAATCTGGCTCGCAGAAATGCGCGGGGGTTTTTCTTTTAGTCATCTTTTAGGTATAAGATTTACACACGGACAATTACTGTCCAGCTTATTGAAAACGAGGAATAACATGCGCGTAAAAGTCTGTGCAGGGATTGTAGGGGCAGCACTGCTGCTGGCGGGTTGTAGCTCCAGCAATGAGCTGTCGGCAGCGGGCCAGGGCGTTCGCTTTGTGGAAGATAAGCCTGGCAGTGAATGCCAGCTGTTAGGCACGGCAACCGGTGAACAAAGTAACTGGATGTCGGGTCAGCACGGTGAGGAAGGCGGTTCTATGCGCGGAGCGGCGAATGCCCTGCGTAATCAGGCTGCGGCAATGGGCGGCAACGTGATTTACGGTGTAAGTAGCCCAACGCAGAGTATGCTGTCCAGCTTCGTGCCGACCGCCAGCCAGATGACGGGCCAGGTCTATAAGTGCCCGAACTGATGTAATGTGCTAATGGCGCTGCGCCCGGCCCTGTAGGGCGGGTAAGCGTAGCGCCACCTGCCTTTTTAGTGCTGCCGCAGCTGCAAATCGAGCGGCGTCTTGCTCGGCTCTCCGCCAATCTCACGTGCCAGCTTCGGCACCATATAGCCTGAAACCAGCGTTAACAGTTCGCGCATAATCTGCCGGGCTTCTTCATCCGTCACCATGAAATGCGCCGCGCCCTGAACGCGATCCAGCACGTGCAGGTAATATGGCATCACGCCCGCATCAAACAGGGCATTGCTCAGATCGGCCAGCACGCGGGCGCTATCATTCACGCCGCGCAGCAGCACGCTCTGGTTCAGCAGCGTCACGCCCGCTTTACGCAGTCGCGCCATCGCCGCGCGAAACGCATCGTCAATTTCGTTCGCATGGTTAATATGATTCACCAGCAGCACTTGCAGGCGGGACTGCTCCAGGCGTGACACCAGGCCGTCGGTGATACGTGCCGGAATAACAATCGGTAAGCGGCTATGAATGCGCAGGCGCTTAATGTGCGGGATGGCTTCAAGCTGGGTTAGCAGCCAGTCCAGCTCATGATCTTTCGCCATCAACGGGTCACCGCCGGAAAAAATAATCTCATCCAGCTCCGGATGGGCGGCGATATAGTCCAGCGCGACCTGCCAGTTGCGTTTATTGCCCTGGTTTTCGGCATAGGGGAAGTGCCGACGGAAGCAATAACGACAATTTACCGCACAGCCGCCTTTTACCAGCAGCAGGGCGCGGTTGAGATATTTGTGCAGTAAACCCGGCACCACGCTGTTCTGCTCTTCCAGCGGATCGGTGCTGTATCCCGGCGCAGTAATGAATTCATCCTGCGAAGTAAGCGTTTGTTTTAATAGCGGATCGTCGGGGTTACCTTTCTCCATCCGCGCCACAAACGCACGGGGAACGCGCAGGGCGAAAAGGCGCTTTGCCTCGCGGCCTGCAAGCAACTCTGGGTGCTGATCGAGGTCTAAAAGACGCAGCAATTCATCAGGACTGGTGATTACATCGGCAAGTTGCGATAACCAATCTTCTCTGGACGGGGTGTTTAGGGTTACAATATGCGCCATTTTGTGGCTTAGCTACCAGTTAACAAATTTAGAGGGCCTTATGGCAACGTACTATAGCAACGATTTTCGTGCTGGTCTTAAAATCATGATGGACGGCGAACCGTACGCGGTTGAAGCCAGCGAATTCGTTAAACCAGGTAAAGGCCAGGCATTCGCACGCGTTAAGCTGCGCCGTCTGCTGACCGGTACCCGTGTTGAGAAAACCTTCAAGTCTACTGACTCTGCTGAAGGCGCTGATGTTGTTGATATGAACCTGACCTATCTGTACAACGATGGCGAGTTCTGGCATTTCATGAACAACTCCACTTTCGAACAGCTGTCTGCTGATGAGAAAGCGGTAGGTGACAGCGCTAAATGGCTGCTGGATCAGGCTGAGTGCATCGTGACCCTGTGGAACGGCCAGCCTATCGCGGTGACCCCACCAAACTTCGTAGAACTGGAAATCGTTGAAACCGATCCAGGTCTGAAGGGTGATACCGCAGGTACCGGCGGTAAGCCAGCCAAACTGTCTACCGGCGCAGTGGTGAAAGTGCCACTGTTCGTACAGACTGGCGAAGTGATCAAAGTGGATACCCGCTCCGGCGAATACGTATCCCGCGTGAAGTAATTTACGTATGATTGAAGGCGCAGCGCCCGCTGCGCCCGATTTTTTGCAGGCAGGGATGATGAAACGTACCGTTAAAATTCTGCTTCTGTTAGCGCTCTCCAGTGCATTGCTTTCTGGCTGTAACACCACGCGTGGAATGGGACAAGATATCCAGGATCTGGGTCATATCATTTCTCACGCCGCCAGCTAAGTTCGTCTAATTTTCCTAAAAATGCTTCCTCTTCCGTCAACCGGCGGGATTTTGTCTATTCTTAAGTTGCTATACACAAAACAACTTTGGCTATAAAAGGAAGATATTATGGTTAAGAAGACAATTGCAGCGATCTTTTCAGTCCTGGTACTTTCTTCAGTGTTAACGGCCTGTAATACCACGCGTGGCGTCGGTCAGGATATTTCTGAAGGTGGTAGCGCAATCTCTGGTGCGGCAACAAAAGCTCAGCAGTAATGAATAAACGGTACGGGACCAGCCGGGTTTCGTACCGTCAGCTTTCTGATTCCTGCAGGGATAAGAACGGAGAAAAACGCGTATCCATATGTAATTTCATGCGGATATTGCGTTTATAGGTATAAACCGTTTTTCCGTTGATGCTCAGGTGAGCGGCAATTTTTTGATTGCTCGCGCCGTCCATCCATAACGTCAGCACCTTCTCTTCCTGTCGGGTCAGCAAAGGGGCTGCCGCCGTTGGCCTGTCAGCGCTGGCGCGCGAAATTAACGCGTCGTTGATAACCGTTGCCACCTCTTCGAGACTGGCGTTTTTCAACAGCGACGACCAGACCGGAAACTTCCCAAGCCAGTCGGTCATCCCGCTGTCCTCTCCCGACTGCAGCAAAATAAACGGTAATCTTTCACTGGCGTTAAGCAGGGAAGAGAGCTGCTGAAAATGGTGAATATCCTGCCTGAAGCCGTACAGGTCAGCGATAACCAGCGTCGGTTTCCATTGCAGAATGTGTTCTCTGGCAAGAAACAGATTATTCAGCCCGGTCACTACGTAGTGTCCCGGGAACAAACCGGAATGATTGAGCCATGCTTCAAACCCCGCGCGGGTGAAGTGACAACGGTCAATCAAAAGAATTTTGAACATATTTTATTCGCAGTCGGCTAGTGGTTTGGCTTCCTGCCATCAGAAAGCACATCATCATAGAGAAGTCGGATGAGTGCTAAAAGCCGGAACTCCGCGCCATACTGCGGCTATTTCTTGCCTTAACGTGTTCAGCAAAAAAGGATTGAAAAAAAATAGCACGCTAACCACAATAGGTGGCGTAATCTCTGCCTTACGGGACGACCCGTAAGCGTTTCTTTCACCGGGGACGGCCCCAACTTGCATTAAGTTAAGGAGCCTGACATGTCCTGGATCATTCTTTTTATTGCTGGCCTGCTCGAAGTGGTATGGGCGATTGGTCTCAAGTACACCCACGGATTTACCCGCCTGACGCCCAGCGTCATTACCGTTACCGCCATGATAGTCAGTATTGTTCTGCTATCCTGGGCGATGCGCTCTTTGCCTGTGGGAACGGCTTATGCCGTCTGGACGGGTATTGGCGCAGTGGGGGCCGCCATTACCGGCATTTTGCTACTCGGCGAGTCAGCGAGTCTGGCGCGTATCGCCAGCCTCGCTCTGATTGTGGCCGGGATCGTTGGGCTTAAGCTCAGCACCCACTAATGGGGCTGTTTTACCCAGATAAGTTTTGATACATCAAACCCTTGCCGGGTCGCGACGTCCAGCATCTGCTGCTTCATTTCGGGTGAAATAGTTGGCGTGCGGGAGAGTATCCACAGGTAGTCGCGATCCGGCCCACAGACCAGCGCATGGCGATACGCTTTGTCGAGCGCTATCACGTTATAACCGCCATAAAACGGACCAAAGAAAGAGACCTTAAGCGCGGCCCGTCGCGGGTCGCCAGTGAAGTACGCTTTTCCCACCGACTGCTGCCACATCTCCCGATCGGGATTATAGCCCCGGTTGATCACCTGAATACCGCCATCATCCATCGGACTGTAATTCGCCGTGACCTTCTCTAAACCCTGCTCAAACCGATGGTCGAGGCGCGCGATTTCATACCATGTTCCAAGGAAGCGTTGTGCATCAAAAGGCGTGACGACGGTGACGCCAGGAGGCGGGGTAGGGGAACTGCAGGCAACCACTAAAAACGCGGCTGTCACCGCGGCGATAACAGGCAGAATGCGCATAGGAGTTTCCTTACTGTTTTTTGTTAAGTGTAGATGACAGCAGGAAAAATGCGGAAGATTGTGCGGCGAATTTCGCCGCACACCGTGGTTTTGAAGGCCGGGTAAGGCGAAGCCGCCACCCGGCAATGTTTTACTGCAGCGCGTCGAGGATACGGTATGCCGCCTCAACGCGTGCCGGGTTCGGATAGCTTTTATTCGCCAGCATCACAATGCCGAGCTGCTTTTCAGGAATAAATGCCACGTAGCTGCCAAACCCACCCGTCGAGCCTGTTTTATGGACCCAGGAGGCCTTAACCGGCGGCGCGGGTGGATTCACTTCTGCCACGGGCAATGGTGCCAGCGCCACCTTGTTATCACTGCCTCCGACGACGGTTTTGGCATCGACCGGCCAGTTGAGCATCTCCCAGCCCAACCCCTGATACATGGCCCCCACGCGCCAGTAGCGAGACTGCGCCAGAGCAATGCCTTGCTTGAGTGAGGAAGCCTGAAGAGAATCCGGCTTCATGTTGGCTATCAGCCAGCTCGCCATATCCTTCACGTTAGTTTTTACGCCATAGGCTTCCGCGTCCAGCATCCCTGGCGAAACGTGGACCGCTTTACCCTCACGGTATCCCCAGGCGTAATGCGCCTCTTCCGCTTTCGGGACGTTAATCCAGGTATGGTCCAGCTTGAGGGGTTTAAAGACCCGCGTCGTCATGGCCTGCTCATAGCTCATGCCGGAAGGTTTGACCGCCAGCGCACCAAAAAGACCGATGCTGGCGTTAGCGTAAAGACGCGTGGTACCCGGCTTCCACTGCGGCTGCCAGTTTTGATAAAAGCGCAGCAGAGAGGCGGTATCCGTGACCTCATCCGGCACCTGTAACGGCAGACCGCCTGCGGTATAGGTTGCCAGATCCAGCATGCGAATGCCCTGCCACTGCTTGCCCGTGAGCTCAGGCCAGTATTTTGCTACCGGATCGCCCAGCGCTATTTCACCCCGGGCAATGGCATCGCCGCCCAGTACGCCGGTGAAGGTTTTACTTATAGAGCCCAGCTCAAACAGGGTTTGCGGGGTGACGGGTTTGTTCGCCGCAACATCGGCTTTACCGAAGGTAAAGTAGTGTGGCTGACCCTGATAAATTCCCGCCACCGCCATACCCGGAATGGCCTGCGCGTTCATCAGCGGCGTAACGGTACGTTCCACCACCTCAGCCAGCTGTTTTTCGGACATCGGTGCGGCGAATGCAGAACTGGCGACGCTGAGCAGCAGGGCACAGCTTAGGGATTTTGTCATCATCGGTTATCTTCCGTAATAGCAGTTCAAGGGAGTGTCCGGGCCCGTCAGACCGCTGTAGTCTGTTGGATTTGACTGTGGCTGACAAACGGTTAAATTTAGCATTAGCTGTTAATTTTTCTAACGGATGGGCCCATGACCCGCAGCTATCTTCCGCTTAATTCGCTTCGCGCCTTCGAAGCTGCCGCAAGGCACCTCAGTTTTACGCATGCCGCTATTGAGCTGAATGTCACCCATTCCGCGATTAGCCAGCACGTAAAGGCGCTGGAGCAGCATCTTAACTGCCAGTTGTTCGTCCGCGTTTCGCGTGGGCTGATGTTGACCACGGAAGGCGAGAATTTTCTGCCGGTGCTGAATGACTCGTTCGACCGAATTGCCGGAATGCTGGATCGCTTTGCCAGCCAGCGCGCCCAGGAGAAGCTGAAAATTGGCGTGGTGGGTACCTTTGCTACGGGGGTGTTATTCTCGCAGCTCGCTGACTTTCGTCGCTGCTATCCGCATATCGATCTTCAGCTGTCGACGCACAACAATCGCGTCGATCCGGCAGCCGAGGGGCTTGATTACGCCATTCGCTATGGTGGTGGGGCGTGGCACGGCACGGAAGCGACGTTTCTTTGCCCTGCACCGCTTGCGCCGCTTTGCACGCCTGACATTGCAGCCGCGTTGCACACCCCTGCCGATATCCTGAAGTTTACCCTCCTGCGTTCTTACCGGCGCGACGAGTGGACCGCCTGGATGCAGGCCGCGGGAGAAAACCCGCCTTCACCGACGCACCGGGTAATGGTATTTGATTCGTCCGTGACCATGCTGGAAGCCGCGCAGGCAGGTACGGGCATCGCGATTGCCCCTGTCGATATGTTCACCCATCTGCTGAACAGTGAGCGCATTGTACAACCCTTTGCGACGCAGATTGACCTTGGCAGCTACTGGCTCACGAGGCTGCAGTCACGCGCAGAAACGCCCGCAATGCGCGAGTTTGCTCAATGGCTGGTGGGGAAGATGCAGAAATAAAAGGCCCGCCGGATGGCGGGCCAGAGGCGTCAGATAGTGATCACGGCAATCAACGTGACCACGGTCAGGATGGTCGCCAGACCGTAGAATACCCATTTCCCGCTCGGTACATGGATTTTCAGGTCATGCATCGCATGGTGAATACGGTGCAGGCCACACCACAGCGGCAGGACGATCATCAGGAAGATGAACACGCGGCCAATAAAGCTGCTCGCGAACGCCAGTACGCGTTCGTAGCTCAGCGCATCGCCCGGGAACAGCCCCAGCGGCAGCATAATGCCCACCAGCAGAATGATGACGGGGGCAATGATGGCACTCCACATGCCGCCTGCGCCAAAGAGGCCCCAGAAGACCGGCTCGTCAGAACGTTTTGGATTTGGATTGATCACAGTAGTCTCCTTACCAGAACAGTGCGACAAACAGAATGACCACAGTGACCAGAATCGTCACCGCCCAGAGCCCCTTAATCACCGGTTCTGGCCCCATTTTCTCGCCTTTTACGATGATGTTCGCCGCTTTTGGCGCCAGTTCAAACCAGGTTTTGGTATGCAGCAGCGCGGCTGCAAGCACGATCAGGTTCAGAATGACAATGATCGGGTTTTGCAGGAAACCGACAAAGCTGGCCCAGGTTTCCGGGCCATGCTTGAGGGCAAAAACGCCGTACATCAGCTCAAGGCTGAACCAGACCGCCGGTACCGCTGTGCCTTCACGCAGCATGTAGAAGCGATAAAACGGCAGGTTTTTCCACCAGGTGGACGGCACAGGCCGCACATAGGCTTTGCGTTTAGTCGTCATCATGCACTCCTTAGCGTGGTTTCAGGGTAGCGATAAGAAAGTCTTTCGAGCTTTCCACTTTACCCTGCTGAATGGCGGCGGCCGGGTCGACGTGCTTCGGACAGACTTCGGAGCAATAACCCACAAAGGTACAGGTCCAGACGCCGTTCTGGCTGTTAAGCTGCGCCATACGTTCTTTTTTACCGTGGTCGCGGCTGTCTTCGTTATAGCGGTGCGCCAGGGTAATGGCGGCCGGGCCGATGAACTCGGGGTTCAGGCCAAATTGCGGACAGGCGGCGTAGCAAAGACCGCAGTTGATGCAGCCGGAGAACTGATGGTATTTCGCCATCTGAGCTGGAGTCTGGTTGTTTGGCCCCTGATCCGGCGTGCGCGGGTTGCCAATGATGTAGGGCTTAATGGCTTCCAGGCTTTCGATAAAGTGGGACATATCGACCACCAGATCGCGCTCGATAGGGAAGTTGCCCAGGGCTTCGACCTTGATGCCTTTGGTGTAGTCACGCAGGAAGGTCTTACAGGCCAGCTTCGGCACCTTGTTGACCATCATGCCGCAGGAGCCGCAGATCGCCATGCGGCAGGACCAGCGGTAGCTCAGGTCTGGCGCCAGGTTGTCTTTGATATACCCGAGCGCGTCCAGCAGGGAGGTTTGCTCGTCGTAAGGAACTTCATAGAAAGCGCTGTGCGGTGCGGCATCCACTTCCGGGTTGTAGCGCACCACTTCAACTTTCAGTTTTTGCATCTCAGCCATTCGCCTTCTCCTTCTTCTCGGCGGCTTCTGCTTCTGCACCGTACACGCGTTTAGCCGGCGGCAGCGTGGTGATTTTCACGTCGCTGTAGTCCAGACGTGTGGTGCCATCCGCATCGCGCCAGGCGAGAGTGTGTTTCAGGAAGTTGACGTCGTCACGTTCGGTACAGCCTTCATCAAGACGCTGATGCGCCCCACGCGACTCTTTACGCGCCAGCGCAGAGTGCGCCATACATTCTGCGACGTTCAGACCGTGGCCCAGCTCGATGGTGTAGAGCAGGTCGGTGTTGAATACGCTGGAGGTGTCGGTGATGCGCACGCGCTTGAAGCGCTCCTGCAGTTCCGCCAGCTTATCGACGGTTTTTTGCATCAGCTCAGGGGTACGGTAGATACCGCAACCTTCTTCCATCGACAGGCCCATCTCGTCGCGGATCTTAGACCAGTTCTCGTTACCTTCCTGGTTCACCAGGTCTTTCAGGCGTTTTTCAACGTCTGCGACCTGCGCATCCAGCGCGGCACCGTTGGCTTCGCCTGCGGTTGCCGCCCGCTCCATCGCGCGCTCGCCCGCCATGCGGCCAAAGACCACCAGCTCGGCCAGCGAGTTTGAGCCGAGGCGGTTAGCACCGTGCAGGCCCACGGAGGAACATTCACCGACGGCGAACAGACCCTTAATACGGGTTTCGCACTGCTGGTCGGTTTCGATCCCGCCCATGGTGTAGTGCGCCGTTGGGCGGACCGGAATCGGCTCTTTCACCGGATCGACGCCGACGTAGGCTTTCGCCAGCTCGCAGATGAACGGCAGACGTTCCAGCAGCTTTTTCTCGCCCAGGTGACGCAGGTCGAGGTGAACCACGTCGCCACGCGGTGTGGAGATGGTGTTGCCTTTGCGCCACTCGTGCCAGAAAGCCTGAGAGACTTTGTCGCGCGGGCCGAGTTCCATGTACTTGTTCTTTGGCTCGCCGAGCGGGGTTTCCGGGCCCATGCCGTAATCCTGCAGGTAGCGGTAGCCGTTTTTGTTGACCAGGATACCGCCTTCACCGCGGCAGCCTTCCGTCATCAGAATGCCGGAGCCCGGCAGACCGGTTGGGTGATACTGCACGAACTCCATATCGCGCAGCGGCACGCCGTGGCTGAGCGCCATACCCATACCGTCGCCGGTAACGATACCGCCGTTGGTGTTATAACGATAAACACGGCCCGCACCGCCCGTCGCCATCACCACCGCATTGGCGCGGATCTGGACGAGCGTGCCTTCCATCATGTTCATCGCCACCAGGCCGCGCGCGTGTCCATCATCCACCAGAATGTCGAGGACGAAATGCTCATCAAAGCGCTGGATTTGTGGGAACTGAAGGGAGGTCTGGAACAGGGTGTGCAGCATGTGGAAGCCAGTCTTATCGGCGGCGAACCAGGTACGTTCGATCTTCATGCCGCCGAAGCGACGAACGTTGACGCTGCCGTCCGGGCGGCGGCTCCACGGACATCCCCACTGCTCAAGCTGGGTCATCTCCGTTGGACAATGGTGCACAAAGTAGTCAACGACATCCTGTTCGCAAAGCCAGTCGCCCCCTGCAACCGTGTCGTGGAAATGGTATTCAAAGCTGTCATGATCCTGCGCAACGGCGGCGGATCCTCCTTCTGCGGCCACCGTGTGGCTGCGCATTGGATAGACTTTTGAAATCAATGCGATTTTAGCGTTGGGATTAGCTTGCGCTGCAGCAATCGCAGCACGTAATCCAGCCCCGCCAGCGCCTATTACGGCAAGATCGGCCTGAAAAGTTTGCACGACATTCCTCCAGATTTTTGTTATTTCGCAACGCGACAAACTAAAGGTAGTTCACCCGTCCAAAAGGACGATTGCGAAAGCGTTTCCACTGCTCCTTTATGGGTAAAACAGTATAACCGTGTAGATGTCAGGGAAATTTGACGTGTTCGATTTTTTTGCTGTTCTGTCCGGCGATTTATCATTGAGATTGATGAATTGCATCACGCAATTGTTCACCTAAATGAAATGCGCTTTTTTACTGCGCAAAATTTGTCTCTGTCCCTGCTAACGAGTAGACTTCGTGCCCTTGTCTGAAATCGGAGAACAACTCATGAGCGAAACGGCCACCTGGGAGCCGAGCGCATCCATCCCTAATCTGTTAAAACGCGCTGCAATTATGACGGAGATCCGCCGTTTCTTTGCCGACCGCGGCGTCCTGGAGGTGGAAACCCCGTGCATGAGTCAGGCAACGGTAACGGATATTCATCTGGTCCCGTTTGAAACCCGTTTTGTTGGCCCCGGCCACTCTCAGGGCATGAATTTGTATCTGATGACCAGCCCGGAATACCACATGAAACGCCTGCTGGCGGCGGGATGTGGTCCGGTCTATCAGCTGTGCCGTAGCTTCCGCAACGAAGAGATGGGTCGTCACCACAACCCGGAATTCACCATGCTGGAGTGGTACCGCCCGCATTATGATATGTACCGCCTGATGAATGAGGTGGACGATCTGCTTCAGCAGGTTCTGGATTGCTCAGAAGCGGAAACGCTCTCTTATCAGCAGGCCTTCCAGCGCCATCTGGAAATCGATCCGCTGTCGGCGGACAAAACCCTGCTGCGCGAAGTGGCGGCAAAACTGGATCTGAGCAACGTGGCAGATACCGAAGAGGACCGCGACACGCTGCTGCAGCTGCTGTTCACCTTCGGCGTGGAACCGCAGATTGGCAAAGACCGTCCGACGTTTGTCTATCACTTCCCGGCAAGCCAGGCGTCACTGGCGCAGATCAGTACCGAAGACCACCGTGTGGCAGAGCGTTTTGAGGTCTATTACAAAGGCATTGAGCTGGCGAACGGCTTCCACGAACTGACCGACGCCCGCGAGCAGGCGCAGCGTTTCGAGCAGGATAACCGCAAGCGCGCCGCGCGCGGCCTGCCGCAGCAGCCTATTGATGTTAATCTGCTTGAAGCATTAAAAGCAGGCCTGCCGGATTGCTCCGGCGTGGCGCTGGGTGTTGACCGTCTGGTCATGCTGGCCCTGGGCGCAGAGCAGCTTGGCGATGTGATTGCCTTTACGGTCGATCGCGCTTAAAGAATTGCCGGGTGGCGCTGTCGCTTACCCGGCCTACTCGGTCATTTGGCCCTGCCACATTAAAAACTGTCATATTATTAATATACGGGTCTTTTTCTTAATTTGCCCCTTATAGCCACAATATTAGTCTGGTCATCTGCTACCATCCGCGCAGTTTAATTCCTTTTCGGATGGTTTTATGTCCCAGTCACTCAAAAAGATGACCCTCACCGGGCTCATCCTGATGATATTTACCTCAGTCTTTGGTTTTGCCAACAGCCCGTCAGCGTTCTATCTGATGGGTTACAGCGCGACGCCGTTTTATATCGTTTCGGCTCTGTTCTTCTTTATCCCGTTTGCGCTGATGATGGCGGAGATGGGCTCGGCTTACCGGAAAGAAGAGGGCGGGATCTACTCCTGGATGAACAACAGCGTCGGCCCGCGTTATGCCTTTATCGGCACGTTTATGTGGTTCTCCTCTTATGTCGTCTGGATGGTCAGCACGGCGGCCAAAGTCTGGGTGCCATTCTCCACGTTTCTTTTCGGTGCCGATAAAACGCAGGTCTGGTCTCTGGCGGGGCTGAGCTCCACGCAGGTCGTCGGGATTCTGGCGGTATGCTGGATGGTGGTGGTCACGCTGGTGGCGTCAAAAGGCATCAACAAAATTGCCCGTATCACTGCCGTTGGCGGTATTTCCGTGATGTGTCTGAACCTGGTGCTGCTGCTGGTGAGTATTGCCATTCTGTGCCTGAACGGTGGTCATTTTGCGCAGGAGGTGAACTTCGTTTCCTCGCCTAATCCAGGTTACCAGTCCGGGCTGTCCATGCTCTCCTTCGTGGTGTTTGCCATCTTCGCCTACGGCGGTATTGAAGCGGTGGGCGGGCTGGTCGACAAGACCGAGAACCCGGAAAAGAACTTTGCCAAAGGGATTATTTTTGCCGCTATCGTGATTTCCATCGGCTATTCACTGGCGATTTTCCTCTGGGGCGTCAGCACCAACTGGCAGCAGGTATTGAGTAACAACACCACCAACCTCGGGAACATTACCTACGTGCTGATGAAAAGCCTGGGGATGACGCTGGGTAACGCCATGCACCTGATGCCGGAAGCATCGGCCACCATGGGGATCTGGTTTGCGCGCATTACCGGCCTGTCGATGTTCCTTGCCTATACCGGCGCATTCTTCACGCTGATCTACTCGCCGCTGAAAGCGATCATCCAGGGTACGCCAAAAGCGCTGTGGCCGGGACGCATGACCCAGCTCAATACCGCAGGCATGCCTGCCAACGCTATGTGGATGCAGTGTCTGCTGGTGTGCGTGTTTATTCTGCTGGTGTCATTTGGCGGTGATACCGCATCGGCGTTCTATAACAAGCTGACCCTGATGGCGAACGTGTCGATGACGCTGCCGTACCTGTTCCTGACCCTGGCGTTCCCGTTCTTTAAGGCGAAGCAGGAGCTTGAACGTCCGTTTGTGATTTTTAAAACCCGCGCGGCAACGCTGCTGGCGACCACGGTGGTGGTGCTGGTGGTGGCGTTTGCCAACATCTTTACCATTATTCAGCCGGTAATTGAGGCGAACGACTGGAACAGCGCGCTGTGGATGGTGGGCGGTCCCATCTTCTTCTCGCTGTTAGCGATGGGAATTTATGAGAATTACCGTCGACGCGCGACGGCGTACGTCGCAGAAGTGGCGTAGCGGGAATATTCCCCTCCCGAAAGGGAGGGGAGATGCGTTATAAGCTGCCCGCCGGGCGCGTACGCGCCGCTGACGTCAGCGTTCTTCCCGTTTTACGCCCGTCCAGGCTTTCCAGACGCATCTGGAACGGTGGGAACGGCATATCAATACCGTGCTCGCGGAAGCCCGCCAGAATCAGCTGGTGGATCTCATGGCGCAGCGGCATACGGTGTCCCATTTCGGCGGCGTAGATACGCAGCTCGAAAATCTGAATCCCCTGCTGTAAATCCACAAGGAAAACTTCCGGCGCCGGGTTGTCGATGACCAGCGAGCAGCGCTCCGCGGCAGTGTAGAGGATCTGGGTGACCTCTTCGCTGTTCGCGTCCGACGGTGCCGGTACCGTCAGCACCACACGGGTAACGGAGTCTGAGAGCGACCAGTTGATGAACTGCTCGGTAATAAACGCCTTGTTTGGCACGATGATCTCTTTCCGATCCCAGTCGCTGATCGTCGTCGCTCGGGTGTTGATCTTCGTGATACTGCCGGTCAGATCGCGGATCGTGACGGTATCGCCAATGCGGATCGGTTTTTCGAACAGAATAATCAGGCCCGAGATGAAGTTGGCGAAGATCTCCTGTAAACCAAAACCTAACCCAACGCCGAGCGCTGCGACGAGCCACTGGAGCTTCGACCACTCAATGCCGATCATCGAGAAGCCAACCAGACCGCCAAACAGCATGATCAGATACTTGGTAATGGTCGTGATTGCATAGCCCGTACCCGGCGTTAAATCCAGATGCTGCAGCAGCGCCAGCTCCAGCAGTGCCGGGAAGTTGCGCACCAGTTGGGTGGTGATGATCAGCACCAGAATGGCAATCAGCACCGCCCCTAAGGTGATCGGCTCCAGGCTTTCAACGCCCTGCACCGTCGAGGTCACGTCCCACAGCGAGATGTTCTCCAGGAAGCCAAATGCCGAGTGGATCTCCGACCACAGGAAGATCACCGACAGGAGGGCAATCAGCATCAGGATGGAGCGAACCAGACGCAGGGACTGGGTACTGATGGCATCCAGATCCAGTTCGACCTCATCCGCCTCCGTCGTACCTTCCGTACTGTTAACGTGGTTTGGCTCCTCCTCACCCCGCGCGCGCTGAGCGAGGATCTCCGCCCGGCGATGTTTGGCACGGTCAAACGCCAGGCGACGCCGCTGGATCAGCATCCAGCGGCGGATAACGTGATACACCACCAGCAGCAGGAACCAGATGGCCACCGAGGTTTCGAGACGTGCCAACAGCGCCTGCGACGTCGCCAGGTAACCCACCGCGGCTGCCAGCATCGCAATCAACGGTGCGCTGAGCAGCAGGTTCCAGAGCAGCCGGTTGAACATGTTGTCGCCGCTGCCGGTTTTATCCAGATAGAGCGGAATACCCGCGCGCTTCAGGCTGAGCGTGACGATGGCCAGCGCTCCGCATATCAGCATAAAGCAGAGGCGGCCCAGCGAGCCTGAAAACTCCCGGTCGTTGAGATTATCGAACATGATCAGCGCCATAATCAGCGGCACAATCAGCCCGATGCTCATCAGATAGTAACGCATGGCGCGCGCCACGCGATTACGCGGCCAGCCAAAGTGGGCGATGAACAGGCCATTGGGTCGCGCAAAGGTGGCGCAAATCATTACCACCCACAGCAGCGGTACCGTGGCGGTGACGCCATCGCCAATCGCTACCGCGAGCGGATAGGGCCAGGCTTCCCGCAGGCCATAGCCCAGCGTCATCCACAGCACCGGCAGCGGGGAGGCGACGAGAATCGACCAGAATACGGTGCGCAACGTCAGCCAGAAGTGATCCTGGGTAACCTTCCCCACCCGGGAACTGGAACGCTCGAGGAAGCGGGTGAAATGTCTGCGCGAGTAAATGCTGAAGCCCACCAGAATTAACGCCCCCAGCAGCGGGAAAATGGTCTCTTTGCTGGTGAGCATCATCACGCTGGCCTGTCCCAGCTGGCTGAAGGTATCCAGCGAAATCAGACGGCGCAGATCCTGGACAATCTCAATTGGCCACGAGAAGGTCATCGGACGCACGTCGGACGTCCAGAAGAGATAACGGTGCGTCGCCTCGTTCACCTCTTTCAACGCATCTTCCAGCTGGCTGTTGGACACTTTTAGCTTGGTCAGCTCAAGAATCAGCGTATCCCCGCCCTGGAGCAGAGAGTTCAGCAGTTCACGCTGGGTACGCAGCTGGGCTTCCAGAATGCGGCTTTGCTCGCTGGTCAGAGGCTGTCCGTCAGCCTGACGGATCTGGCGGATTTGCGGCTGCTTATTGAGAAGATCTTCAAAATGCAGTCGCTGAACACGTAGCTGGGCCATTTCGGTATCCAGCTGCTGCGGCTTCGGCATCTCCGGCAGGCGCGCGACCTGGGCGCGTAGCGCTTCGCCCAGCAGGTTTGACGATCCGAGCCACTGGGACTGTTCGCGCAGGGTGTTGAGCGCCTGGCGAACCTGAAGGGTTTGATTAGTGGCCTGACGCTGCTGCGAGGCCACCAGATCCATACGCTGCGCCTGTTGATTCAGCGCGGCCGAAAGCTCACGGTTGACCTTAAACTGCTCAACGATGCCGGCAGGCAGGTTATCGCTATTTTCTGCCAGCAGCTCGGTACTTTCCAGCGCGCGCTCCGCTTCACGCTGGCGCTGGCTATTGAGCTGGTTGCGCAAGGCCTGAAGATAGGCGTCCAGCTGCTCGCTCTGCTTCTGAGCGAGTTCTGAGCGCATCCGCGACAGCTCCTGGCGGTTATTGGCGGAAAGCTGCGCCAGCTCGAGCTCATCGACAAGGGCCTTCAGGCGAGCCGATTCTGCCTGCAGGCCCAGATTTTGGGCCTGCGCCTGTGGCGTGTTGCCGTTTTGTGTCCCCACGCGGCGCTCAACTTCATTAAGCTGGCGGCGGGCGTCGGTTTGCTGCTGCGGAAGCTGGCTGAGGGAGTCGGCAATTTCGCGCGCTCGCTCCTGCTCCTGCTGAGCAAGGCGGCTCTTTTCCAGAAGCTGGCTGCTGACCTGCAGGATCTCCTGGTTCAACGCGTCGGAGGTCATCCCTGCCGGCACATCGCGCGGTTCGTCGCGCAAGTTATTGAGCTGCGCGCGCAGCGTCTGCGAGAGTTTGGGGAAGTTGTCGATAACCTGCTGATACTGCTGAGCGCGCTCAAGCGAGCCTTTCCGCTCCTCAAGCGCGTTCAGTGCGGACTGGAGCGACTCGACGGTCTCTGGCTGAGCGGGTTTGGCCGCTTTTGCCTGCTCCAGTTCCTGGGTTATCTGTTTGGCGTCGGGGGCTGTCGCTGCGTACGCCCCCATGCTGAGGCACCAGGCCATCAGTAGAACGATAATCGGGCGCACGTCAGCGATCCTTCTGTTGTTAGCCTTCGTCTTTTTTGTCGTCAACCAGCGGGCTGGCGTCGTGCTCGGCCTGGATCTCTTCCTGTGACAGCGGAGCAGGCTCTGCATCTGGCGTCACGAAGGTTTCGGTAGAGACCGCCAGCGGCTGGCCCAGCTTTGTCACCGACAGGCTTTCAAGCTGTTCAGCCAGCTTCACTTTGCCCGGCGCAAACAGGTTGATCACGGTGGAGCCCAGCTTAAAGCGGCCCATCTCCTGACCTTTGAGCAGGGCCACGGAACCTTCCGCTTCACCGGCAGGCCAGGTCCAGCGTTTGATCACGCCTTCGCGCGGCGGGGTGATGGTGCCTGCCCAGACGGTTTCGATGCTGCCGACGATGGTCGCACCGACCAGAATCTGGGCCATAGGGCCAAATTCAGTATCGAACAGGCAGATGACGCGCTCGTTACGGGCAAACAGGTTTGGCACGTTCTGCGCGGTCAGGTGGTTCACGGAGAACAGATCGCCCGGGACGTAAATCATTTCACGCAGGATGCCGTTACACGGCATGTGCACGCGGTGGTAGTCGCGCGGTGACAGATAGGTGGTGGCAAAGGTACCGTTGCGGAACAGATCCGCCATCAGGTAGTTACCCGCCAGCAGCGCTTCCAGGCTGTAGTTATGGCCCTTCGCCTGCAGAATTTTGTCGTCTTCGATGTTACCCAACTGGCTGATCACGCCGTCTGCCGGCATCACCAGGACGTTAGGGTCGGTGTTCACCGGGCGCACGTCGTCACGCAGCGGGCGCACGAAGAATTCGTTGAAGGTGCGGTAGCTGGCGGTATCCGGCTTCTGCGCCTCTTTCATGTCGACCTTGTAATATTTTACGAAAAGGTCGATGACCAGTTTGGTCAGCCAGCCTGCGCGTTTGCTCGCGCCCCAGCCCGCCAGGCGAGTGAGCCACAGTTTTGGCAGAATGTATTGAAGCGAAAGTTTAAATGCGTTTAACAAGGTAGCCTCCAGGCCATTGTTTTGTCGTTCCTGATCCGGCGGTAAGCCACCGGAACCTGAAAAAAGGGGACGATTTTAGCGATGCTTAGCTTAGTTGTCAGTTATCAGAATCAGAAAAGTTTTTACGCGTTTTTACCTGATCCATGCTCTCAAGAATGCGGTGATAATTCTCGAAGCGGGTCTCCGCGATTTCGCCTTTCTCAACCGCTTCACGGATAGCGCAGCCTGGGTCGTTATCGTGTTTACAGTCGCGGTACTTGCAAGCGCCTAAATAATCATGGAATTCGACAAATCCGTTAAAGATTTGTTCCGGCTCAAGGTGCCATAAACCGAACTCTCGCACGCCCGGGGAGTCGATCACGTCGCCGCCATGTGGGAAGTGATACAGGCGTGACGCGGTGGTGGTGTGCTGGCCCAGGCCCGAGACGTCAGACACATCGTTGGTGAGGATCTCTTGCTGAAGGCCAAGCAGGTTGTTCAGCAGGCTCGATTTACCCACGCCGGACTGGCCCGCAAAGATGCTGATGCGATCGGTCAGTGCCTCTTCAAGCGGTTTCAGGCCATCTTTGGTGTAGCTGGAGACCATCAGGACGCGATAGCCAATTTTGCGATAGATATCCATCTGCTCATTGACGAAGGCCATCCCGTCGTCGTCCAGCAGATCGATTTTGTTCAGCACGATGATCGGTTCAACCTGCAGCGTTTCGCAGGCGACGAGGTATCGGTCGATAATATTGAGTGACAGTTCGGGCAAAATCGCCGATACGATAACAATCTGGTTAATGTTGGCGGCAATCGGTTTGACCCCGTCGTAGAAATCGGGACGGGTTAACACGGACGTGCGCTCATGGACCGCTTCAACAATACCTTTTACCGTTACGCCTTCCGCCGCCTCTTTACCCGGTCGCCAGACGACCCGGTCGCCGGTCACCAGAGAACGAATGGTCCGGCGGATGTTGCAGCGGTGAATCGCACCATCGGCGGATTCCACGTCAGCGTGCATACCGAAACGGCTGATGACTACGCCTTCCGTTGGGTCGCCAAACAGGTTGTCGTCGTAATCGACCTTCTCCGCAGTGGTTTTAAGACGGCGCTGGTGATTGGCATTCACGCGGCGCTGCTGCCCTTTGGAGAGTTTATTTTTACTCAATCGCACTGGCTCCTGGTCGCCCGTAGGGGGCAAAACCTCTATGATACACTCTAATTAATACTAGTTAACCTGCTACTGCCGGTTATGCGAGAAGGGTGGAAAATAACATGAGCGCGGATGAAAACAACCTGATTTGGATCGATCTCGAAATGACCGGGCTGGATCCCGAGCGTGATCGCATCATTGAAATTGCAACCCTGGTGACGGACGCCAACCTGAATATCCTGGCGGAAGGGCCTACGATTGCGGTGCATCAGTCTGATGACCAGCTGGCGTTGATGGACGAGTGGAACGTGCGTACCCACACCGGCAGTGGCCTGGTGGAGCGCGTGAAGGCGAGCACCATGGGTGACCGTGAGGCGGAGCTGGCGACGCTTGAGTTCCTGAAACAGTGGGTTCCGGCGGGCAAATCACCTATTTGTGGGAATAGCATCGGCCAGGATCGCCGTTTCCTGTTTAAGTACATGCCGGAGCTGGAGTCTTACTTCCATTACCGCTATCTGGATGTCAGCACGCTGAAAGAGCTGGCGCGTCGCTGGAAGCCTGAAATTCTCGACGGCTTTAAAAAGCAGGGGACGCATCAGGCGATGGACGATATCCGAGAGTCCGTGGCGGAGCTTTCTTACTACCGCGAAAACTTTATTAAGCTGTGATTTTGAGATCCGGCGCCTTGCGTGGCCGGGTTTTTGTCGTTAAATTGTGCAGCTTGCCGATTAAATAAGCATTTGAACTGAATTTCGAAAAAATCGCTTTAAGGGGGGTTGCAGCTAAAAGGATTTCTCGTATAATGCGCCTCCCGTAACGACAGAGAATTACACGTTACGACAGCAACAAAAGCAGTGCAGATTTGCGGGAATAGCTCAGTTGGTAGAGCACGACCTTG